>CAYJHH010000005.1:0-53747 GCA_964369995.1 uncultured Desulfovibrionaceae bacterium
TGCGGCCTACCGCTTAGGAGGCGGTCGCTCTATCCAACTGAGCTACGGGTGCATGTGTTGTTGCCATTTTTAAAGAAGAATGGCGTAAGTTGCAAGGAAAATATCGTATAAAAAATCCGGAAGGCGTCGTATGCTTTCCGGATTTTCTATCATTCGTCAAGGTTCATTCCTAAACCCACAAAAAAGGCCCTCATGTTAGCGCTAAGCTTTGCCCCATCCGCGTGAGGTGAGAACTTGCGAGCCAAAGACAAGCAGGCATTCACGCCCAGGAAGGCTATTGATAAGCTCCACAGCCGCCGGTGCAGGTATGGCAGATAATGCCGTGGCCATGGCGTCCGCTTCCAGAGCCGTAGGCGCTGTAACAGTTACTGAGGCGCTGTATTGTGTGCTTTGCGCCAGCTTAGGATCTATTAAGTGATGGTGCTTTTTGGCAGCATCATAATACATTTCGTAATTCCCCGAAGTAGCAATGGCACCGTGCACAGGCAAAGTTCCCAGCACTTCCCCATTACGCGCAGGATGTTCCACAGCCACATTCCAAGGGGTCTGCGCTGCCTTATGTCCATTGCAACGAATATCACCGCCGGCATTGACTAAATGGTGCTCAACGCCTGCTTTTACAAGTTCTTCAGACATTCTATCAGCAATATAGCCCTTGGCAATACCATCTAAGGTTAACGCCATGCCAGAACGTCCAAGGCGCACATGATCTTGACTCACATACACTTCTTGCGCTTGCATAAGCTCTCTGGCTGCACGTACATCCGCAGCATCAAGTTGCATGCGCCCTTGCGGATTTTGCGCCTTGCGGTACACATCAAGTAAAGGTGCCACCGTCATATCAAAAGCACCATTTGTAAGGGAATGCACACGCTGTGCTCTTTGCACCACATGAACCAAACTTGATGGCGCAGATAACAGCTTTCCTGTTGCATTCAAATGAGTTAAAGGCGAGCTTGTATGTCTACTTAACTCTGCTTCCAAAAGAGCCACAGTTTCAAAAGCATGCCCAAGGGCATTTTCTGCTAAGGTCTTACTTTCATGCACGGCAGTGATGGTAACAAAAGTCCCCATCATCAAACGTGTTTGCGTATGCACAGCAGCTTTGGGCGCAAAGTTAGCGAAAGAAGCGACAGGCTGCAATAAAAGTGCGGCACCGGCCAAAGCTCCACCTTTGAGAAAGTTGCGGCGGCTCGTAGTTTTTTTTCTTATATCTTGTACCATAACAACTTCTCCTCTACGCCTGTGTGCCCGTTTGTGCACTATCTTCTTTAGCTGCAGCATCTTCCTTAACTGGAGCACTTACCTGTAATTCTTCCAAGTCTTCCACTTTTAAAGACGTATGCAAGGTAGGACAGAAGGGGCGCAATATATTACGTGGACAATCTTTAATACATACTTCTTCACAATCAGCGCCATAGCTCAAGCATTTTTGCTGATCAATTTCAATACGGCTATCCACTTGTTTAATGGCCTTAGCCGGGCAAGATTTAATGCACTTACCACAGTTAATACAGCCCACTTCACATATGTCCATAACAGCACGTAATTTATCCTTAGTGGCGCACGTCACAGCCACGCGAGCTCTTACAGGAATAAGATCCAAAGAGTTTCGCGGACAAGCCTTAATACACATGGCGCATCCCGTGCACTTGGCAGCAGAAATGACCACTAAGCCATCTTTAATTTCCATGGCGCCAAAGGGACAGACTTCTACGCAGTCTCCAAAGCCAAGGCAAGACCACGAGCACAGATCAGAACCATTCATGAGCAACGTAGCCGCCGCGCAAGATGGCATACCATGATATTGATAGCGAGCCTTCACATTACCAGCAATCTTATCACAACGGCGGAAAGAAAGCATGGGATCAGCAGCGCCCACAGCTTTACCGGTGAGCTCGCCCACGGTAATGGTTGTATCAGCAGAACCGGCCACACATAGGGACGCAGACACGCTGGGCTCATTGACCACAGCAATGGCGTAGCCTTCGCAACCTGCATAACCACAACCGCCGCAGTTGGCGCCTGGTAAAGCATCCATAACCGCTTCCACACGGGGGTCTTCTTCCACATAAAAAACACGCGAGGCAGCAGCGAGCACAATGGCAGCCACTAATCCAAGCCCAAACAGGGTAAGAACAGATGATAAAACCATGCGAAAGCCTCCTAGCTTGTCATGCCTTTAAAGGCAACAAATGCAAGGGACATAAGCCCCGCCATTATTAAAGCAATGGGCGTACCCATCATGGCCTTGGGAACACGACATGTTTCCAAACGCTCACGAATACCCGCCATAAGTATCAAAGCCAGCATAAAACCGGCACTGGAGGCCACAGCATAAAGCATGGACGTCATAAAGTCATATTCTTCGCGTTGCACCAAGATGGCCACACCCATAACGGCGCAGTTGGTGGTGATAAGTGGCAAAAAGATCCCCAAGGATGCGTACAAGGGCGGTACCATTTTTTTGAGGAACATTTCCACAAATTGCACCAACGACGCGATAACAAGAATAAAAACAATAGTTTGCAAATAAGACAAACCATATGGCAAAAGGATATACTTTTGCATAAACCACGTACAAGCCGTAGCCATGAGGGTTACGAAAACCACCGCGCCGCCCATACCTAGAGCTACGCCCTGCTCCTTGGAGCAACCCAAATAAGGGCAGTTACCAAGGTACTGAGCAAGTACTATGTTATTTACAAAAATAGCAGAAATAAAAAGTTGAAAAATATCCATGATCCCCCCTACTTACTTTCGTGCACAAGCGCCGCAAGCGGAGCAGCCATGTGTGGGATTTTCAGGCTCATCAAGCCCCTGACGCTTAGCTTGCCATTTGTTAAAGGCATTCATGGCGCATAAAATAACACCAAGGGCGATAAAGGCGCCGGGTGCTTCTACCATAACCGTAAAAGGTTTAAAGCCATCCCACATGACATATTCCCCAAAAAGTGTTCCAGCGCCCAAAAGCTCACGCAAACCACCAAGGAAAGTCAAAGACACAGCAAAACCAATACCCATGCCTAAACCGTCAGCCACCGATAGAGCTACGCTATTTTTGGCTGCAAAAGCTTCTGCACGGCCTAAGATGAGGCAGTTTACCACAATAAGCGGCACGAAAATACCCAATTGTTGATACAAAGGATAAGCATAGGCTTGCATGAGCAATTCCACCGATACCACCAATGTGGCAGAAATGGCGATAAAACAAGCAATACGCACTTTTTTAGGGATTATATTACGCATTAAGGAGATAATAAGATTGGAAAGCACCAAAACGAAAATAACCGCCACGCCCATACCCAAACCATTATTGGCAGATTTTGTTACCGCCAATACAGGACACAGGCCAAGCAATAAACGAAATGGAGGCAATTCATTCCACAAGCCCTTAGTAAATTCTTTCATTAATTGTTGCATACGTTCTCCCTAGGGCCAAGCTTTGATGATTTGATCTTTCAGTTCAGCGTATACCTTAGCGGCATTGGCCACAGCAATCACAGAGCCCGCAGAAGATACCGTGGCACCGGAAATGGCATCAATGGCGCCGCCATCTTTCTTGAGCTGTACATTCATGGGCTGTCCGGCAAATTGATCCACAAAGCGTGGAGCCAAAATTACATCACCAATACCGGGAGTTTCCTTCATGGTGGTTACGCCAATACCCACAAGAGTATCGTTAGCAGGGTTAATACCCACCATAACGCTGATATCTCCACCAAAACCTTTACCCTTATCTTCCAAAGCCACACCTACGAGTTTTCCACCCTTAAGTGCTGGAAAAATAGTGACTTCACGTCCATCTTTAAGAGTAAACTTTTTACGCTCAGCCACGGGAGAATTATCCACATTGGCAAACACTCTATCTAAAGCAGGAGATTGTACATACTTTAGAACTTGGTCTTCAATGGGTACAGCCGTAATCATCTTTAAGTAGGAAAGACCAAAGCCTGAAATCCCACATATACACGAAAGCACCACAAGCATTTTTACTATATCACGCATTATTTGCCTCCAAAGGGCTTAGGTCTAATGCCATCAAGTAAGGGCGTCAGCAAGTTAATGAGTAAAATGGCAAAGGGTACGCCGTCAGTATGTTCGCCATAGACACGAATGATAATGACTAACACCCCACCAAGTACCCCGTACAGCATCATGGGAATTTGCCTGTCGGGAGAGGATGCCGGTTCCGTTGCCAAGAAAAAACCGCCCAAAATAGTGGAGCCTGTTAAGAGATGAAACAAAGGTGATGCATAAAGCTGCGCATCAACACTATGAAAAATAGCTGCTGTAGCACCTACGCCCACAAAGAAAGAAGCGGCAATTTCCCAGCGAATCATACCGCGCACAGCAAGGTAAGAACCGCCAACAAAGAGCGCTAAGGTTTGCGCTGCGCCTAAAGCACCAATTTGCTTACCAAGGGCTAAATCAAGCCATGGAGTTTGTGAAGCCACAGCCACACCAAAGTACTTAAGCTGTACCAGTGGATCCACAAAAAGGGTGTTCAGCTGCATGGCATTGGGATCCATTTGCACTGGCCAGGACACATATAACAGTGCCCATCCCACCAAGGAGCTATTTACAGGGTTGGCGCCAAGGCCACCGAAGGCCATCTTTCCTAAGGTGATACATAAAGTTACACCCACCACCACAAGCCACCAAGGGGCGGAGGCAGGCATCAGAAAAGAAAAGAGTAAAGACGTGAGCACCGCGGAAAAATTATCCACAGCAATGTCACGTTCCATAATTTTTTGACACAAAGCTTCCACCACAATACCGGTGAGCATGGCTAAAGCCATAACACGTGCCGCAGGCAAGCCCCAATGCCAAATGGCCATGGCCATGGCAGGAGATAAAGCCAATAAGGTATTATAGTTTTGTGTATGAATAGTACGTCCGCAATGCCAAAACGGAGGGGCACTTACAGCAAGCAATGCAGAATCTGGAGTAGTATTTGCCATTGTTCCTCCCCTTAGGCAGACGTGCTAGGTTGAATTTCTTCAAGCTCTTTTGAAGCTTGAGCTTGTTGAAGCATGTGCTTAGCAAGACGAATGTATTGTAATACAGGGCGACGAGCCACACACACATAACCACACAAACCACAGTCAAAACATACAGAAATATGCTCTTTTTCACAGCGATCATACAAAGCAAATTCTGAATAACGACTCAGTGTAGAAGGCGTTAAACGCGCAGGACAAGCGAGCACACATGCGCCGCAATTAACACAAGGATTATGCCCTTGCATGGTGGGTACATCCTTTGACTCCACCACAAAAACACCATGGGTGCCTTTAGTCACACTGCGCTCAAGGCTATCAAGACTTTCACCACGTAAAGGGCCACCACGCAGTACCGTATCCCCTTCTTGAATGGTTATGCCGCCAAGTTCGAGCAAATCCCCTACCTTAGACCCCTCTTTCACCACAAAGTTTTTCCACTTAGTATACGAACCAATGGTAAGAACAGTTTCTGTTAAAGGTAAGCCCGTCACTCCAATACGCCCAAGGCTCCAAAGATTATGAATGCTTACGCAGGCCACATCTTCGGGATTTTCTTTACCGGTGACATTTTTAATAACAAGCTGTGCAATACTGCTAGGATAGCTTGCATCCACATGGGCAATTTTAAGCCCTTCAAAGGTAAATTGCATACCATGTGGAATGGCCAAAATAATCTCTTCTGCTCTGGCAAGACGCTTTAACAGCGTTATGCCCGCCGCAAAGGTTCTGCCATGAACTGTGAGCATGGGCTCTGCCCAGGTAACACCGGGATCAGGATTTAATGCATTAATAATGAGGGTTTTACATTCTCTGGCCAAAGAGCGTGTATTAAGGCCAAGCTTTTTCACTGCAAGACGTAGTTCTTCTCCACTTAAACCTTCACCAATCAAATCCACGGGAGTTACCTCTGGAGCATCCTCCATGGGCTCGGTGGATTTAATCATGATACTACGTTCGTTAATATCACTAATTTCCCCATGAATGGGAGAAAATACATCACCCTTTTCTATGGACGGATGCTCACCAAGGAGCATACCGGGATACACTTTGGTTTTCTTCTTTATTCCGCTCTCCACGGTAAACCCTTCACGGTTAAGGCGCACTGAGCTTGGAACATGCCCTTCCTCAAAACGCTGAGATACACCGTAAACGAGGTGAAAGCGTGGGTCGTTTAGCATTTGAAAATGTTGTTTCATACTACACTCACTTGGTATGGCATTGGCTGCATTGTTCTTGTGTGTACGGTCCTTTACCCACATCGCTGTGGCAAGTTATACACTGCCCATGATAGGCACCCATGCTACTAGGAATAAGCTCTGCTGGCGTAGTGGTATGGCATGCGGCGCAATTGGCATAAAAATCATTAAGCTTAAAGCTAGCAGCACCCTCTTTCTTTAATCTCTCTTTATTATCTATGGTGGTGTGACAAGAGGCGCAGTCCTTAATGCCATTTTCAAACATATCTTCATGGCAAGACTGACACTTAACGTGCACTGCATCTCGCAACGAAGGCATGGACTCATCCCCTGTGCTTTCGTGGCAATTGGCACAATCTTGTGGCTCAGGCTCAATGTCCGTATCTTCATGGTGACAAGAGATACACTCAAGCCCGTACTCTTCAGCGTGCTCGGTATGTGTCCAGTCTACTTTGGAGGCAAATTCCATATGGTGGCAAGTGGCGCAAGCATCAACCCCTTTTATAGTTGAAGCATGCGTTGTGCGGAAGGTTTCATCATAGGCTACACCATGGCAGGTACCACATGCTATGACAGTTTCTTTTTCCACTATCATTTCATGGTGGCATGTTGCACAGGGAATATTATCCCCAGCAAGGTGCTTTTGGTGATTAAAAACAACTTTTCCAGCCGCATTATCAAAAAGAATACGCGTTGGAACTTCTTCAACAGGATCCGGCATGATATAGCCAACACCAGCCACAAGCGCAAGGATAACTGCGAAGATTAAGATGGGAATACATCGTTTTTGCAAAGGGTCCTTCCTTGGAAAAAAGTTAAACCAAATTTCATCATAAAAAATTTTTAATATGTTTATGTAGCACAAAGTGGACTATTTGAAAAGAAAAATAAATTGATCACATAGGGATATTTTTCACATACAAATATCGCTTTTTTTTCATCAAGCTAACATATTAAAATATCAATATATTACCCTAACGAACATATAAGCACTATACTTTTCCATTTTTTTAAAGAAAAAACCTTGACCAGAAACACAAAGTGAGGCATAACTCTCTTCGTGATGACGCCGGGATGGTGGAATTGGTAGACGCAGCGGACTCAAAATCCGCCGGGGGTAACCCCTTGCGAGTTCAAGTCTCGCTCCCGGTACCAAGTAAATCCAGGGATTAGGTAAAAACCTAGTCCCTTTTTTTATGCCTTTTGTTCACTGTTTGTTCACTGGCCAGTGACGGTTCTTAGTTCTTCACCAAAGAACTATCTCTTTGCACGTATATAGGCTTGCCCCAGCACTTTAGAAAAAGTCACATGCCGCCTAAAAAGTACGAGCACAATCATAATGAGCACAAAAGGCAACATATGGATAATATCTGTGGAAACGGTTATGCCAAGCAATTGTAATGTTGTGCTAAAGGATAAACTCACTCCAAATAAAAGAGCTCCCCCAATTAACCACAACACTCTACCATTGGCCACCATGGCTAAAACAATGGCAATAAAGCCTGCGCCATTTGTCATATTTGGAACAAAAATACCTGCCCCTAAAATAGCCATATATGCCCCACCAAGTCCTGCCATGATACCAGTGCAAAGAACAATTGCTGTTCGAAGTGCAAACACATTTGTGCCAAAAACATCTAAAGCTTTTGGATTTGAGCCTGCAGCAATGATGTGAAATTTTAACATACTCCTTTTATAAAAATATATAAAAACACTCAAACCGCACAGCCATACAAATGTAAATGATGAAATATGAAAGCAGGCACCTATAAAGGGAATTTGAGACAATATGGGAAGGGCAAAGCTCTCCATGGGATCTAACCTTGGATATGTTCTTGCAAAATACATATGATGTAAAAGAGAAGTAATGCCTTGCACCACGAAAGTCAGTGCTAAGCCAAGTACCACTTGATTCACGGCATGCCACACACAAAAAACAACCACAATGCCAGCAACAAGTAAGCCAGCAGCAGCACCACCTAAAAAACCTAGGGCATAGCTTTGCGTTTCATACACAAGATAAAAGCTCGCAAAGGCGCCTGAAAGCATCATGCCCTCAAGGCCGAGATTGAGCACGCCACATTGCTCTGAGAGCATTTCACCAAATCCTGCTAAAAAAAAGGGAAAGGCCGCCGTAAGTGCTCCTAAAAAAAGTGTTGCCCAAAAGGCTTCATGCATCATGTACAAGTATCCTATTTTTACTTTGATGAAATAATGTTCTGTAAAGGTATATATTTCATGATATAAATCATTCCCTATGGTACATCTGATGCATAATGGCGCTAAAAAACATCACAAGAGCAAGCAAAATATGAATTATATAACTAGGCACTTGCAGCACCCGCGACGCACTTTCTCCGCCCACAAGAAGTATGGAAAAAAGAAAGGAGTACAAAATAATCATGCCACCGTGACATCGCCCCAAAAAGACAATGGGAATAACAAGTATACTATACGCCGGATTCCAATTGACCTGCACGGCCCCATGAACGCCCAAAACCTCAATGGAACCTGCCAAAGCAATACATGCCCCACTCAAGCAAAAAGCCCCAAACACTAAACGCTTCACAGCATATCCCGCATGATGGGCTACTTTTTTATTACTTCCAATAATTCGCCATTTAATCCCAAGGGCTGTATGATGTAATATGTAATGCACTAAAAGAACAATGAAAATGGCTACTAAAAGCCCCACATGTACACTGCTGTCAAAAAGTCTAAAAAGACGATCCTCCACGGCCACAGTATTTGTTTGGGGATGAGGCACAGTGCCATCTCTTAAGGGATTTCGGATAAGGAAATTACTTACACTTATACCGATAAAAGACATCATAAGCGTACTTACCACTTCATTTATACCATATTTAATGTGTAAAAAAGCAGGGGTACTTATCCATAGTGCACCCATTATAAGGGAGATCACAAAACACAGTGGAATAAATAAGATTGGGGGCATATAAGGAGCCAAATACGTGGCACATGAGGCGCTAAAAATAGCCCCCAGCAAGAATTGTCCATCGCCGCCCAAGTTCCAAATACCGGCTTTAAAGGCAATCATTAAGCCAGCGCTTATGCAAAGTATAGGTGTCATTTTTAAAAGAACAGCCTCAAAGCCTAAGCTATTGGTAAGGCAGCGTTTAAAAATATATCCATAGTATGCAAAGGGATTTGTATCTAAAGCCCAAAGGATAATTGCACTTAATAAAAAAGCTAGCAATAATGGAGTAATATTTTTTATAAAAGAAGTACAATATGAAGACATGATTAATGATTGGTCATAAGATCTGTTAATTGTTTGTAATTGTCACTGCTATTTACAAAACGCTGGCTCAAAGTTCCATTTTTCATGACTGCAAGATGTGTTGATAAAGATAATAATTCATCCATATTACTTGATATAATAATGAAACTACAGTGCTGATTCACTCTACTGCGTAATTTTTCATGTAATTCTTTTGCTGTTCTCACATCAAGCCCATGTGTGGGCTGATGTAAAATACATACGCACAGATGAGGCTGATTAAGCTCGCGCGCAAGAATAACTTTTTGTATTGTTCCGCCGGAAAGATTTCGAGCACAGCGCGTGCCATGCTCCATCGGTATAAAAAGTGACCTCATAACCTCTTTAGCATAACTTTGTATATGCTTCCACTGGGCTATGCCTAGCTTCCAAAAAGGTTTTAAGCCTATATTCTTTATTTGCAGATTAAAGGCAATATTTTCCTCACCCACAAGCCCTTCATGTAGCCTATCTTCACTTACATAATGGATTCCAAGTTTTTGGCGCTGCGCATGGGTAAGCGCTGTGATTTCCTCCCCATGTAAAAAAAGAGTACCACTTTTAGGCCTTTGTTGCCCTGCAAGAATTTGTGCAAAGTGCTTTTGCCCCTGCCCGCTTATGCCTGCGATGCCTAATATTTCATTACCATATAATTCAAAAGACACATCATGTATGGAGCAGGTTTGTTCTTCATCATAGCTTGAAAGCTGTGAAACTTTAAGCAGCGGACTCCCCTCTTTGTTTTTTATATTTTTATTGCGCGCCCAGATGTGCTTTGGCGTGGAGGCGGCCTGAGATGTAAAAGAAGCGCTTTGCAGCTCACCAAAAATAAAGCCACACAAATCCTGCTCAAGCTGTTGTGTGCTTTTATGCTGTTTAGCCTGCACTATGGTTTCAGGCGAAATTTCAGCTACTTTCTTTCCTTTACGCAAAATAGTTATGCGATGAGAATAGCTTATTGCTTCCTGTAATTTATGCGTGATATGAAGAATAGTATAGCCTTTATGAGCAAGACTTTGCATAATGCGGCCTAAGTTTTCGGCTTCTTTTGAAGAAAGTAGTGCCGTTGCTTCGTCAAAAACAAGAATTTTTTGCCGATGCCATAAAGCCCGCATGACTTCCACATACAATTGCTCGCCAAGACTGAGATTTTTTATGCACTTTTGTGCATCCATATGCAGAGCAAGCATATGGGAAAGCTCTTCATAGCGCGCTAAAAAGCTTTGTGTGGTATGCATTTTCCACCATGGTTCACCTAATAATAAGTTTTCCATGATGCTTAACTCAGCTACAAGTTGCGGATGCTGAAATACCACCCCAATGCCGCATTGCAAACTTTTTTGCGGAGAGTGAATACAAACGGGGGCATCTGCTATACGTATTTCCCCCGATGAGGGAAGATAAAAACCTGCCAGTAATCCTGCCAAGGTTGATTTTCCGGCACCATTTTCTCCCAATAAAGAATGTATTTCCCCTTCTCTACACACAAAGCTTACTTCAGATAAAGCCTGTGTTGTAGAGAAGGTTTTTGAAATATTACAAAATGATACACTTGGCATAGCATTTCATCTACTGCGAGTACTTAATCAAGGCGCTGTACAAGAGTATGCACTGGAGCCACTTCATAATTCTCTTCAACGCGAAGTGTGCCCTGAAGAATCTCATTCTGAAGAGCCATGACATCAGTCCAAACATCTTCAGGAATGTAAGGGGATTTTAAAAGGTATGTGGACTTGTCTTGCAGATTAAGAGCATAGGAATTTTCACCAAAAGTTCCATTTTGCAAATCTTTAATAAGCTTTGTAAACACGGGGACAAAATCCCAAACCACCGCAGAAAGCAAATGACCTTTGTCAATGGGAGATTTATCGCCAATGACATCAATAAACCACACTTTATCACCATCTTTTGCTTTATTTGTTTCAATGGCTTGCAGCATGCCAAAGCTGGAACCATTTCCTTGCCCCAGAATAATATCTGCCCCTGTGGCAATGACAGCTTCTGTAACGCGCTTTGCCCCTGTGGCATCAGCATAGGCGGCAGGCCCTATAACTGCATAATGGATTTTAATATGAGGATTATGCTTTTGAGCCCCTTGAATAAAGGCATAGGAATGCGCATTCCATGCAGGCGGTTCACCAGAGGTTACAATGCCAATGATGTTACTACGGGTCATCTTTGCGGCTAAATATCCTGCGAGATACGCAGATTCATGCCCTGATGCCGTATAATCAGCAATAAGTTTTTTTTGAGCCAGTTGCGGTTGATCTACTATGGCAACAGGCACCTTTATTTCTTTTGCAATTTCAGCACCTGCGGCATTATACCCTCCTGCATGTGCGAGGATAAATTGCGCCCCGTCAGCCACAAGCTCGCGCATACTAGAACGAATATCACCATAGCCTAAGCCTTGTGCCACAATAACTGTAAGCCCCATGGCCTTTGCTACCTTTTCCGCTGCAACAATACCTTGCTGATTCCATCCAAAGTCAGTTCCTTGTTCAGGAGTCAGAATGGCGAAAGTTTTAAGCGCATTTTGCTCATTGGCAAAAGAAATTTGGCTCATGGACAAAAATAAAACACAAATGAACACATGGGAAAAAATTTTATAATACATCATGGATATGCATCAACCTTTGTAATGAAATGTATATTGTTCTGCCTCTGTATTTGGCAAAGAATTCTATATTTCATAAAAAATTTTTTCTCGCAAGCTTTAGCCATGAACAATTTTTCATGAAAAATGGGGCTGAGCATAGATTTCATAGAAACCTTCACTCATGGCAAACAGTATGCAGCACGCCACAGTGTGTACATTAAAAGTTTACAAAATGTGAATATTTTTTATTAAAAAATACGTCTATTGTCATGCAAAACCATCAAATTCATTCCCTCTGAAAACGCGAATCATTTTTCTTTCCCATAATTTATTCTAAAAATTCAACCGATTAAAAAAATAAATTTTTTGCAAGACCTAAATAACATACTTATAAGCTCAGTTTTATTATTTGACAATGATTCTTACTTTCTATACCATTAGAGCAAGAACTAATAAAAAGCCATTACACAAAATTTAATGCAGTCTCAAGAAGTTACATATAACTCCTTACTATTGTTAAATATTTTTACATGTGTGGCTTTTTTTGTGAGATAAATGCTTTTTCTTATGGATATAAAGCAAAGGCATTTACCTAAGGAAAACACAGGGGAAATACATGAAAAAAATATTTAACATTGTATTATTACTAACTTTTTGTATTGGAGGACTTATGGGCTGCGTGGAGCAAAATAAAGAAGAATTTTCTAAACAAGCCATGATAGATGTCAACGTTATCATTGGTAGCGGAAATCATGCACAAGAAGCCACCAAGCATGTACAAGATGCACAAGAGATTTATCAGCATAATTTAACTGTCATTGAAAAAATACTTTCTGAATATAAAAACAAAGAGCAAGCGCGTGCTTACCTCATTGAAGCGGCTCGTCAGCTACAAACACAGCTTAACAACTCAAAGCTCCTTGCAACACAAGCCCTCTTAAATGCTTTAAATACCGTTTTGGATGAACAAAAAAAGGTCTATGACCTTATCGTTAAAAAAGATGGTATCATCTTCGTCAGTGACGATGAAAACTACAAGGCCATGCCAGAAGATATCACCACAAAAGCGCAAGCTTTGTATAACAAAACACATGTCACCTTTCCCCCCTTGCCTAAGGTTATAAATGACCCTCAATTGCCAGAAGACCTTGGTGAAGGCGTGCCTTTTCCCCCTGCGAATCCACAAGGGCAAGTAGAAAGCAGCACTGATACCCCAAATAAAGAATAATATTGCGCATTACCCCAGTGATGGGAAAATATATAACACATAAACGTATAATTTGGAGACGTTATGACTTTAAGTAAAAATGCCATTGGCAATTTGCTCAATCGCTATAAAGCGGTGCTGAAAAAATGCCATATGATGAATGCTTTCGGTAGCCTTGCCATTGCCGGCATGCTTATCATGGGCGGTGCAGGCTTTGCCGGTGCGGCAAGCTTGAGCGATGCAGGTTTAACAAGTGCCCCCACAGCTCTTGTGGAAGCAGGAGATTTAGCCTCAGGCACTGTGACTTTTTCTGGGGTTACTGGTGGTGCTTCTACCGTAAGTGGTGGCAAATTAACCCTTACCGGTGAAGCTGATGGCAATAACAATTTAAGTGAAGGCGATATTACCGTTAGTGGCGGCGCTACACTTCAACTCGGTAATACTTTCGAGCAAGGTGTGACAGTAGAACCGACTAACACCACTTTTGGTGGCAATATTGACATTACTAGTGGTAAATTATTCATAAGTGACACCAATGTCACCATGGATGCGAACAAAAATGTTACTATAGGTAATGTAGGAATTGGCGGGTTAACACTCTTCGATGCTACCCTTGTAACCAATGTATTAGAATTTACTAATACAAGCATGAATATAGTATATTTCGGAAGAAAAACTGATACTGAAGATTACGTAGGTAACCTTACTGCCAACCAACTGAATATTACTGGTACTGGCCAAACATCATTTTTTGCCAACCAAGGTACATACACCATTGCTGACAGTGTGACTCTAAGTGGGCCTGCAGCAACACAGATAATCATAGGTTCCGGCAATGCCAAAGCCGGCAATGGTGAAGCTCATATGACGGTGACCAATGCCTTTACGCTTAATAACGATACTGACGTAAGCGTACTACAAGGTTCGCTCACCGTGGGAGACCTTGTGGCCAACGGTAATAACCAAATACGCATTGCGAATTCTGACGCGGCAGAATCTGCAACTCTTACCATTAAAACAGATAAGACCTACAGTGTGAGTGAGTTTAATGGTGAGGCAAATGAAGATAATAAAATTGCTGTATGGGGCGGAGGCACTTTTAATATTGACGGACACCTCACCCTTACTGACGGTGGCGAGCTTGCCCTTGGTACTACGGTAAAGTATGAAACAGACTATGAAGACCCTAATGACGCAACGAAAAGAATTGACGTCACTGTTAATAAAGAAGTGGGCGCCATTGCTGCCAAACAACTGACTCTTGGAGCCGCAACCACATTGAAGGGCGGTGCCATTCACCTTGTGGATGATGGTATTGCCGGTAATGTGCAAATAATGAGCGGCGGCGCTTTGACCGTGGACTATGCTGGCGGTATCGTCGATGACCAAACGAGTGGTTCTACTAAAAAAATCTACACCACAGGCGAAAGCCAGCTTATTGTCAAAGGCGGAGATTGGCAAGCCACCAATGCCATCACCATCTCCAATGGTAGTTTAGTAGTCGCCGCAGGCGCCAGCCTTGACGTAAGTGCTGGCGGCTTGAGTGTGGCCGCTACCGGTAAGGTAGATATTTCAGATGCAACCCTGACTGCAAGCCTCGCAAAGATGGGCACTGTTGATTTAAGTACGGGTGTATTTGACCTTGGTTCTAGCATTGCCAGCGGTGCTACCATAACCGATACTGCAGCATCGAAATTAGTACTTACAGGTGATGCTACACTTTCTGAATCCATATACAAGGCACTCTTGGCTGATGTTACTTCGGACCTTAGTACTGCTGGTCTTTTTGATTATGCCAGCATTAGCCTAAGCGGATTTACTGTCAACGCTGACACCTTATCAGGCGTAGCTTCTGCATGGAACAAACCCACAGAAACGCTTAACGCTGGCACTTTAAACTATGCTGGCACTACTGTCATTGCCGGCATTGCCGATGCAGCTGTCTCCACGGTAAGTGGTAGCGGTGTCAACCTCACCCTCACCGGCCTTGGAAACACAAATGGCGTGCTGAGCAAGGGTGATATTAACGTTACTGGCAGTGGTGAACTTACCCTTGGCTATAATGCTAGCCCTGCGCAAACGTCCTTCCAAGGCAATATTGCAGTTGCTGGCGGCAAAACATTAACCATACAAAATACCACTGCCAGTGGTAGTTCTGATGGAACTAGCATTGATAAAAATGTGACTCTTTCCGGCGGCGCTGATTTAAACATTTATGATGGCGGTTTAAAAGTTAAAGACCTTATCCTCACTGGTGATGCTACCGGAAATGTTCACTATATTGGTAAAAAGAATAAGGACGAAAGTTACACTGGTAGCATTGAAGCAGTAACTATTAACGCTAGTGGTGCCAATGGTGTAACGATTTTAGCGCAACAAGGCAATATTTCAGCTCTTAACATAAACCTTAGTGGGAATAACTATACTCAACTTACAGTGGGCTATGCTAATGCGACAGGAGGAACTGCAAGTACTGATGTTAATGCAGGTAGCATTACTCTCGAAGACGGTGCAGACTTAAACGTCACTCAAGGCACTGTTACTACAAATACTTTGACTGCCTCTAATACAAGCAGGATAAATATTGCCAATTCTACCCTTTCCACAAGCGGAATCCTTAACATTAATGGCGATCACACCATTGCTAACGCGACTGATTTTGCCGCGTCTCAAGCTGACGGTAAATATGCTGTCTATGCCAAAGGCCAGTTCAACGTAGCCGGTACCCTCACCCTTACCAATGGCGGTGATTTAACCATTGCCGATGGTGGTATTATTTCTGCTCGGGACTTAAGCCTTGGCGGCGCAACCATACTAAAGGGCGGTAATCTCCACCTTATGGCAGGTGGCACAGGGGCTATTACTGGTGAACTCTCTATCGACAATGCCAATAGTAATGTGGTTGTTAAGGGCGGTACGTGGACAAGCAGTGGTCTTTTGAATGTTTTTGCCGGTAACCTTACCATTGAAGCAGGCTCCCTCACCGCAGGCGCAGAAATTAACACCACTGGCGGCAAGCTGACAGTAAATCAAGGCGCCACCCTTGCCATGGGTAATAATGCCCTTACTGCAAACTTGGCAGACTTTGCTACTGTTGATTTTAGCACCGGTATATCTGACCTTAGCGGAACTTCCGTCAACGGTACACTTACTGCCGATGGCAACATCAACCTTTACCTTGTGGCACCACAACAAGGTATGCTTTATCAAAATGAAATTGATGCTTTACATGCTGCTTTAGCAGCTAAGTATGGCGACGTAGGCGGTGTAACTTTAAATGGTATTTCAGTAGCCATGAACTTGGACGCCCTTGATGACAGCACTGACGGTGATAAAGTTGTGGGCGCAGGTACCTACACCAGCACCACCCATTCTGTTATCAATGGTATTGTGGGCGATGGCAGACAAAACCCCATCTTAAATAGCTTCATTAGCTCTAATGGCGGTAGCCTATCTCTTACGGGTAATACAGGCAATGAGCGCATACTCAGCGTTGGTGATATAGCTGTTGCTAGCGGCACGCTCAATCTTGGCTTTGATGGTGCAGCCGCCACTGTCGGCGGCACAATTAAAGGCAATTTATCTGTAAGCAATGGTGCCGGAACTGGCAGAGTTGACATTTATGGCACTTCTGTGAACGTAACCGGCACAGCTAAAGCTGTCATGGATGGCGTTTTAGAAGTAAAAGCCGGTTCCACCTTTACAGCCGCAAGCATTGAAGTTGATGGCTCTAATTCTCAATTTATCACTGCTGAAGACGTAAGCACCCAAAGCCTTACCTTAGGTGATGGCGATGGTCTTGCTATTGCCGCAAATAAAACCTTAAACGTTGCTAGCTCCGTAGCTATTGGTGGTAACCTGAACATAGGTGATGGTACCCTTGAAGCTGCAGGATTCACCAATAACACCGCAGACTTGACCATTTCTAATGGCACACTCAAAACCACTGCTGGCATGAGCAATACCAAGGCTGTGACTATTGATGGTGGTAATCTAGAAATTGCCGGTGGCAACTGGACAGCCGGCGCTGCTGTGACCGTAAACAGTGGTGCTTTAGTTCTTAGTGCCGGAACTTTTGATGCAACTCAAGGCTTAACTGTTGCTGATGCTAACTCCTTATCATCAAGTGCAAATACTACCTTAATTGTAAAGAATGATACTATAGGCAGTGATAGCAAGGGTATTGTTACCGCAGCTAATGCCACAGTAACAGGCTCTAATGGGAACACACTACTTGGTAATGTGACCATCACAGGCTTTGATGGCACTGCAGAAAATCCACTCTTGCTTGCTTATGGCAGTAACGCTGCCCCAGAAGCATATAACAAATTGGTAACCGCGGCCACTGCCACTTATGGAACAGGGGGATCTATTACCCTAGTTAATGTTCGCGCTAACACACAAGACACAACATTATCACAAGTGGGTGACAACAATGACGTTACCCTTAGTCAAAACACTGTACAAGCCGGTGATTTGGCAGCAGGCGAAGTGGCTGTCGTTGGTGCTGTCAGAGAAAACAGCTTAGGTGTGAGTGATTTTACCAATGCTGGCGGAGCACTTACCATTACAGGCGCAGCTACAGATGGCTTGAGCACGACTGGTCTTCTTGCTAAAGGCCAAGTGACCACTACCGCTGGTAGTACAACCCTTGGTAACAGCGCAGGACAAAGCACGCTTGCCAGCAAAGTGCTGACTGATGGCAATAGCGCTACAACACAGTTGATAAATGTAAAAACGTCTGCTCCCATAGAAAGTATAAATGGCTCTACTACGACCATTGCCAGTGGCATGACACAGGCCACAGGTGGTGTTCATTTAGATGCCTCTACCCTTGCCATAGCAGGTGGTGCAGTACTTCACACCACAGCCCTTCAAGGTACTGATGTAGCCGTAGAAATTGGAGATACTAGTGGTGCAGCAGGGCTTATCTCTACAATGACCACAACGACTGGTGGATATATTAAATATGATCCTCCCATTGTACCAGGCGAAGGAATTGATAAGGCCGCCTATGGCGTTCATGGTTCTTTTGCAGCAAGCGGTATTGCCACTACACATAATGTTTTACAAAACTCCATCGCAGTGTTTGGAGATACCAGTACCGATTGGGCCATACAAAGCTTCAATGATAGTGGTTTAACATGGGGTAATGGTACAGGCGAAGTGAATGCTGCCCTCTTTATCAGAGCGCCGCAAACACTAGACAGCACCACTGCCGGTAGCACTGGTGCCATTGAAGTGGATGGTAGCAAAACCGTTGGCGGAGCTTTAACCGCCGGCACAGCCACCTTTGCCGCCAACTCCTTATTGGTGGTAGATGCCACCAATGTGGGTACCACAGCGGCCATCACTGCCAGCGGCGGAAAGCTCACCGTAGATGGCACAGCTAAATTGCACATTGTGGACGGTGCAGACAAGCAAGTGCTTACCGTGGCTAGTGGCTTTACAGATACAACTTCCAGCGTAAGCACTGCTGGTTGGGGTAATGGCGAAGCTACAGATGCATTGACCAACCTATCCTTTAGCTCCTCCATCATGGGTCTTGATGGCCCTGCCATCTTTGACGCGGCCACTGGTACCTATCAGTTTACCTTAAAGTTATCCTTTGACCCCACCCTCTATGCGCCGTTTATGGCTACACAAACGGGTGTATATCTTGATGGCATGGTAAAAAGTGTTGGCCTTGATACAGATAGTCCTTATGCCGGACATCGTTTCTTATCCCGCGCTTTAACAGAAAACACCTATAATATGGGTGCAGCCAATGCCAAGCAAACGGTAGCCACCATCGAAGGCGCCGCGCAAATGGGCGCTGCGGGTGCTGTGGCAGCCAACTCCTTTGGTGTGGGCCAAGCCATGGGCGGCGCTTTGGTGGCACGTAACTCCACCACAGGCATGGGCAGCAATGCCAGCAAGCCTGTAGCTGTAAGCATGCAAGACGGTCAAGTTGTGGCTGATGCCGGCGTAAGCGCAGGCTCTGCTTTACAATCCGGCTTTGGCATGTGGCTTATGCCTTTGTATAAGTGGAATAATGTCAACGGTGTTGATGCCGGTAACCTTGACCATGGTTATACCAGCGGCCTTGGCGGCATAGCCCTTGGCGCTGACTACACCCATGGCATAAGCAAAGACACAGCCTTACGTTTTGGCCTTGCCTTTAATGTGGGCGGTGGCTATTCCGAAAGCTCCGGTGACTTTAACGAAACCAATAATAACTTCGACTTCTGGGGCTTAAGCGCCTATGCAGCCATGCAAAAACAGAATTTCTTAGCCACACTGGACTTAGGCTACACCAGCCTTTCTCATAGTGTGAACCAAGAAATTCCGTCTTCCATGCTCATGAGCGATTTTGAGTCTGATATCAGCAGTGAAATCTTCACTGTGGGTCTGAACCTTGAATACGCCTTTGTGACGGACTTTATGACCATCACCCCGCATGCCGGCGTGCGTTATATGAACGTAACTACCCATGGCTATGACATTGAAAGTGCCGGCCAAACAGTAGCTAACTCCGATACACAAAACCAAGGCGTATGGTACTTCCCCGTGGGCGTAACCTTAAGCAAAGACATTGCCACCAGCAATGGTTGGATGTTTACACCAAAGCTTGACGTGGGCTTCATAGCCGCTGCCGGCGAGCTTGACGCACACACTCGTACTACCTTTACCGGTGTAGGCGGCGCAGTGAACTATGAAATGCAAAACGTAGATGGCTTTGCCTTCAACGGTGGTTTAGGCCTTGAACTTGCCAACGAAGAAAAAGGCATAAGCCTAGGTATCAACTACAACTTGCAAGCTTCTGAACACGAAACAGGACATATGATATTCGCTAACTTCCGTTACGATTTCTAAAATCATACACCATTAACATTGTCCCTAGATCTTAAAACCTTATGATCTAGGGGCAATTCAAGGTTTTATATTATAATGCTCAAATTTTTTTGAGCATTATGCTTGTAAAATCTTACATTTATTTGCTTATAGAGGAGAATCACATGCAAAGCAAAAACGCCATTGGTAATTTAATAAATAAATATAAAGCAGTACTCAAAAAATGCGCTTTACTAAATACTTTTGGTTCGCTTGCTTTAATGGCCCTTCTTACCACGGGAGCAGTATCAGCCTATGCTGACACCATAGAAAGCGCCACCGGCGATTATAGTGTTGTAGGCACAGGTCAAAGCACAACGATAATTGGAAATGCCGCTGGTGTTCTTGGCACTGGTAATTTAAGC
Source organism: uncultured Desulfovibrionaceae bacterium (assembly GCA_964369995.1). GTDB lineage: Bacteria > Desulfobacterota > Desulfovibrionia > Desulfovibrionales > Desulfovibrionaceae > CAYJAD01. The sequence continues at coordinate 20,527 of CAYJHH010000005.1, forward strand.
GCAGTTAATGGTGGTATTTTAACATTAGGAACAGCTAGCTCACTTGAAACCACAAGTGTTGGTGGAAAGCTTATTGTAAGCGGCATGGGGCCAGGCTCTACGAATTATCCTTCAATACGTGTAGAATATAGCCATGTGGATGTGGCCGGTGGTGTGGAATTAGCCAATAACGGCGCAGAGGTATGGGTGCGTCAGGATGGAACTTTAGACACAAACATCATAAACCTTAACGGTACTACCGACACGTCAGCAGCTCCCTCCAATAGGCTCCCTCTGCTTAAACTAGGTGCCATGACTCAAAGTGATGTTTTCCTTGGTGATATTGGCGGAGGAAGTGTACAAGCCACAACTATTAATCTCATTGATGGGAATATTTGGATTGGTAATAAAAGCACAGTCGAAGCTCAAAGAATTATCGGCACAGGCGTAAGCCCAACCATTCTTGTGGGAAGCACCTTTGGAAGCAGTGCTGAAAAAGCTACACTGGATGTGACCACAGGCGAAGGTTTAATACACCTTTCTGCAGGACATTTACGCATACAAAATGGCGATGTGATTGCTACCAACATCGTGCATACCGGAAACTCATTCTGGGTGGGGTCTTCTAATACAAGCAGTCTTAATGTCACTGATACTTTAACACTTGGCAATGAAGTGGACTTTAGAGTCGTTGATGGCACTGCCACCATAAATAACCTAGTTATAGGAAATGCCAATATTACCATAGGTAATCTTTCCTCAGATACATATAGCGATCAACAAAAAGCTGTACTCACGGTAAATAACTCTCAAAACTACGATACCTCCTTTTTTTCTGCTACCGAATACTATACGGACCAATCGAGCACAGCCCCTGTAAAAACCTATGGAAAAATCAATATTGGTGCAGAGGGCATGTATAATGTGCTAGGATCGCTTACCCTTAACCCTAGTCAAAATCTTACCACAGCTGGAGTCATTGCTGCCGATGCACTTACCATAAATGGCAATCTTACCATTGGCGGCGGAACGCTTCTCAGTCGTGGAGATGTAGCCGGCACGCATATTACCATTACCTCCGGCACGCGACATGAGCTTAATGCATCAGGAGGTGGTTACACCACCGGTGTGGCCAATGCCGGTGCATTGGTACTGCACAGTGATGGGGATAGCCAGCTACAATCTTCCGTCACTGTAAATGGCCTAAATGCACGCCTCCAAATTAGCAATGGTAATTGGACCGCACATGGAGCCATTACCATACAAAACGGTAGTCTTGTGGTAAGCTCTGGAAGCCTTGATACAAGCCAAACGTCTTTGAGCATAAGCAGTCAAGCACAAGGCAACATCTCTGGCGCAAAACTCACAGCCAAGCTCAGCGATTTTGGTACCATCAACATACATGCTGCCAGTGGCGCACAATTTACAGATTCCGGCGCCCAAATTGCCACAGACCTTTTGGGTAATGCCACCACAAGCCTTGTGCTCACAGGTTTTAACAGTACAGGGGTGTCCATCTCAACTGCTGAGTATTTTGCTTTACTCAATGAATTAAGCACTGATATTTTTGGTTTTGGTAGCGGCGTGACCGGCGTGACCATTGAGGGTTTATCCATTGGTGTCAAAAAGTTGGATGAAATTATAACAAGCACGCATGCCCCCACAGGACTGGTTGGCGCTGGCCCCATGTCAACTCATGTTGACTTGGTTTTCGGCAATATTATTACCAGTGGCACCAGCACCATTTCTGCAGGAAGCCTCACCCTTACAGGCCTTAATGCCGATGCTGGCTCCACTTTGACCGTGGGTACCTTAGCCCTTGCTGGGGGAAGCCTTACCCTTGGCTATGAAGGCATTGAAGGTAAAAGCCCAAGCCAAACACAAGTCAGCGGCGCCCTCACAGCCACAGGCAGCACAAGCACTGCCCATGTGGAACATACACATGTGACCATACACGGTGGCGTTGACCTTGCAAATGGCTCTACCCTCACCATTGCCAATACCGGCGGCATTACCAGTACCAAACTCGCCATTGATGCTGCCACCGCTCAAGTAGCCGGAAAATTAACCATTACCGGTGAAGAAGGCATAACAATAAATAATAGCGGGCAAATATATGTTACTGGCAGCACCACCAGCACAAATCTTTTGGCACAAGATTCCACTGTCAATATAGACGGTTACATGCAACTTACAGGGCAAGAAGGAATTCAAGCAAACAATTCTTCTATCACCATAAATGGCAACGCAGAAACCACCGCTTTGCATGCTGACGGCGGCAGCGTTACAGTGGGCAATGGCACAAGCGGACGTATGCAGTTGCAAGACATAAGCCTGAGCAATGGTGCCTCCCTCACCATTAAAGATAAAGGCACTGTGAACTATCTTGGCGACTATACTGCTAGCCCTAACCTTTTTAGCGCTGCCACACAAAATAATAGCATTGCCGTTGAAAATGGTGCTCTGTTTAGTGTTAATGGTACTGTAACTTTTGACACCACAACGCAAAACACCCTCCATGTGGGCGGCATGGTTAGTGCAAAAAATATTACCATTGGCGAAAATGCCCTACAAGTACAAGGGGGTACCTTACAAGCCCAAGGAGGCACTGTTAGCGGTGGAGATATACAGCTTACAGGCGGTATTTTTGCTTTAACTTCTGGCAGTACAGAACAAGCTTTGCAATCTGCCATTACGGTAAACAGTGGTACAAGCGCTCTCAATGTACACGGCGGCTCTTGGACAAGTGGAAAAAATATCACCGTAGTAAATGGCTCTTTAACCATTGCCCAAGGCGCATCTTTAACCACGAGTGCAGATTTTATCATGAGCGGTGGAGCTCTCTTGGTAGAAGGTTCTCTCACTGCTTCGTCTAATCTTACCATCAGCGGCGGCACTGCAAATATTTCTTTTGGCACACTTACGGCACGTTTAGAAGATTTTGGCACAGTGCAACTTAATGCCGCCAGCGGCGCGCAATTTACTGAAGTAGCAGGAAAAGGTGTGGAGATTGACCTCACCACCAATACCAATAGCCATATTATTCTTACAGGTTATGGCACAAATACCGTGCTCTCCCCTTCTGAATACAATGCCTTGCTTACTGAAATTCTTAAAGAAATCACCACAGACAGCACAGCATCCCTTACCATTAACGGCATAAACTTTGACCCAAATCTCTTTACGCTCAGTGATGTTGCCATCAACATGACTCAGCCTGAAACGCTTATTCAAACCGGAGACCTGCAAAATGGCGCCCATGCCACCTTTGCCGGAATCACAGCTTCTTCCAGTCAAAGTGATGCTTATATCTCCCACAAAGATGCCGTACTCACCCTCACAGGTGCCGGCCAAGCTCAAGGTGTGCTGACCTCTGGCTCCATAGAAATTTCTGCCGGTACGCTCAATCTTGGCCTTGCCGGCATAAGTCCTGAATCACTCAGCGTACAGGGTTCCCTTCACGCACAAGGGGCAGACAGTCATATAGCCTTTGCCGCAGGCCACACCACCGTTCATAATGGCATCACAGTGGAAAATGATGCACATCTTACCTTGCAAAGCGGAGCCAGCCTAAGCGCCCCCTCCTTGCATCTGAATAAGGCCACAGCAAGCAGCGCTGGCAATATGTATATTCTTGAAGATACAGGCGTACATCTTTCAACAAACAGCAGCTTACAAATAGACCAAGGCCTTGTGCAAAGCTCTAAGGTCACTCTTGATGAAAGTACTTTAACCATGAATGGCGGTACCCTTGATGCGGCCAACCTTACCCTATCCGACAGCGCCATGACTGTGGGAGCCGGAAGTATTGCCAAACTTGATACATACAGCTTTACGCAAAGTACTGTAGATGTGGCAGGTACGCTAAGCTTAAGCGGTGACCGCACCTTGAGCACTAGTGACTTTGGCACAGGTCAAGATGTCTTTGATGTGCTCGCAGGAGGCATGCTGAGCGTGGAAGGGCATGCCACCTTGGATACATCCTCGGCCAATGTTCTTACCACACACGGCACCATAAGCGCACAAGACATTATTATTTCAGGACAAGAATTACAAATAGATTCCGGTGCTATACAATCCAGAGGCGGTAGTATTACAGGGCAAAATATTTCCCTCCATGGCGGAAGCTTACAGCTGACACAAGGCAGCGGCGCGCAGCAACTTGACGTGGCTGTTAACGTTACTTCCGGTAATATAGAAATAACAGGTGGAGCATGGACAGCCACTAAGGATATCACCGTTGCTGGAGGTGACTTTACCATCCATGGCGGCTCTTTTAAAGGCGCTCATGTAAGCATTGGTAGTACAGGCACATTAGACATCACATCCGGTTCTCTTGATATGACGGCTAAGACCTTAACTGTGGCCACCGGCGGCACCGTTAACCTCAATGCTGGCGGAACGCTCACAGCAGACCTTGCTAATTTTGGCACGGTGACAGGTACCACTTTCGCCTCATCCAGCAGTATTTTAGGTAATGTACACTCGCAAGCGGGTAGTAACCTTGTACTGCAAGGCGCCAGTGGTAACTTGAGTCTTACTGAGTATGCTACCTTGATAGGGAATACCGTAAGCAGCCTCTTTAGCACCCAAAATGGCGCTCTCACCATAGACGGTATTTATGTGGATACCAGTGGCAATACTCTCAATGACATTACGCAAAAAAATATGGGCTTAAACCAAGCGGGGCAATCCATTGGAGCCGGCACATTACAAGCTGACGGCTCTTTTGTGACTTTTTCTCATATCGCCGCCGTGGGTGGCAGTGCCAATGCTGCAGTGAAACAAGGGGTATTAAGCCTCACCGGTAATGCCGCCCAAGGACTGCTTTCACAAAATACTTTACTGGCTGATGGAGGTACTTTACACCTTGGCTCAGCCTCCCTGCCCACCACAGCACAAACCTCAGTGGGAGAGAATGTCATTGCCAATAATAATGGCAGTGTTCACGTGTACAATACCCATACTACTGTGGGCAAAGATGTGCGCGTTAGCGGTGACAGTTCCTTTCATGTGGCCTCTGGCGCTGCTGTAAGCACCATGGGCAGCACCGACATAGGCACCGATAGCTCCACAAGTACCCTCAGAATTGACAATGAAGCTTCATACCATGCAAATACGTTAACTTTGGGCGAAAATGCCTCCATTATCATAGGCGATGCAAGCACTCTTGCCACCCAAGGTGGCTCCTTCACAGCTCAAAGCATGGCCTTAAATAAAGCACGTATTTTCTTAGACCCAGCCTGGCAAAGCGGCGCCACCATAGCCAATGCCTCCAGCGGCGCCATAGCTAGCTTTACCAATGGCATAGACGGTAGCCTTATCATGGGGCAACATTCTTATATGGTACTAGGGCAAAGCTCCACCACTTGGGCGCAAGAGTCTTTTGCTCGCTCCGGCTTAACATGGGGACCTAGCGATATTTCCGCAGCACTTTTCGTGTATAGCCCACAAAATATAGATGCAAACACAGGAACCGTTCTTGTGAACGGCGCCCTTACGGCCATGCCTACAAGCTTAGCTTCTGGTACTCTAGCCTTTGCAGATAACTCTTTATTACTTGTCAATGCAGCCGGCCTTGATACAAGCAAAGCCGCTCTCACATTTATCTCAGGTACTGGCAAACTGGCTGTGGCAAATTCTTCCAAACTCTACATTGAAAATGGCGCCAATGGTGATATAGCCATCGTTGCCAATGCTACCATTAGTGACGCCCTTGATGACGGTACAGGTACAAACATTGCCGGCGCCGCATGGCTTACACAAAATGTAGATACCACCTCAGCCTTACTTGACGTTAGTAATGCATGGTATGACAGCACTTCCGAAACATACTTTGTCACCCTTAAGCAAAATTCTGTCGCTTCACAATTTCCTTTATTAGATCCAAGCCTGGCTATACTTTTAGACAATATTATTGCTAAAGGGCCTGGCCTTGATGTGGATTCTAGCCATGCAGGCGTGCGTTTTCTTTCTCGAGCGGTGGATAATCGCTATATAGGTACCACAGATGCCAAATTAGCAGCCGCTACCATGGAAGGCGGTGCACAAGTGGCAGCCGTGGGAGCGGTGGCACAATCCACTTTCAATGCTTCGCAGGCCATGAACACCACCATTTTGCAGCGAACCTCCTTGGCACGACCTGTGGGCTCAAATATGGCATCCACCAACAATAGCCATGAGCCGAAGGTGCATAATCTGGGTCTATGGCTTATGCCATTGTATCAATCAAGCCTTGGTACTAATTTAACAGCAGGCAACTTCTCCACTGGCTATAGCAGTTATTTAAGTGGATTAACCATGGGCGCCGATGTCACAACCCATGATATTTTCCGCTTTGGTATGGCCTTTGGTCTTGGTGCAGGACAAAGTACGTCCACCGGTGACTTTAACGAAACTACCAATGATTTTGATTTCTGGGCGCTAGCTGTATATGGCGCTGTGAATTATGAAAATTTTGGTTTGAGTGTGGATATGGGATATGCAGCTCACACCAATACCTTACAACAAAAACTGCCGCAAAGCATGCAGCTTGGCAGTTTACAGGCCGATGTGGTGAGCTCGGCTTGGACAACAGGCCTGCGCGCTGAATATCTTTGGAAAACAAAGTATCTGGATATAACACCGCATGTGGGTCTACGCTATACAGTACTTAATACCGGTGCCTATGATGTGGAAAATAATGGCACGGTATATAATGTTAAAGCAAGTAATCAAGGTATCTTAACTGTTCCTGCAGGCATTACCTTGAGTAAAACCATAGAAAACAGCAATGGATGGACACTCACCCCGCGCCTTGACCTTGGCATACAATATGCCACCGGTGACCTTGAAGCGCGCTCACAAACTTCCGTACCTTCCATGGTGGGCAGTGCCAATTTAACCATGCAAACCTTAGATAATTTCGCCTTCACCGGTGGCCTTGGCCTTGAAGTGAAAAAGGGCAATTTCTCTTTGGGTGTTAATTATAATACCCAAATGGCTGAGCATAAATCTGACCATATGCTCTTTGGCTTTGCCCGATATGAATTTGGCGGCGCTGAAGAGTCAAGCGTATATTTAGATGATTCAGAAGTAAGCTCTGACAATACTTCTGAAAAAGGCCTCATGACAGCGGAAACACAGGCTAGCCATGCCCAACAGGACGCTCCTTCATTGCTAGGATATGAAAGCACATCCTCCTCTGAAGCCCACAGTCATGATGCCACCAATGACACCGCAGGGGATGCGCAGCCCACATTACTTTCTGGCGACGTAAATGCACAATCAAGTGAAGATGCAAGCCAAAATGGCCCCACCCTCTTAGGGGAAGAAAGCACCAGTGCCTCTGAGGCAGAAAGCTCCGGCAGTGAACTCACATTGCTTTCTGCTGGAACTACAAGCAGCAATGATGATGTGCATTTATTGGCAGCTGTGCATGTGCGCGGCATTGAAATTAGTTCTGGCAGCTACGGCATTAACGGCGACACATTACGTTCTTTACCCAATGCCAGCGGCACCATAACAGGCGCTTTAAAAAGCATGTCCAATGTACAATTTAGCAATGCTGAACAAAGTGCAGAACAAGGCGGAGAAATAGCACCCCCGCGAATTTCCATTTATGGCTCCAAACCTTATGAAAATAACTTTCTTGTGGATGGCATGAGTGTGAGCAATACGCTTAACCCTTCCGGTTTTGATGGTTCAAGCTCTGGCGGCCATGTGAGTGGCCCCAATTATCTCAATGTGGGCGGCGGCGACCAAGATATTTTTTATGACACACAGCTCATTGAAGAAATCAATATCTTTACCAATAACGTTCCGGCAAAATACGGAAACTTTACCGGTGGTGTTATTGATGCCTCTTTACGCGACCCCAAAACCGACAAGTGGCATTTCCGCATAGCCGGTAAATCCACCAGCAGTTCTTGGTATGAAGTGCGCGGCGCCGATAGTGACTCGCAAACATCTGCAAGTCAGCCTAAATTTGATATTTATAGCCTGTCTGCCACGGCGGAAGGCCCCATTACAGACTCACTTTCTGCCATGTTTGGGTATAGTAACAAACACTCTTTTATACCCTTACTCTTTGAAGATCAAAATGGTGAAATATCAGAACAAACTCAGTACAGATTAAGCCAAAACTTCTTTGGTAAATTGGTCTTAAATGCCACCGATGATCTTACTTTAAGCTTAGATGCCAGTTATGCGCCCTATGAAGATTTACGCTGGAGAGAATCTTGGCCAGGCTCTGAGCAAACCCTTTTTAACGATGCCTTACGCTTGGCTTTACAAGCAGAATATAGCACTGATTTTGGAGATTTTGACTTTAAATTCTCCTATCTTAAATCGGGCTATAGCGTAGAAGCTGCGTCTAGTCTCATTGTACAAGATATAGACAATGACATACGTCATGGGGGTTATGGTAGTAGGCTCACAGATAAAAATGAATTCATCACTTCTGTGGACTATACCTCACCCTTAAAGAAAAATGGCTGGCTTACCTGGCAAGTGGAAAGTGGTCTAAGTGTGAATATTACCGGTGTGAGCATGTGGGCAGAAGAAACCAATACAGAAATTATGGTGCGTAACCTCGGCTCTGGCACATCTCAATATGACCAATTGACACAAGCTCATTATGCTGAAACAAATCAGTATAATACCATGACAAAACTTGGTTTTTATACCCAAGCAGAGTTAAGTGTAGACAGATTTACCTTTACACCGGGCTTTCGCATAGACACCGACAATCTTACCAATAATGTGGACATTTCTCCGCGTTTAAAGCTGGAAGTGGATGTTTTTGATAACGATATGCTACGCCTTGTGGCCGGCTTTAACAGATATTACGGCTCTGCTTTACGTGAATATGCTTTTGAAAGATACAGAGCTTTTGAAAATACACAAATCAGAACCTATACCAATGGTACGGTGGATACCGTGTATACCCTTGGCGCCAGTCGTCAATACGACATTGCCAACCTTGATACCCCCTACTCCGATGAAGTGACTTTGGGTCTGTTAGGCAATATTTGGGGCATAGATTATAGCCTTGACTATACTACGCGTGAGCATAAAAAACAGCTTATCAGCGAAGAAATAGGCGAACAAGTCGTTATATACAATGGAAAAAGCCACACTCAAAGCGTTTATGAACTTACCAATAAAGGATTTAGTACCTATGAAGGTATTACCCTTACCTTAGGGCGCTCCTTTGATTTAAATGCTTGGGGCAAACACTATATAGGTTTTGGCGCCACCGTGGCACGTAGTAAAACCTTTGAAGGCAGTTATGATGATGACACTACCTTTGATAGCAGCCATGGTTTTGCCTATGAAACAGGAAAAGTTTATTACGATGGTGCGCTTATTAATCGCGCTGACTTACCGGCCAATGATTATAACGCGCCGCTTACTTTAACCCTAAATATTCATAGCTCCTTCTTTGAAGATCGCTTACGCATTAATTGGCTTAATCGCTGGAAGGCCGATTCTTACGGCATTATGTTTGATGAACGTACCGATAGCGCTACACCCCATGGAACCACATCAGGTAGTAATAGCGAAGAAAGCTCCGAGTGGCTCACCGGACAAGGCACGTATGTACAAGCATATAAAGAAGGCGTCATTAAAGGCGGCCTTATTTCCGATGTGAACATTGAATACGACGTCATTAAAGAAGAAGACTTCATCTTGGGGGTCAGCCTTGACGTCTATAATATTTTCAATACGGAAACGGGCATTTCGGCCTCTGACACCGGCGCTAAATCTGAGGGAACCTCTTTTTGGCTTGGTATATATACAGAGTTTTAATGCGCCCATGGGCTACAGTGCAGTGCATAAAAAATGCGAATACCAAAGTAAGATAAAACACGATAAAAGACATTTTATCTTAAAAAAGAGCAATACTTACAGCAAGTATATATAAAAAAACGTCATACAATGACGTCCAGACTAATAACAAAGCCTGGTGCAAAAATTTAGTGCTTTAAAAGAGGTACACATGGGATGTAATTCAAAGTACTACATGGCACTAAAAAGCACATATCAAAGATAACGTGCTGACGCAGTTAAAGTTTTTTGGAAGGGGGGTCTGGGGGGAGAACCTTTTGTCCACAAAAGGTTTCCCACCAGTAAACTTTGTCAGCAATTTGAACGTCATACAATGACGTCTTTTCTAGTATCATGTCTCACCAAGGCCTGTACTTTCCACAGGCCTTGGTACAAAACATATTCCATTCAACATTATTGGTTAAAAGGAGTTTTTGTGGAACCTATTATTTCCTGCAAAAATATTCATCACATCTATTGGCGCAAAGAAGTGCTTTCGGGCTTATCTTTTGATGTGGCCCGCGGCGGCGTCTTTGGTCTTTTGGGAAAAAATGGCGCAGGTAAAAGCACCACCATTAATTTGCTCATGGGTTTTTTACGCCCTACCTCAGGTTCGTGTACGGTTTTTGGCCAGCAAAGCCATATCATGGCGCCGGCTTTACGCACACGCATTGGCCTTTTACATGAAAATTTCATTCAATACGACTTTATGAGTATTGTTGAATTAGAACGCTATTATGCCGCTTTTTATCCTTTATGGGATAAAGATATTTTCTATGACCTCATAAATAAACTCACCGTGCCGCATACTAGGCGTATTTCGCGCATGTCTTGCGGGCAACGCTCACAAGTGGTTCTTGGGCTTATTATGGCACAAAAACCGGAGCTTATGATTTTAGATGATTATAGCATGGGTTTAGATGTGGGCTATCGTAGACTTTTCATAGATTTTTTACGCGAATATGTGGAAAAATATAAAACCACGGTACTTTTAACCTCACACGTGGTGCAAGAACTGGACGGTATTATTGATAATATGATTGTACTTAGTAAAGGTAAGGTGCTTATTTCCAGCACAAAAGAAGCCTTTATGGACAGTTTTTTTTGTTACACCTTGGAGCGAAGTTCGCAAGCTGAGGCTTTAAAAGCAGATGCATGCGTACACGATATAGAACATCACGGACAACTAAGCACCCTATACAGCTTTTCACCCATGCCCAAGGTGCAAGAATTTTTAACCAGTCGTTCTGTCCCTTGTACACAATTACAACAAATCCCCATGAACTTTGAAGACGCTTTCGTGGGCTTAACCGGAAAATATTAAAAGGCGCACCATGTCACATCCTTATAAAGCTTTATTACAAAAAGAATGGATAAAATTACGTTATATTCTTTGCATTGCCCCTGCCCTTGTACTCTATGCCATGGCAGATACATATTTTACCCTTAACACCATTCAAAGGGCGCATGAGGCTTTTGGCCTTTGGACCACGCTTATATCCAAAGAACCACCTTTATTTAGTGCCTTTCAATACATTGTGTTCTCAGGTTTTCTCATAGGATTTTATCAAATTTGGCCTGAAACACAGGGTAAGCATGTGCGTTTACTTTTCCATATGCCCATGCAGCCTGCCCGTATAATCACCTTCATGTTGTGTACTGGCCTCTTTCTCATCACTTGTATTAATATTACAGCTGCCTTGGCGCTTATACTCGTATTCCAAGCCTTCTATTTGCCATGGGAAGTTATTTCTTCCGTGCTCTATGCTTTTGCGCCCTCTGCCATATTAAATTATGTGTCCTATGTCACTGTTTTTGCCTTTTGCGCAAGCAAAAAGTGGGAACTTAAGGGACTCACCATACTAAGCTGTATAATTTTTTACACCCTATTATGGGGCATAGAAGGGTATAATCTATGGCGTGAAGCTTTGCATTGGTATGCTCTTTTGGCCTGTGGTACTGTCTTTTTATGCTATTTTACTTTTTTACAAGTGATGGGCGAACCGGAAAAAGACAGACTCTATTCTGTGAGCCGCATGGGAAGCTTAGTGCTTTTTGCCCTGCTGTGTGCCCTTATTTTGCCCAATCAATATTGGCGCATTTATATGCCTAAAACCGCGGCACAAAGGCTCTATTACAGCCCAGTGCATGAGCAATTTGTACGTGATCAAACCGTGTTTGATATACATGCCACGCCACCTAATAAATCTGTGTCGACCTTAGAAAATGGCACTGAACTTGAAGGGCAGGAATTGGCCTTGGCTTTACCCACCATGAATGGGGAAAATTTACTCAAATGGAACTTATTCCCCAAGGAAATTAATGGTAAGCAACTCTCATTACAGCAAATAAAATACCACTGGCAATATATGTCTCTTTCACCAAGAACTATTATTGCGCCCCCTTTATTACTGGAGATGATGTTTGAAGCTAACCCTAAAGGAGCCGCCCTTGAGGCGCCCACAGATGTTTTTCGCATAGCCCATGATAAAAACAGCATTGAGTTTTTACGCCCCGAAACAGGGCAAGTGGATGTGGAAAAAAGCGCCGCCTTTACGCAAGCCTTACAAGATAAAGGCTTTGTATTCCCCATTATGGCCTATGGCGGTAACCCTAACTTGCAAAAACTGTATGATGCAGGCTATGTCCTTGCCGATGCCAAGGGACATATTTTCCAATTGCAAATGGTGGATGCAAAACCGCGTGCTGCCCGCGTACAAGGCGCTATTTCTGAAAAAGTTCGTTATATTATGGTGAAAGAAGAACGCCGCATGGAGTTTTTTGCTTATGTTATCACCGACACACATATTTATGCCGTCAAACACAGACCTTTAAGCCTCGTAACCTTGCCCTTACCCGATTATTCTTTGGAAGATGGACATTTTTATATGTGGCTTGATCCTTTGCAAAAAACCTTTGTGCAAGGCTCATATAACAATAGAGAACAAGGGCTCACAGGTAGAGCCTACAGCCCAGACTTAACGCTACAGCGTGAGCATTCTTTACCTATGCTGGAAAGCGATGTGCAAAACATGCAATTTCACACCAATGTGGCTGCGGCGCTTTTTCCTTGGCGCATCCTTTTGCGCAATCCTAAAAGCACCTATTACACTTTTGAAGTGCAACCCACCAAAAATATATTCTTAAGCATCATGACAAATCTGCTTTGCATGGCGCTACTATGGTATAGTATGCGAGCAAAGGCTAAACGTCGTTTTGATTTTATTTTTGTGGGTATTTTTGGCCCCACAGCCTTGCTTATCTTAGGCATAGAAAAAAGCGCCACATGGTTTGAATATATAAAAAGACGTATGCAACAAGAACAAGCTTAAAACGCATCTCATAATTCAGCTTGAGCTGAATATGTCAGATTGCTGACAAAGTCTCCTGGGGGAAAACCTTTTCTGAAGAAAAGGTTCTTCCCCCAGACCCCCTTTCCAAAAAACTTTCATTGCATCAACACCTTATCTTTATGAAAGGCGTTTTTATCACAATGTAAAATTCTACAGTGTATGATTTTGGCACATTTTTAAAAGATGAAAAAATAAAATTTAATGTTTGGCTCATCTTTTTACATAGTCGACACTGAAAAAATATTTAAGTGTTGGTAAAAATTAATTTTTCGATTCATATTTTATTCTAAATTTTGCCAGAAACACACGTATGGAATACGTTTTCTGGCAAAATTTAGGCATTTGAAATACCATTTTTCAGTGGAGACTATACAAGGCATGCCTTTGGCATGGCTTGCCGCCACGTAAAATAAGCCGGAATTTACTTCCGGCATCCCCAAAGGGGGATTTGGAGTGAGCGTGCCTTTCTTAAAAACGAGTGGAAACACGTTTTTAAGCATCAACTACATAGTCGACACTGAAAAACAATTTAACTATCAGTAAAAATAGAACTTATAAATCAAATAACGTAATAAACTTTACCAGAAATAAATGAATGGAATTCGTTTTCTGGCAATGTTTAGACATAAAAAATGCTTTTTTCAGATGTCGACTACTCAAGACTTGCCGCCACGTAAAACAAGCCGGAATTTACTTCCGGCGGCCCCAAAGGGGTATTTGTAGTGAGCGTGCCTTTCTTAAAAACGTATGAAAATACGTTTTTAAGCATCGACTAACTAAAGAGTATGCATCCATTGTAGACTTTGTGAAGATTATGATGGAAGGGATTTTCGTGAAAAAAAAGTTTCACAGATATACCGCAAAGGTTCTATCTGTGAAACTTTTTCCAAATACACACACATTATACGTGCTTACTAAAATAAATCTTCTGAAAAGCGCTTTATTTTTCGTAATGACGTTCCATAAGGAACTTTTCTTTTAAGAAAATGTCACAAATCACGCATAAAGCAATTTCGGCTTATTTACGCGGCGATAAGCCACATTAAGGCTAGTATTTTCAACTAGCCCTGTTTCTCAATTATTTTTTGCTTGCAGGAGCAGGCTTGGCTTCTTCTTTCTTTTCTTGCGGGGCTGCTTCGGTTACTGGGGGAAAAGGTACGCCTTCGCCAAGGTCTTCCGGCAAATTGGGTTCATTGACAACCTGAGGAAGCGCAGGAAAGGTAACACTTGTTTTATCGTATAAAACTTGCGCTTTAGCAGTAATATCTTCTGGCATGGCTTTGAAGTTTTGACCTTCATTCACATAAATGATGCCATCTTTTTTTATAATAAGATCATAGCTTTTCTTTTGCTCATCCAAAACAGTATTCAAAGCATTTAAAAGAGCTTGTGTTGCTAACAATCTTGAATTGTTAAGTTGTACTTGAAGCTGGCGTGCAGCTTCTATAAGATAGGCACGTGCTTGCTCTTTATTTTTATATTCACTAAGCTTTTTCTCAATAACCGTGAGGTTATGTTGGTAAATATCTTGAGCTTTTTTTATGTGATTAGATGCTTCTTGAGCATGAGGCCCACTGCTCACAATGGCATTCACATCAATCATGGCCGATGCGGAAACTTCTTCTTTACTTGTCTCCACACAACCCATAAGACCTCCCACACAAAGAATTACCAATAATAAAATTTTAGCTAACATTTTCATACTTACCTCTAAGGATATTTTATTTTTTAATCAATAACACCTAAATAGCAGCTTGGGAAAACCTACTTTCCCTTACCTTAAACATGACTAGAGCGAGAAAACTATACCTAAGTTATGAAAAGCATATGGCAATACTCACTGCATTTAGGAACGACTTTGAGGCAAGGTATAAAATTTAATTTTCAATGTCAACTTCAACTTAACGCAAGCACTCAGCATGCTAAATACATAACTACATGTTTGTACACACCTTTACAGAAACAAAACTATCTACCTGATTTTTTTATCATTTTACAAAAGCGTGTATCAAGACATATGTAACTGGAGAAAAAATTCTACCAACGCAATTTGTACTTTTTCCACCGTCGGCACATTTTTTTGCACCTTACGCCATACTCCTATCCTAGCGCCCCCCCTCATAAACACCATGCTCTTGCAACACATCTATCATGTGATTATGGGGTATAGTGTTTACTAGGTCTACAACGCTCACGCCTTTGTTATCCCTGATGGTGTGATCTGCCTTATGTTTTAATAAAAAGGCCACCACTTCCGTTTGCTCGCCCACAGAGGGCCCATGATGATGATAGCCAAAAATATAGCCTTCCGCAGCAAGATACAAGGCCGTTTTACCCTCTTTATCTTGCCCATTTACCGCAATATTTGCATCAAAAAGAAGCTCTACAGCCCGTAAGCGTCCATGTTCACAGGCATGCATAAAGGCCGTTTTACCATCTGCATCTTTCGCGTGGCGTGCAGGATTATACTGTAAAAGCATGGGCACCATATCTTCATACCACAATGCGGCCGCATCCATCAGCGGCGTTCGCCCTAAGTGATTAACAGCGTTCACATGGGCTCCTTGCTGTAAAAGAAGACGTGCCGCATCTACATGCCCCCCGCCTATGGCGTAAAAAAGAGCTGTATTGTTCGAAGAATCTGTAGCATTTATGGCAGCGCCTGCATGCAGCAAAAGCTGTATTATTTCCTGATGGCCATTTTGGGCTGCAAACATAAGTACCGTTTTACCCTCTTCATCTCTAGCATGCACATGAGCATCATCTTTCAAAAAACTTTGTACTTTGAAAACATCTTGTGCTTTAACGGCATCTTGCAAAGCTTTATGCATAGGTTCTTTCTTTTCTGCATCGCCATGAAGCATATTGACAGGCGCATCATGCGCATGTTTTTCCGCGTGAGCTGTAAAAGAACAAGACAGGCTTACTATTATCAAAAGCACAATCATGATTTTTTGTTTTTTCATATACTTTCCTTACCTTCCATAAAATGCCGTATAAAAATACACAGCCTTACACTTTGTACAAAAGGCACAGTCAAGCATGATTACCACACACCATGTCCCTATAATAACAAAATTTATGGCTTATATGCAGTAAGAATCACATTTTGAGCGGTAAATACGATGCCACACAGCCCACTGGGCGCGCGTTCCATGCCGTAAGCTCTTATCTCTCCGCCCAAAGCAGAATTTTTATTTATTTTCATGGTCCAGCAAGAACTACTTTCAGGTATGCATACCGTCACGGCATAATGAGCGTCTTTTTCCACATATCCCCCCACGAAAAGCTCTTTTTGTTGAAAATTTACGGCACATACAGGCTCATTTAAACTCATGAGCACGGCAAATTCCTTCTGATTCGATTCAGGGTTCACCTCAGCATGCTTTACTGCATGTTGCAACATGCCCACCACAGGATGACTAGCAGGCCCTTCACGCCGTATGCCATTACCTGCCATATCACTCATTTCAAGGGAGAACGTATCTTTTTTCACCTCTATACTCCCCGCCCCTATAAGCACAGTATCATAGTCACAAGCATCTATATTTTGCGCATAACTTAGCCCCGTCCATAAAGAGAATATGACGCAACACACAAACAATATGTTTTTTTTACAAATCAACGCCATAGACATATAAACCTCTCTTATAGTAGTATTTTTCAGGGTATTTCTCTTCTACTGGCCATGCCTTACCACATGTATTTTCTTAAAAACCTTTATCTTTAATATACACGGTTTTAGCTGTGTATATCCAATTCCTAGTACAAGACCATAAAAGCCATGACACTCAGGCCAAGAGCCAGTAAAAACGCCGCCATGGCCACAAAGTGCAAATTGTCATTATTTTTTTCGTAAAGCCATGCGCAGCATGACAGCAGCAAGCACGGCTACGCCTAAAGCCATAAATACAAGGAAATCCCATTGCCGTGTTAGCAAAAGGACGGCCATCACCCATGTACATACGATTAGCAGCATGATGCCGAGTATAATCCCCCATATTTTTTGCACACAATCTCCCCTCAGGCTTAATCCTTCTGCTCAAGAGCAATCAAGGCCCATGTATTTTTCCCCTGCCATTGATGCGGCTTGGTCACAGCAGTGAAAGAGCCATGCACGTCGGATGCATCTTCCACATTATAATAATAGCCCATCATAAGAAGAGTACCGTCAGCAGGTTGCACTTGAGCTTTAGTTACCTTGGCATGGCGCCTCAATTCACCATCAGCGCCCATAAAGATGTATTGCTTTCCTTTTAAGGTGTACTCTTGTGTGGATGGCCAATCCTCCACGGTAATGTTAAAGTACTTTTTCAAGCTTTCTTGTACGTATTTCACATCAATGGATACCATGCCGCTTTCATTACCAGGCACAGGAACTATGCGACTACGAAAATTATTCACATAATTATGCCAAACACCAAAACCTATATACAAGTGAGGAGTCTTCTTTACTTCTTCAGCAGTGACATGGGTCATGCCCAGTTCAGAAAAGTTAGAAATAAAGATGCTCATGCGTTCAAGATCTGCAGCGGAAAAACTCTTAGCCTGCGCAAAACTAGCAAAAAAAAGGAAACTCCCTACCAACAGCACACAAGAGCATTTTTTTACACATTGCATACGCACTCTCCTTCAAGGTCAAATGATTATTTTCTCCACATAGCCATAAACTTACAAGCTTTGGGCTTCTTTCACAAGGCTATGTTTTTTAAGCGCAGACATGATTATGCCTCATTTTTAAAACTCGCTTTTAAAAACCATAAAGAAATGGACTTGTATAAATTAATCATGAATTGACACAAAAAATTTTATATGTTTTTTTACCTCTGAGAGTTTGTTTTCAACGTTCATCCTTGTTTAAATCTCACCTCCTTGCCCCTCAGTGCGTAAGGACATGTCATCTATCTCCATTCATAATTTTTGAGGTCACCCATGTTGTATCTTGAGTTTTTATTTTTATTTTGCATGCTTTACCTAGGAAGTCGCTTCAGCGGCGTAGGACTTGGCGCCATTGCTGCTTTGGGGCTTATGGTAGAAGTATTTATCTTCCGCATGCCCTTGGCTGACCCCCCTGTGGCGGTGATGCTTATCATCCTTGCGGTGGTTACCTGTGCATCCGTTTTAGAAGCTGCCGGCGGCCTTAAATATATGTTGCAAATTGCGGAGAAAATCCTTCGAAACAACCCAAAACGCATTACTATTCTAGGCCCTTTTGCCACCTATTTCATTACCTTACTCTTAGGCACAGGGCATGCGGTATACTCCATCATGCCCATCATTGCAGACGTAGCCTTAAAAAACAATATTCGACCAGAGCGCCCCATGGCTGCAGCTTCCATAGCTTCGCAAATTGGTATTTGCGCAAGCCCCATTGCTGCTGTTACCGTATATTATTTAAGTCAATTATCTGAAATTAACCCCAATATTAACCTTCTTTCCATTATCATGACTACCATTCCCGCCACCATGACAGCTGTACTTTTTGTTTCCCTTTACAGCCTAAAGCGTGGTAAGGAGCTTGTGGATGACCCTGAATATCAAAAAAGATTGCAAGATCCCAAATGGGCAAAACTTTTGCAAAGCAAAGCCAGCCCCAATACAGAAGAAGAACTCCCCTCTTCTGCAAGAAATTCCGTGCTACTCTTTTTACTGGCCCTTACAAGTATTATTTTTGTGGCCATGGTACCTGAAGTTCGCACCATAAACGGACAAGTGCTTCCCATGGATAAAATAATCCAAATGATGATGCTTGCTTTTGCAGGTATTATCCTTATTGTAACTAAAACAAGCACCAGTAAAATTCCTGAAGGCGTGGTATTTAAATCCGGCATGGTGGCCACCATTGCCATTTTTGGTATTGCCTGGATGAGTGATACTTTTTTCCAATACGCCATGCCCGCCTTTAAAGCTTCCATCACAGATATGGTGCATGATTATCCTTGGACTTTTGCTTTAGCTTTGGCCGCTGTTTCTGTGGTGGTTAACTCCCAAGCTGCTACAGCGCGTATCATGTTGCCTGTGGGTCTTGGTTTAGGCCTGCCACCAGAAGTACTCATTGGCCTTATTCCGGCCACCTATGCGTACTTCTTTTTCCCTGTATATCCTTCTGACGTTGCCACCATGAACTTTGATGTGAGCGGCACCACCAAGGTAGGCAAATGGTACTTTAACCATAGTTTCATGATTCCCGGCCTTATAGGCTTAACCACAGCCTGTACCGTAGGTTATATTATTGCGGTAATACTTCACTAAACATCTTTTATGTAAAAAACACCCTTAAAGGAGCCCTGTTATGTCCACAAGAGTAGAGCACGATTTTTTAGGCGAACTTGTTATCCCCAATGATGTGTATTATGGCGTACAAACCTATCGAGCCATTGAAAATTTTTATATTTCTCATAGCAAAATCAAAGATATTCCTGAATTTATCCGCGCCTTTGCCTATGTGAAAAAAGCTGCTGCCATGGCCAATAAAGAATTTGGCTTATTGCCTGATGATATTTTTAAAGGCATTTGCGGCGCGTGTGATGAAATCATTGCTGGCAAATTGCATGACCAATTCCCCACCGATTGCCTTCAAGGCGGCGCAGGAACGTCTTGCAACATGAACGCCAATGAAGTTATTGCCAACCGAGCCTTGGAACTTATGGGACATAAAAAAGGTGAGTATCAATACTGCCACCCCAATAATCATGTAAACTGCTCGCAATCTACCAATGACGCTTATCCCACGGCCTTACATCTTGCTTTACATGCCATGTTAGGTAGGCTTGTGAATGCCATTCGTTATTTGCATGATGGATTCATGCTTAAGGGTGAAGAATTCAATGATATTGTAAAAATGGGCAGAACGCAATTACAAGACGCCGTACCCATGACCCTTGGCATGGAGTTTACCGCCTATGCCACCACCTTACAAGTGGAAGTAGGCCGCTTAGAATACGCCGCCTCTTGCCTTTTGGAAGTGAATATGGGCGCCACAGCCATTGGCACTGGTATTTGCTCCCCCAAAGGCTATGCCCCGCTTTGCGTAGAAAAACTCAAAGAAGTCAGTGGTCTTAATGTTAAGCTTTCCCCTAACCTCATTGAAGCCACATGGGATACCGGCGTGTATGTGCAAGTTTCTGCCGCCATTAAAAGCGCAGCTGTGAAGATTTCTAAAATTTGCAATGACCTTCGTTTACTTTCTTCCGGCCCTCGTTGCGGCCTTAATGAAATTAACCTACCGCAATTACAGCCCGGTTCTTCCATCATGCCAGGTAAAGTGAACCCTGTTATCCCTGAAGTGGTCAACCAAGTGTGCTTTGACGTTATGGGTAAAGACCTTACTGTGACTCTCGCCTCCGAAGCCGGTCAATTGGAATTAAACGTCATGGAGCCTGTCATTGCGCATTGCCTCTTTGATGGCCTGAACAGATTGCGCCGTGCTGTACGCACCTTACAAGATAAATGCGTTGATGGTATCACTGCCAATAGAGATGTGTGCCGCTCCTTGGTGGAAAATAGCATTGGTATTGTTACCGCACTTAACCCACATATTGGTTATGAAGCTTCTGCTTCTGTGGCGCGCGAAGCTCTTGAAAAAAATGCTTCGGTATATGACCTTGTGCTAGAACGCAAACTCTTGAGCAAAGAAGAGTTAGACAAAGTTCTTTCTCCTGAAGCCATGTTACATCCTAAAGATTTATAGTACGCCGTTTTTTTATAGACTAAGGGGAAAAGAGCATGAGTCTTTTCCCCTTTTTTCCTTTTAAGTAATTACAGCCGCCTGTCCTCTTAGCATGGCTTGCCTTTACAAAAACCCTGAAGTATACTACGAGCGCCTTTGCCTTAACTACTTAGTGGACACTTAACAAAGTATTTCCACTTTTTTTAAGAAAGGCACGCCACTGAAAAATGGTATTTTACATGCCTAAACTTTGCCAGAAAACCAATTCCATTGATTTATTTCTGCTAAAATTTAGTAAGTATATGAACCAAGAGTTTTATTTTTTACCGATATTACATATTTTTCAGTGCCGACTACGTAAAGATTTTTGGCAATAAGGGCCATGAACACTATCCATTGAAGTTATGGTAAAAAAACGCCCTTTGAGGACTTCATGAAATTTATATCATCGCAGCTTTCTATATTTTTACAAACTCGTGGCGCAAAACGTAATATGTTTTTTCTATTACGCTTTCTCATGCTTTTGATTTTCCTTATTGCTGCTTATAGCATTATTTTTCATTATATTATGCAATTTGAAGGGCGTACCTACTCTTGGACCACAGGGGTGTATTGGACACTGACAGTTATGTCCACCCTAGGCTTTGGAGATATTACCTTTACATCAGATACAGGACGTTTTTTTTCCATCATCGTGCTCATGTCTGGGGTTATTCTCCTGCTTGTCATGTTGCCCTTTACCTTTATTCAATATTTCTATGCCCCTTGGTTAGAAGCACAAAAAAAGCGCTCTACGCCGCGTAAACTCCCACCAAATACTCACGATCACGTTATATTTGTGGGAATAAGCCCTCTAACTCTCAACACTGTGGATGAACTTGAGCGCTATGGCACCCAATGCGTTCTTCTATGTAATGACAGCCAAGCCACTTTGGATCTCATTGACCAAGGCTATGAAACCATCATGGGCGACCATGATGATGGCGAAGTGTATAAAAATCTCTGCCTCAATAAAGCGGCCATGCTTGTGGCTTTAGACAGCGACATTCGTAATACTAACATCACTTTCACAGCGCGCGATGTGGACACCCTTATTCCCATTACCAGTAGTGCGCAAAGTGATGATGCCATTGATATTTTAGGGCTTGCCGGCGCCACGCATGTGGTGCAATTCCATAAACTTTTAGGCTCTGCTTTAGCGCGGCGCGTACTCGATGCCAAATCCCCCACCAGTATTATTAGCGAATATGGAAAGCTTGTCATTGCTGAAGCCCCAGCCATGCGTACCTCTTTGGTGGGTAAAAACCTTATGGAATGCGGTTTAAGGGCTCAAACTGGTGTTAACGTCGTGGGACTATGGGAAAGAGGCAAATTCATTCAAGCGCAGCCCCAAACCGTGTTTACTGACACATCCGTTTTAGTTATGGCCGGAACCCACGAACAAATGAAGGATGTGGATAGATTTTTGCGTAAAGCTGAACCGCAAGAAGAAAGCCCCATTGTTATCTTAGGTTGTGGTCGTGTGGGTATTTCTGCCGCACAACACTTGCAAAGTAGCGGTCGTAGTTATCGCTTTGTGGAAAAAAAGGCACGCCTAGGCGAAAAAATCCCCAGAGAGCATATTATTGTGGGGGATGCTTCTGATATTGATACCCTTGAGGAAGCCGGTATACGCACCTGCCCTTCGGTCATTATCACCACGCATGATGATGATACCAATATTTACCTCACCTTATATTGCCGCCGCTTGCGTCCGGAAGTGCAAATCATTAGCCGTGCCAATCTTGATAGAAATATAGGCATCTTACACGCAGCTGGCGCTGACTTGGTATTGTCGCTGGCCTCCATGATGACCAGTAGCATTATTAACCTTTTGGCTCCCGGTAAGGTTTTTATGCTCAATGAAGGCTTAAAAATATTCCGTTGTAAGGTTGGTAAAAAACTTCAGGGACAATCTCTCATTGACAGTGGTATACGTGGATTAACAGGATGTAACGTGGTGGCTTTGCAAGATAAAGACGGAAATATGCATGTGAATCCTCATCCGGATCATATCTTTTGTAAAAAAGAAGAAATGTATCTCATTGGTGACTCCTCCGCTGAAGAAGCTTTTAATATAGCCTACGGTTGCCAAGAACGCCTTACTGATGCGCAAGACTTAGAGCAAGATTAAAGCTATAGCTAGGCCATATATAAGAGACTTTACACCAAGCCCCCCTTTGGTGTACCTTTTAAAGATAATACTCTTCATGAGAACTTTTGCGTCAAGGCTTAAAAGGCTTGTACCCTAGCTCTGATATTTATATCAGACTCTTGTAAGGAAATGCCATGTCACCTGTCTTAGAAATGCCCGCCAGCGCTCCACCTCAGAAAGTTTCCACAGGGAAGAAATTCTTTTTTTCCCTTTTTCTCATGGTGGCACTTGTTCTTGGTGCGATCATATTCCTTTTATTCCAAAATCGCATTGTGAGCACACAAAGTGTGGTGACTCCGGTGGTTATCCCCATTACAACACCACTCACAACAGCCTTAACAGACATTTTTGTTCAAGAAGGCAGCCATGTGAAGCAAGGCGCCTTGCTTGCTCGCTTAGACATTAAAGAATACGCACGCCATCTCCCCCATGCACAGGCCTTGGTGCGCGGTGCCATGCCAAGTACAGCGCATAGGGTACAAGAGGCGCAGCAAGCCGAAGCTGACATGGTCAATCGCATTGCCATAGCCCGCCATGAAGAAAAAGCTAAACATACTTTGGTGGAAAAACTTTCTGTAGAGCATGCTAAAGCGCTGTTATACATGCGTAGCATTCAAGGAAATGCACAAAAAAAAGCCGCCGCAAGCCAAGCCGAACAAAGCGCCCGTAATCAATTGGAACAGGCCAGAGCCGCCCATGAATTTGCCAGTCGCACCCGTAGCAGCATTGAAACCGTTTTACATAACTTGCGTGCACAGCGCAGAGCTCAAGGGCAAAGCATGGGGACAGGGACGGCCATGGCTGTACAAGAAATCAACAATGAACTTACTGCCCCCATAGAAGGCTATGTGATGGGCTCTCTACCTCATGTGGGTCAAGTATTGCAAAAAGACAGTCTCGTCTTGAACATTCTCCCCACCGCTGACACACAATTAAAAGTCAGCACACATGTTCCCAAGGAGCAAACATCAAAACTTTCTTTGCAAACAACTACCTACTTGGTGTCAGGAAATACCCTGCTTAGAGGTAATGTGCAGCAAATTCTTCATGACAGCTCTGTCAGTATCGTTTCCATAACTTTTAATGCCTCAGGACAAGACTATGAAGCTCTGGCAACCACCATGCAACAAGGGCAGGCAAAAATAGTTTTTTGGCCGCAAAGCTGGATACAGCAATATATTCCCGTAGAAGTATTGGCCTTACTCAGTTATTTATAGGCTGGCGTCATTGGCATTAATAGAGGTCTGGGTCAGAGGGCATACGCTCCCAACAGATTTTTCCCTTTTTTTTGTACTTGCGTAATAATACATATACGGTACCCGGCCCACCATCCACAGGCTGGGCGGTGCAAAAAGCCAAAACCACCCTTTTAAAGGGGTCTTGAGTGAGCCAGAGTTGCACCTTTTCACGCAATACACTCACGCCATTGGGGGAGTTTTTCCCTCGGCCGGGAATAAGCAATAATGTACGCATACCTTTATACCAAGAGCTTTTAAAAAAGCCCGTGAGCGCTTGATACGCTTGCTCTGCATTAAGGCCATGCAAATCTAAATGGGCCTCTGGGCTGTATATACCTGCGCGCAAATTATTCATGGTAAGCTCATCAAGACCCACCACATGCCCTTCGATATATTCCCCTTTTAGCGCCAAGGCAAATTCTAACTTCTTTTCCATCATGCTAGCAAAAGCTTCGTGACCTTGCGCTGCCAAGGCCGAAGGTTGCACCTCAGGCGCAATGTCGCGCCCCTTACCGGCTAAAGGCTCCACTTCCTTCATGGCCTTAAAAAAGGCGTCCATACCCTCTCCATCATGCCCCAAAGCACTGGCCTCCTGCGCTTGTAATAATTCCTGCATACTTGGTTCATGCATGGTCAAGCTCTTGCCTGCATCTTGCTTAGGCGCTGTTGTCGTAAGCGTAGATAAAGACTCGCAAGTCCCTTGTTCCTCGTATTTTTTAGACTTTTTAGTTTTTTTAGGCGCTTTTTGAGCTATGGGAGAAAAAATTTGGCTAAATCCTTCTCTTTCATGCAAGGGAAAAGGGCCTTGAGACTGTGCATACTCTCCCTGAACCTTTTCAGCATAAAAAGCACTTGCCAAGCTTGCCCTTGTTTTTTGGGTTTTATGCGCCGCTTTAGGTACAACGTATCCTTTTTGCAAGACGATTTGCGAGGCAGCATCGGGCGTTGTCACCAAGGAGCCCATGGCCTGTAAAAAAAGACTCTCATCTTCTGATAAAGGTGTAGGAGACAAGACAGATGCAGGCGCATTTTTTTTGCTTTTTTTGCGCACATTGGCAGTGCCTTGCTTTGCCGTGACAGCCTTTGGCGCAGCATCGTCTTTTTTAGTAGATGCTGCTAACTGTTGCGCCCATTGCTGCAGCACAGGGGCCAAAGGCAAATGTTCAAAATCGTCTTGCATAAAGCATCATCCTTACAAAAAGCCACAAAAAAAGGGAGCCTAAGCCCCCTTCATACATTTTTATAACTTTACTTACTGCGCCGGAGCTGTTTGCTCAGGAGCTGCAGGAGCAGTGGTCGTTGTCGGGGGCACGGTTTCTTCCAATTGCACATCAAGCACCACAGAATCATCGTTAGAACGAACACCGCTTACATAGGTATAGCTCAAACATGTGAATAAGAAAAGTACTGCCATAAAGGCTGTAAGCTTAGACAAAAGACCGCCAGCGCCGCTGCTGCCAAACACAGAGCCGCCACCGCCGCCAAAAATAACTCCCATACCTTCCCTACCGGCTTGAAGCAACACAAGGATGATGAGCATTACGCAAACAATGATATGCAGCGTCAAAATAAGCGTTTGCACGAAAAACCTCCCCACCCATACAAGACCTGTACGGGGCAATGATACTCTAGGATATAATGTTAAGCCGTAACAATACGGGCAAAACTTTCTGCTTGTAAAGAAGCACCTCCTACCAGTACTCCGTCCACATTGTCAAGTGCCACAATGGCGCCGGCATTGTCAGGTTTTACGCTTCCTCCATATAATACACGGAGTTGAGAACCTTTTTCAACAAAAATATTTTCTAAAAGTTTTCGCACAATGGCATGAGCTTCCAAAATTTCTTGCTCCCCTGCCACTTTTCCTGTGCCAATGGCCCATACAGGCTCATACGCTACAGCAAAATTTTGCGGCGTAATGCTGTCTTTTATGGCTGCTAAAGGCGCCAATTGCTCTGTGAGTACAGCTTCAAGTTTACCGGCTTCGCGCTCTTCAAGGCTTTCCCCTATGCAAAAAGTTACCTTAAAATCATTTTCCAAGGCATATGCGGTTTTTTCTTGCAACAAGGTTAAAGACTCTCCAAACACATGTCTGCGCTCAGAATGCCCCACAAGAACCCAAGTGGCTCCCACATCTTTGAGCATATCTAAGGAAATTTCTCCCGTATAGGCGCCTTCTGGAGCAGGATAAAAATTTTGCGCTCCAATGGAGAGAGAAAGCCCCTCAGGTACTGCTTTAACAGCCTCGGCGATAGAGGTAAAAGGTACAAATACCAATACTTCTCTATCATCCATGGAAGAAGATTGTTGCAAAAGGCCGCCCAAAGCGCTCAAAGTTTCTTGAGCTTGCGCACGAGTCTTATACATTTTCCAATTGGCACTCATAAGCTTTTTCATA
Source organism: uncultured Desulfovibrionaceae bacterium (assembly GCA_964369995.1). Taxonomy (GTDB): domain Bacteria; phylum Desulfobacterota; class Desulfovibrionia; order Desulfovibrionales; family Desulfovibrionaceae; genus CAYJAD01. The sequence goes on from CAYJHH010000005.1 coordinate 47,168, forward strand.
GGAAATCCTCTCTCAAATAAAAATTTTCTCGACATGCTAACATGATAAGCCCTTACAAAGCAAGAGCATACACACAAGCATCTTCCCCCGTATCCGCATAATATTTTTTACGCATACCCACAAGCTCAAAGCCCACACTTTCATACAGCCCACGTGCGGGGGTATTATTCACCCGCACTTCAAGCACTGCGCGCTGCACACCAAGTTTTTTCATTTCTTTAAGCACATGAGTAAGTATCTTTTTCCCAGCGCCTTGACGGCGCATGGCAGGCTTCACAGCAATATTCAATATTTCCATTTCATCATAGGTATGGTACAAAGCCACATAGGCTAAGAGGGCATGAGCTGCGTCTTTGGGCAAAGATGCGCCCTGTGTACGCTGTGCGCTCTGCTCTTGCAAGGCAAAAACATAAAAAGACGTCTGCTGAAAAGCCTTGTGATACTGCTTTTCTCCCCATGGAGTGCTAAAGCATTTTTGCTCTAAAGCCACCAATGCTTGCACAATTTCAGCGCTGGCAGCGTTATGAAAACACATAAATTCAGAGGAACTTTTCAAAGAAATATCCATGCGACAATACCCTTATACCCAAGATATACCAAGGGATATGCTAGAAATTGTGGACAAAAATGACAGGCCACTCTTACTCACATCCTATAAGATAGCCAAGCATTTACCCCATCGCTTTGTGGTGCTTATTATACGAGATTTTGAAGGGAAAATATTACTTTGGCGTAGTAAGAAAAAAAAATCCTCCATACCTCAAGACATGGGAGAGGCCATGAGCCTACTCTATAGCCATGTGGACGCCGGAGAGGCCAGAGAAAATACGGCCATACGCTTATTAGAAAAAAACATTCCCGTGCTCGCTCGCGCTCCCCGCATTCTTGAAGAACTTTCCACCATGCAAAGCATAACCTTACGCTTAACTTCAGAGGAATTTGTGGCGCCTTTTACGGCTCAAAACCCCATGACCATTTTTAGCTTAAGCCTTACAAAAGAAGAAAAATCTTTACTCAATAAAGACTTACTTTGGCTTGATAAAGATGAAATTCACGGTATAGCCACGCATTTTGCAGATATGCTCACGCCAAGCACTTTACAGCTTATACGCGGCAATGCTTTACAAAGCTTATTCAGTTGACACTGAAAAACGACCTAACTACCCGTGAAAATAAAACTTTTATCTTTTGACGCCGTAATAAACTTTGTCAGAAATTAACGTATGGAATACGTTTTCTGGCAAAGTTTAGACAACTGAAATACTTTTTTTCAGATGTCGACGACACAAGTCATGCCTGCGGCATGGCTTGCCGCCACGTAAAATAAGCCGGAATTTACTTCCGGCGTCCCCGAAAGGGGTATTTGTAGTGAGCGTGCCTTTTTTAAAAACGTATGAAAATACGTTTTTAAGCATCGACTATTTAGTTGACCCTTAAAAAGCTTTTTCCGAACACGATGTTGCGCTCATTTATGCCCAAAGCGTATATCAAATCTTCCTCTGAAGCCATAAATTTTTTTGATCATGGAAAAGATATGGGGGAGAAAAAGAGCCTTTTCGCTTTTCCCTCCCCCATGAAAAATATACAGAAAATACCCTTAGTTAATGAATAAATCGGAATAAAAATCCAAATCATCCAAGGTCTTACCTGTACCGCGCACCACTGTGGTAAGAGGATCATTATCCACCACCACTTTAAGGCGCGTTTCTTGGGCAATGAGTTGATCAAGTCCCTTGAGTAAGGCGCCGCCGCCGGCAAGCAAAAGACCATTGCTATAAATATCTCCGGCTAGCTCCGGTGGCGTTTTTTCCAGCGCAGTAAACACAGCTTTTACAATAACTCGCAAGCAATCGCGCAAGGCTTCGCGCACATGGCCTTCAGAAATACGAATAACTTTAGGTACCCCTTGTACTAAGTCTTTACCGGAAATATCGAGTAAAGGGGCATTGGGCATGGGTACAGCACAGCCTAAAATCTTCTTTACATTTTCTGCCGTATTTTCACCCACATCAAGTTGAAAAACATCATGTATATAACGCAGTACAGCCATATCCATGGCATCGCCGGCCATGCGCACCGACTCAGAAAAAGCCGTGGATCCCATGGTAATTACGGCCACTTCAGATGTGCCGCCGCCAATATCCAGCACAAGATTTCCCAAGGGCTCATGTATGGGTAAGTTGGCGCCAATGGCTGCGCCCATGGGTTCTTCAATGAGGTGAACCTCACGCACTCCCGCCATAAAAGCCGCATCAATAACAGCTTTTTTTTCCACTTGGGTAATACCTGTGGGTACACAAATAACCATGGTGGGCTTAATAAAACGCAAACCTGTGACGGCCTTACGGATGAAATAAGAAATCATCTCCTTGGTCACGTCAAAGTCGGCAATGACACCATCCTTCATGGGACGAATGGCACGAATATTTTTAGGGGTACGCCCAATATAAGCCTTGGCCTCGTTGCCCACGGCGAGCACAGTATTTTTTACCGCATCCACGGCCACCACAGAAGGTTCATTCAAAACAATGCCATGCTCTCTGGTGTACAATAAGGTATTAGCCGTACCAAGGTCCATGGCAATTCTTTTGCCAAGTTTGCCTATTAAGCGTGAAAACATTAGTTTTCCTCACCATGCGTAGTGTGATCTGCATCATAATTTCCCGCATGGTCATGTAACTCCGCCTTGGGTAAATATTGATGCAAACGACTTCTCAAATACAGGTTTTCTAAAAAAAGCCCCAGATAATCTACACATTGATACACAAAAGAACGCAAGGTTTCATCCATCTCACGCCCTTCGCCATGCGCTAAACACAACACACCGCGCGCGGATTTATTCACCATAACCGGCACGCAAATAAGGGCTTGATAGTTAGGTAATTCCGGCACCTTGCCAAAAAGAGATATGGTGGTATTTCCCGATAAGCCTTCAGAAAAAATAGCTTGTTGCTCATCGCGAAAAACCCATCCCACCATGCCGCTTTGCACAGGAAAGGCCAATTGCTGATGCTTTTGCAAAAGATATGGCTTGGTCTCCCCTTCGAGCACATAATATTCCTCTGAAGGATCAAGGGAAGCAAAAGCGCAGTAATCAAAGCGCAAAGCATGCGCCACCGTTTGCAAGTAATTATGTAAAAAGGAAGGCCAGACCTTAAATTGAAAACGCAAAGAACGCACAATGCTTAAACAAGCAAAATATTCCCCAATGGTGGCCGGCTCTGTGGGCATACTCTCTTGTGCTTCTTCTCGCTTACTTACAAGATCAGCGAAAAGCTGCAATATTTTGCTATCTTTATCAGAAAAAGAATACAACTTTTTGCTATCCACACAAATAATGCCCCCAGAAGGAACGGGACAACCCATGAAAGCTTTTACGCAGCATTCTTCTTCATTTTTATAATAACCAAGCCTATGCGAATTTTTATCAAAATTCGTCATGACCAAGGGTTTATTATGGCGTAATATTTCTCCCACAAGACTTGCGTCCGTAGCCACACAGTCCTCATAGGCTTCACTATCCCCAAGGGAAAAAGTAGCGGCTAAAGCAAAGCGCTGCGTGGCCTCATCAGGTAAGTATAATGTGGCGGAGTATGCATCAAAAACACTGCAAATAATTGCTAAAATTTGCGTGTGTAAAGTATTTGTTTCTTTCATATAGACGAATTTGGTTTTAAGTGAGTAAAGTTGATTCCCTAAGTTTAGCAAAGCACTGCCAAGCTCGCAACCGCTTTTTCATCCATTTTCCCCAAAAAACGCAGTAAGAAAATAAGTTTTATTATCTTAATATGCTGTTGCTAAATTTACATGCTTAGTATGGCTTCCAACGGAGGAGAAAATGTCTTTAAATAGATAGTATGCACTTTCAACACCTTGTTATGGCTTTATCCAAATAAGGCTGGCTTGTCGTCCCGATTCTTTTTCACGTCTATAAGAAAAAAACATCTCTTGCATAGTATACGTGCACATATCAAGGCCAAAAATTTGGCTTTTTGGAATACCGGTTTGCTGCAATTGATGCCGTGTAAGAGCCCATAAATCCATGGTTTTTTCTTGCGTGGTATACCATAAAGTATAACTATCGCCCCACTCTTCAGAAAAATTAATAAACTCTGCTGCCTGCGGTCCAAGACTTGGCCCACGTACCGCCATTATGTCTTGAGGGCGTACTTGATATTTCTCACAAAATGCTGCCGTGGCCTTGGCAATAAAGTCACTTCGATTACCGCGCCAGCCCACATGCAAGGCCATAATATATTTACCGCTTATATGCGCCAATAAAATGGGCTGGCAATCTGCTGTCTTAATGAGCAGCGCCAATCCTGCTTTATCGGTGGCCTGTCCGTCGGCCTCCGGCAAGCACATATCCGGATTATGACGAAATCCCTCAGGCGGGGTGGGCATAGGATCAAAGGTAAGCACCTCACCGTGCACTTGCGAAAGCTCGCTAAAAGGATAGCCCACAGTTCTTTGTAAAGCGCGCCGATTAGCAAAAACATGCTGCGGTGTATCTTGCGTCATGAAGGAAATATTACCGCCGCCATAGCTTTTGGCCGAAGAGCCACCGGGCCTCGTTTGAAAAAGGCAAGCCACCTGAGCTATATTGGGAAAAGAAAAAGGTATAAAACTTATATCCATTGCAAACCCTCCTCACTCACAAGAGCTTGTATAGGCATATCCCACGTTTCATGGGGAAGACTTGGCAAGATTTGCCATGAAAAAGCCGCTCCAACGCATACCGTGTGTTGCCCCTGCAAGGCACATAAAAAACGGTCATAATATCCACCGCCAAAACCAATGCGAAAGCCTTTTGTATCAAAAGCCACTCCCGGCACCAAGAGTATATCTAAGGGCCATACGCCCTCTTGTGCTGTAAGCACGGCACCTGAGCGCTGCATGGCAAATTCTGTGGGTTCCATAATACCATAAAAACCCGGCGCCATATCTTCTTCACTTGTGCAATGCACAAAATCCATTTCGCCATAGGCATGTGCTTTACAGCGTGGCAAATACAGCTTTTTTCCTTGAAGTACAGCTTGCTCAAATAACAGATGTGTTTGCACTTCCTCTTTTTTAGCCATATAAAGAGCAATACTGCGCGCTTTTTCCCACAGTGGGCTTTGGAGTAAACACTGTTGTATTTTTAAGCTATCTTCTGCAATTTTCATTGCTGGAAGGCTTTTTCTTTGTTGTAACATGCGCATGCGTATATCTTTTTTCAAAGTCTCATCCAAAAGCTGTGTCATATATATCCCTCGCCCATAAACATTGCTTCTAATTGCCCTGAAAAATTATTTTTCTGCACACCTTACACCCTCTTTTACTCTTAAGCAAGATATGCTACTTTGTGATAAAGAACTCTAACAAGGAAGTGCATATATGCCAAGTACAGAAATGGATCCCAAGGGCACTGCTTCTGAGCCCAATCAAGCCAGCCCACAAGAAAAACACCAAGATTTCATGTGGATTGCTCTTGGTGATATTCATGATGATATTTCACGTTTGGATGCCATTGCCGAATTGGCAGAAGCTGACGGCGTTATTGTGACCGGTGATATGACCTTTGGCGGCGGAGTAAAACAGGCCGAAAAGGTTATTTTTGCCTTGCAAGAACGTAATCCCAAAGTGTGGGCGCAAATTGGGAATATGGATAGAGAAGAAGTGACCCATTGGCTTCAGGAAAATGATTGGAATTTACATACAGAAGTACGCGCTTTAACTTCAGAAGTGTGTGTCTTTGGTGTGGGCGCATCTACCTTTACCCCTTTTGGAACCCCCAGCGAATACCCTGAATCTCATTTTGCCCAATGGTTAGAACAAGCTTGGGTCAAAGCGCGTAAATGGAAAAAACAAATTCTTATTTCTCATAATCCGCCCAAGGATACTTTATGTGATATCATTGGGGATGGCGTGCATGTGGGCTCTACGGCTGTGCGTGAATTCATTATGGAAAATCAGCCGGATATTTGTATTTGCGGTCATATTCACGAAGCGTGTAATATGGACAGATTGGGACGCACTATAATAATTAACCCCGGTAATTTTGCCGCAGGGGGCTACGTCATTTTACGCAGCCATGGTGGAGAGCTTTCTGCTGAACTGAAACATTTGGAAGGCTAACATGTCGCAAAAAATTCCGCATATGAGCAATGCAACCTTACTTTGGATTTGCTATGGCCTGTATGCAGCAGCTCTTATATGTGGCGGTATTACAGCGCTTATAGCGGTCATTATAGGACATTTAAAACGCAAAGAAATTAATGATGCTTTAACGCTTAATCATTTGAATTGGCAAATTGCCACGTTTTGGAAAATGCTTATAGGTATCATTGCCATATCTGTTATAAGCTTTTTGCTTACCATTACAGTACTGCTTTCTTTCTTGGTGTACCCTTTGTGGCTCTTGCCTCTTATTTGGTACATCTATCGTGTGGCCAAGGGTGCCTTGGCGCTCAATGGCGGAAAAATGGTATAAAAATAATAAAACAAATAAAAAAATATAATAAAAAAAACCCTTCCCTTAAAGTGTGGCATATAAAGCGCGTTTTGAAGGGATAGGGGAGAGTTTGAGGGGGGAAAG
>CAYJHH010000006.1:0-53017 GCA_964369995.1 uncultured Desulfovibrionaceae bacterium
TGAGCTTTGAAATGTTCCTGCAACATTTTTTTAATGCCCTCACACTCGGTTCGCTGTATGCCCTCATAGCCATTGGTTACACCATGGTTTATGGCATATTGCGCCTCATTAACTTCGCCCATGGTGATGTATTAATGCTGGGAGCGTATTTTGTTTTCTTTGGTACTTTTGCCTTTGGCTTGCCTTGGGCTTTCGCGGCTGTACTAGCCATACTCATGGCCAGTGCCTTTGGTATGTTGGTGGAGCGTGTGGCTTATCGCCCTTTACGCGAAGCACCACGTATTTCTGCCCTCATTTCTGCCATTGCCGTTTCCTTCCTCATAGAAAGCCTTGCTGTGGTGGTCTTTACGGGCTTACCACGTCCTGTATTGCAACCGGAGTGGATGGTCACCAAGTGGACCTTTGGCAATGTGCATATTTTGCCCTTAACGGCCTTTGTACCCGGCGTAACTATCATCTTGGTAAGTATTTTACTTTGGATAGTGTACCGCACCAAACCCGGCCTTGCCATGCGCGCCATATCCAAAGACATCGAAACCACACGTCTTTTGGGCGTAAAGGTAAATACCATTATTGCTTTAACTTTTTGCATAGGCTCAGCTCTTGCGGCGGCCTCCGGCATCATGTGGGCTTTACGCTATCCTAAAATTGACCCTTATATGGGCATTATCCCCGGATTTAAAGCTTTTATTGCCGCTGTATTTGGTGGCATTGGTTCCATTCAAGGGGCGGTTATAGGCGGACTTATCTTAGGCTTCATCGAAATCATGACTGTTGCCTTCATGCCGCATTTATCCGGTTATAGAGACGCCTTCGCCTTCATTCTTTTGGTGGCGGTATTGCTCTTTAAACCCACAGGGCTCTTTGGTGAGCGCATGCAGGAGAAGATCTAATGCGCCCAGCTACCTTAAATAAAAATACCCTCATGACCTTGGCAGCCATGGTGTTATGCGGTCTTTTTGTCTATCAAGCCGAGCACTTCATGGGCAGTTATGAACTTTATATTTTAAAGTTGTTCTTCATCAATGCCATTTTAGCCCTTTCCTTAAACCTCATTTATGGTTTCACCGGCTTGTTTTCTTTAGGGCATGCGGGCTTTATTGCCATTGGCGCCTATGTGTCGGCCATACTCATTTTAAACCCTGCTCAAAAAGAAATGATGTGGCTGCTTGAGCCCATGATGTGGCCTTTCTCTGTCTTGCAAACCCCCTTTTGGGTCTCTGCCATAGTGGCGGGTTTGGTATCAGCTTTTTTTGCCTTACTCATTGGTATACCCGTACTACGCCTTGGCGATGATTATTTGGGCATTGCCACCATGGGCTTTGCCGAAATTATTCGCGTACTCATAGTAAACTTTACTTCCATTACCAATGGCTCTCTTGGCATTAAGGGCATTCCTGACCATGCCAATGTATTCACTTGCTATGTATGGCTTATTATTACACTTATATTCTTAGTGCGCCTTCTTAATAGCAATTATGGCAATATCTTTAAATGCATTCGCGACAATGAAATTGCCGCCAAGGTTATGGGCATCAATGTTTTTTACTATAAAGTGCTCTCCTTTTGTATTGGCGCTTTTTTTGCTGGCATTGGTGGCGCCTTGCTTGGCAGTCACCTCTCCACCATTGACCCGAAAATGTTTAGCTTTTTGTTGACATTTAATGTGCTTATGTTTGTGGTGGCCGGTGGACTCGGATCTTTAAGTGGCTCCATCCTTGGGGCAGCTGTCATTACCGTATCTTTAGAGTGGATGCGCGTTTTGGAAGAACCCATGAACTTGGGCTTTGTGGAAATTCCCGGTATTCCCGGCATGCGTATGGTGATTTTCTCCCTTTTCTTATTGTGCATTATCCTCTTCCGCCGCGAAGGGATTATGGGTATGCGCGAAATAACTTGGTCTAGCTTGCCAGAGCTCTTGACATTTTGGAGAAAAAAATGAGCACACCCTTTGTAAAACCACGCCCACAAGAGGCGCTCCTTTCTGTAGAAAGCATTATCATGCGCTTTGGCGGTGTTATTGCTGTCAATGAGCTGGCCATGGCCATACCCAAGGGCAGCATTGTGGGACTAATTGGCCCCAATGGCGCTGGCAAAACCACGGCTTTCAACGTTATCAGCGGATTTTACACCCCGCAACAAGGACGCGTTATCTTTGATGGTAAGGAAATTACCGGTCATGCCCCGCACCTTGTATGTAAAGCCGGCATGGCGCGTACCTTCCAAAATATTCGCCTGTCACAACACCTCAGCGCCCTTGAAAATGTTATGGTAGGGTGCCATGTGCGTCGTAAAATGCCGTGGTGGATGGCGCCTTTGGCATTGCCTATGTTTGCCAAAGAAGAAGAGCAGATACGCCATAAGGCCTCCATGCTCATTGATAAGCTTGACCTTACAAGCTATGCCCATGAAAAAGCCCATAGCCTTCCTTATGGAGCTCAGCGCCGCCTAGAAATTGCCAGAGCCCTTGCCACTGAGCCTAAGTTTTTACTGCTGGACGAGCCGGCCGCAGGCATGAACCCGCAAGAAAGTATTGAACTCATGCACTTTATTGGGCATATCCGCCAAGAATTTGACCTCACCATCTTGCTCATTGAGCATGACATGAAAGTGGTTATGGGTGTGTGCCAATATATTTGGGTTATGGAATACGGTAGCCTTATTGCTGAAGGTATGCCCGATGAAATTCGTAATAATCCTGAAGTTATTAAAGCCTATCTCGGCGATGATATTATCAGCCTAAAATAAGCCCTATCATAAAGAGAACAGTATGTTACAAATACAAGATCTAAAAGTACGCTACGGCGGCATTGAGGCTGTACAAGGGGTGGATTTACATATTCCGCGCGGAAGTATTGTGACCCTCATCGGAGCCAATGGCGCAGGCAAAAGTAGTATTATCCGCTCCATTGCCGGCCTAAACAAAAACATTAGCGGCGATATTCGCTTTGCGCGCCACGAAAATACGCCGCATACCTCACTCATGGGATTGCCTCCCGAAGATATGGTTCGCCACGGCATCTCCCTCTCACCCGAAGGGCGCCGCATCCTCCCTCACCTTACCGTTGAGGAAAATTTACACCTTGGCGCCTATAGCCGTAACGATAAAGAAGAAATCCTTAAAGATATTCAATGGGTATACAGCTTGTTCCCGCGCCTTAGCGAACGCTCTTGGCAAAAAGGCGGCACCTTATCCGGTGGTGAACAGCAAATGCTCGCCGTAGGTCGCGCCCTCATGAGCCGCCCTGACTTGCTTATGCTCGATGAGCCTTCTTTGGGCTTGGCACCCATGCTCGTAAAAGAAATATTTAATATTATTTTACGCATTAATGCCGATGGAAAAACCGTACTCTTGGTAGAACAAAATGCCTTTGCTGCCCTGTCCGTTGCACACCATGCCTATATTTTAGAAGTGGGACGCATTGTACTCCAAGGTACCGGACAAGAGCTTTTAGCCAACCCCAAGGTAAAAGAAGCCTACTTGGGCGGATAATAATCATAGATTTATTACTTTTTGTTTTATTTTCTTGAGGGGGGAAGTGGCACGCCTAGGCGCACGATATCCGTAAGCCGAGAAAGCTCGGCAACGGCTACACCTTCGGTGCCCCTTTGGGTCGGTTTGCCAGAACCCAAAACTGCCCCTTCCCCCCTCAAACTCCCCCATCCCCGCAAAACGCTCTTTATATGGGCGCGTCTCACCTCAGAAAATCTTACTGAAATCATCTACCTTACTTTCGGATTTCATAGGTCTGGACGCCAATGATTGGTTTTGGGGAATTTTTAAAAAAGTACACAAAAGTACACAGCAATACATCCATAAAAAAACATTCTCAAAGCGGCTTTCCCCTTGCCACCGCAAAAATGACTCTTATGTTATATAAAGAGTCAAAATTTTCCTTACTATTCCTCTACCTCTCACAAGGAGCGTCTCATGAAAAAACTTTCACTTCAGAGCCTGTGTCTCATCCTTTGTTTATGCCTTATCCCTCTCATGGCCCTAGCAGAAAGCAAAGATATCAATAGCACGCAGGCAGCTGAAATATTAAAAAATCCTCCCAAAGATCTCATGGTATTAGATATACGTACACCCAAAGAGTTTATTTCTGGACATATAGAAGGAGCCATCATGATAGATTTCATGTCTCCTGATTTTGAAGAAAAGCTTCTGGAGCTAGATAAAAACAAGCCTTATATTATGCATTGCCGCACCGGAGCACGCAGCGCAAGAGCCAAAGTCGTCATGGAAAACCTCGGCTTTACACATGTACTGCATATGACAGACGGTATCATGGGCTGGATACACCAAGGCTTACCCGTGGCAAAATAGCGGCATACACCCACTATTCTTTTTTCATATTTGCATCGGCTTGCGGAATGCTTATGTCGAAGTTCACTGCCGGATGCAACCAACGGGCTAGGTCTTCTGCCGCTTGAATGGCACGAGGGCCTGGCCTTGCAAAGTCTATTTCCCGCACTTCTGCAATGTGTTTTTGTTGCACTGCTTCCAAGGCCGCATACCCTTTGCGCTCACTTAAAGGCTTTGGATCTGGATTGGAAGGGCCTCTTTGAATGATATAAGCTGTAGGGTTAAGCCTCAAAAGCTCTGCCTCAGAAATGCGCGCTTCATTTTCAGGGCTTGTCACCACGTTGCGTCCGCCGGCTGCATGTATAATATCCGTAATAATGGACTGTCCCCCGGCACCGAGCAGATGAGGATAGCGCAATTCATAAAACAGCGGCACTCTTTTTTCCTCTAAAAGCAAGATTCGTAAAAAACCCACACGACTGGTGAAGGAGCTGACCAATGTTTTTGCCTTATCTTCAGAGCCTGTAAGGGTGCCAAGGCGTAATAAAACGGCATTTATATCTTCAAAGCTTTGTAAATGAAAGAGTAATACGGGAATGCCCAATTTACGCAAACCTAAACCCAAGGCGCGGGTTTGCTTACTGTCAAGTGATTGCAAAACGGCTTGAGTTTGCAATGCCGCTATGCGCTCTGGGTCAGGACGCATAGATGTACCCACTACGGGCAAGTGTTTAAGGCCTTCCACTTGTATATCTGCCGCTGTGCGCCCCACCAAGGTATGCCCTTGCCCAAGGGTAAGAACAAGTTCGCTTAAAGCGCCATCCAGTCCAATGATACGCGAAGCCGGCGCATCAAGTATCAATTCATAGCCTGTATCATCCACCACACGAATTTTTGTGTCCTTTGGGGCGGCCTCACCATGCTCAGTTAAAGATAAAAAAAACAGAAAAAACAAAGCTGACATGCCTGCTATTCTTAAATAGTGCGTATATTTCATGCTATATCCTTTTATTCTCTATACTCATTACGATAAAACATACTGCCACTTGAAGGTGCTGTCAAAAGAAAGAGGTGAAAAAAATACCCAGAAAAAAATAATTTCATTTACCCTTTTCCTCTTTTAACGTATGCTTTGTCCCATGCACGAAATGGCCATAGCAGAGAATATTCTGCAAATAATCGAGGATGAGCTTGCCAAAAACCACTGTACTAAACTCACTTTAGTGCGTGTACGATATGGTGCGCTCTCTCAGGTGGTGCCGGACTCTTTGCAATTTTGCTTTGAGGCTGTCATCAAGGATGGGCCACACGAAGGCGCACGCCTTGAAATGGAAGAAGTGCCCCTTATTTTACGTTGTGGCATGTGTCAACAAAGCTTTAGCCCCGCCGAAGGAAGCCCTTTTGAGCCTTGTCCCCATTGTGAACAAACCTTGGGACATGAGGTGGAGCAAGGGCGCGAGTTGTATGTTCAACATTTAGAAGCGGAATAAAGGATGTATATGGAAATTCCAGTGGTGCGCAATGTGCTCGAAGCCAATGATAAAATTGCCGATGAGTTGCGCGTTCTTTTTAAAGAAAAAAACATCTTGGTGTTAAATCTTATCAGCTCGCCCGGTGCGGGTAAAACCTCCATTTTGGAGCGCACATTAACGGATTTACGCTCTGAGTTTCGTATGGCTGTCATTGAAGGGGACTTACAAACCAGCAATGACGCCCGCCGTGTGGCTGCCACCGGTGCCAAAGCCGTGCAAATTAATACCGATGGCGGCTGTCATCTCAATGGAAATATGATTTTAGAGGCTCTAAAATCTTTAGATACCGATGAAATTGATATCCTTTTCATTGAGAATGTGGGAAACTTGGTTTGTCCTGTGGAATTTGATTGCGGTGAAGATGCTAAAGTGGCCTTGCTGAGTGTCACCGAAGGCGATGACAAACCCGAAAAATATCCTTTGCTTTTTAATTTAGCACAGGCCATGGTTCTTAATAAAATTGACCTTCTGCCCTATGTGGATTTTGATGTGGCCAGAGCTCGTGAATTTTCCACAAAGCTCAATAAAGATTTACCTATTTTTGAAGTATCTTGCCGTACTCAAGAAGGCCTTGAGGGCTGGTATCAGTGGCTGCGTGATGCTTTGGCCACCAAACGCCAAGGGTAATACAGCCTTTACACTATTTTTGCGGGGGAATGTTTCTTCAAGGACGCTTTCCCTCGCAAGCCTTCACATACAATCAGCCTTTTTCCATAAAAAAAAGCGCCTCACCGTAGCAAGACGCCTCAAAAAGTTTCCTCTTTCTTCTTACAAAGGAAGCACTGTTTTGCCATGCTTCTCATTGATGACAAGGGCGGCGGCTTCGTATAAAGCAAAAGAACCGCACACAATGCCCACATAACCGGCAAAAGTATGAATACTATGGCTAAGAGCTGCATCGGCGGCGGTGAAGTTGGCCGCAGAAAGCAAAGCAAAAAGCACGGTTAAGGAAGAAAACACCAATTTACCAATGAGTGCACCCTTAAGCGTACCAATGGTCATAAGTGCAGTGAAAAGGCCCCACATGCCAAGGTAGCAACCAAGGGCAAAGGGGGTGGCAGCGGGTAAACCCACTTCCTTAGCTGTCCATAAAAAGACTAAGGTTAACCAGAAAGAACCATACGAAACAAAGGCCGTACTGCCAAAAGTATTACCGCGGCGAAATTCCATACAGCCGGCAATGATTTGTGCAATACCGCCATAAAAAATGCCCATACCCATAATCATAACATCCAGCGGAAAAAAGCCGGCATTATGAATATTTAGCAAAATAGTTGTCATGCCAAAAGCCGCAAGGCCAATGGGAGCTGGATTGGACAATTTGTTCATTTCTGTAGACACTAACGTTTCCTCTTTATTTTTGTAAATTTTTTCCAAGCTAAGGGGCAGTCCCTAAAAAACTCTACAATGTTAAAGCCTTTCCCTCATCTTGGCAGTACACATCACATGCTGTCAAAAGCACAGGGAGAATCTAGTGAGTCTTGTTTTATTAGTCAATAAAAAGCTTGTCTTTGGTTAACAAAAAGCGTACTAATTAGGAATAGCTCTTAACAAGAGTCTTTTTCTTTGTTTCAAGCCACTATTATACACTTTGGGAGGACGCATGGATGTAGTCTTACTCTCGCGGTTACAATTTGCCGTAGCCGTGTTTTTTCACTTTGTCTTTGTGCCGCTGACACTGGGATTATCCGTCTTACTTGCTTGGATGGAAACTCGTTATGTGCTTACCGGCGATGAATTTTGGAAACGTCAAACCCAGTTTTGGGGTAAACTTTTTGTTATCAACTTCACCTTAGGGGTGGTAACAGGCATTACCCTTGAGTTTCAATTTGGAACCAACTGGTCGCGCTACTCTGAATACGTAGGTGATATTTTTGGATCACTGTTGGCTGTGGAAGCCACGGTGGCCTTTTTCTTGGAATCAAGCTTTTTGGCCATCTGGATTTTTGGATGGAAAAAAGTAAGTAAAAAGGTACACTTATTTTCCATTTACATGGTAGCCATAGCCGGTAATATTTCTGCCTTTTGGATTATTATTGCCAATGGCTGGATGCAAAACCCTGTGGGCTATGTGCTACGCAATGGTCGCGCCGAGCTTGATAACTTCTTCACCGTTATCACCAACCCTTATGCTTTAGGACAGTATTTCCATACCATTACCTCCACTTGGATGCTTGGTGGCTTCTTTGTGCTTGGTGTATCTGCTTGGCATTTACTGCGCAAAAGCAATGTGGAATTTTTCAGCCGTTCCTTTAAAATGGCAGCCCCCTTCACTGTAATTATGACCTTGCTTGTGGCAGTGGCAGGACACCATCAAGGTGCTCAAGTGGCTAAATATCAACCGGCCAAACTTGCTGCCATGGAAGCCTTGTGGGAAACAAGCACTGAAGCCCCCATGCATGTGTTTGCATGGCCAAGTGAAGAACAAGAGAAAAATGTTGTGGAATTCATGAGTATTCCCGGCTTAACCTCTTGGCTTTCTTATGGTGATACCAAGGCAGAAGTTCAAGGGCTTAGCGCCTTTGCCAAAGAAGACCGTCCGCCCTTACTTACCACCTTCCTTTCCTTTAGAACCATGGTGGCTCTTGGCGGGCTCTTCCTCTTATTATCTGTTTGGGCCTTTATACAGCGCAACAAAAACGAGCACATGAACCCCTTACTCATGCGTGCCCTCGTTTGGTCTATACCTTTACCTTATATAGCTATTATGCTGGGATGGGCTGTGGCAGAAGTGGGTCGTCAGCCTTGGATTGTATACGGGCTTATGCGCACTTCAGATGCTGTATCCCCTGTGCCTGGCAGCAATGTAGCCATATCACTTGTGGCCTTCATTGTGGTGTATTCCATGCTTGGGCTTATTGATATTTATCTCCTTCGTAAATACGCCTGTAAAGGCCCTAAACCTGCTAAAGCCTAAGGAGAACGCGTATGCTAGAAACTACATGGTTTGTACTCTGGGCTCTTTTGTGGGCTGTATACTTTATCTTGGACGGTTTTGACCTAGGTCTTGGCACTCTTTTGCCCTTCCTTGGCAAAACTGAGCATGAAAAACGCGTGATTCTTAATGCGGCGGGTCCCTTTTGGGATGGTAACGAGGTTTGGCTCATCACCGCAGGCGGCGTTACCTTTGCAGCTTTCCCCAAAGCCTATGCTGTTATGTTTAGCGCGCTGTACGCTCCGCTACTCATCATACTTTTTGCGCTTATTTTCCGAGCTGTCTCTTTTGAATTCCGTAATAAGGAAGACTTCCCCTATTGGACGGCTTTTTGGGATAAAGTACACTTTATCTCTAACCTTATCCCCGCCATACTCTTTGGTGTAGCTTTTGCTAATTTATTCATGGGTATTCCCATTGATGATAAGGGCGTATACCATGGCAATTTGCTTATGCTCTTAAGCCCTTATGGTATTGCCGGCGGTGTGTTCTTCTTGGTCATGTTTAGCTTGCACGGCTCCTTATGGCTGGCCTTCAAGTCCGAAGATGAATTACAAATTCGCGCCATTGGTACGGCCATTTTCCTCTGGCCCATCATGCTTATCTTACTTGTGGCTTTCCTTGCCATGACAGCCATGTACACCAATTTGTATGCAAACTATTTGGCGCATCCGGCTCTGTTTGTCATACCTGTCATAGCTCTTGCCGGACTTATCGGCGTGCGTTTCATGCTTACAGCTGGAAAAATCATTTGGGCATGGGCCTGCAATGGTGTCTTTATCCTTGGTGTAACCTTCTTTGGCGTGTTTGGCATGTTCCCAGGCATCGTCATGTCAAGCTTAAACCCCGAATGGAACATTACGGCCTTTAATGCGGCCTCCAGTCCTTTAACCCTGAAGATTATGCTAGGCGTAACCCTTGTATGTATACCCATTGTGCTTGCTTACCAAGCCTGGATTTACACCATCTTCTCCGGTAAAGTCACCGCAGAAGATTTAGACGACGATCACGCTTATTAATCTTACCATATCTTATAAAAAAGCCCTATGTGTAAAAAACATAGGGCTTTTTGTCTTTTTTTAGAAAGCAAGGATTTGTAAGTATTTTCTTTACAAGAAATACTTTCGCTTTATTCCCACCAAAAAGCTTGCTAAAGCGCCATTATTAGCTTATTTTTTAGCCACACCAATTACTGAAATTCGGAGGTTTTATGACGCCTCGTGTTCCTAGCCTTACCTTCCCTGCTTCAGAACTGCCTACACTTTTGGAAAACATGCCTTTTCCTGTGCTCTCTTTGAATCAAAATTTAGAAATTATTTACTACAATAAAAGCTTTGTAGACTTCATGCACGTAGACTGTCAGGATGCAAATTCTCTTTGCCTACACCACATCATGCCTGAATTTCAACCCACAGGCTTGCATAGCGTCAATACTTTGCGCAAGTATATGGATGAAGCTTTCACCAAAGGCATTGTGCAAACCCAATGGACCATGCTGCAACAAAACGCACATATCCTTAGCACCAAGATAAGCCTTACTCCTGCTGGCCAAGATAAAGACTGTAATTATTTTATCTATATACATCATGAAAACCCTTGCAAAAATTGCCAAGCAGAAGCCGCAAAAACCATTGAATTTATCAATAACACCTTAGACACCATGCCGCTCATCATGCAAATATGGTCACAAGATTTACAAATGGTGGACTGTAGTAAAGAAGTAACGCGCATGTTTGGCCTTGAAGACAAGGAAGAATATAGAAAAAATTTCATGGCCTACTCTCCTGAATATCAAGTGGACGGCCTGTCTAAAGATCTTATGCCTGAATATTTAGAAAAAGCCTTGGCAGAAGGCTCGTATAAATTTCAGTGGCTTAGACAAGACAGCTCTGGTAAAACCTTCCCCACTGAAGAAACCTTATGCCGCGTCACCTTTCAAGGGGAGGATTTTGTACTAGGCTACACACAAGATATTTCCGCTGTTACCGATAGTATTAAAAACATTATCCATATGGAGGAGCGCACCAGAGCCATTTTGGACGCTACGCCCATGGCCATTCTCCTTTGGGATAAAAACTTTAAATTACGCGACACAAATCTAGAAGCATTAAACATTTATGGCTATGAAGATAAGTATGATTTTTTACAAGATTTTCATAAAATACTGCCTGAATTACAGCCTAGCGGTGAACTTTCCACCTCTGTATTAACGCAAGCTTTAAAGCAAGCCTTCGAGCACGGTCAGCACCACATGTCTAAATTTTTCTGCAATACCATTGATGGAGAAGAATTGCCTGTGGAAATGACCACCATCCGCATTGTACTGCGCGATGAAACCATGGTTATTGCTTATTTGCATGATTTACGCGAAATTTTACGTGTACTTGATGCCATGAAGTCTCATGAACAGCGTATTCAAGCCATTTTAGATGCTACCCCCATGGCCATTAACCTGTGGGATGCCAACCGTACGTTACGCGATACCAACCTTGAATGCTTGCGTCTTTTTGGTTTTGAAAACAAAGAGAATTATAAAGCACACTTTGAAAAATTACACCCCAAGCATTTGCCTGATGGTAGCCCTGCCACAAGTGCAGCATTACAGCGTATTGATAAAGCCTTTGACACTGGCTATTTGCGCTATGAAAGCACCCTTCCGCATTCAGATGGTACAAAAATCCCTCTGGAAGTGACTCTTATTCGCGTTAATGTGGACGATGAGCCCATGCTCATTGCCTATTTACGTGACTTACGCGAAATTAAAGACTTTATTAATAAAATCACCGAAAGTGAAGAACGCACCCAAGCCATCTTAGACTTAAGCCCCCTCGGCATTAATGTGTGGGATAAAAATAAGAATTTGGTGGATTGCAATAAAGCCATTGTACGCCTCTTCGGCTTCCAAGGAAGTTCAGAATATATTAAAAACAGGTATCAAGTTATGCCTGAGCACCAACCCAATGGTGCTAAATCCATGGACGTGGCCATACATAAAATTGATGAAGCTTTTGCCTTGGGACAAAGCCATGTGGAAGTGACTGCCATAGATGTTCATGGCAATACCATTCCCATGGATATTATGCTTAAGCGCGCCGTCCTTGGCGGTCAAGAAGTGGTCATTGGCTATATGCGTGATCTGCGCGAATTAAAAGCCATGCTGGCAGAAATTCACGCGGTGGAGCAAGACTTGCGCTCTGCCCGTGACGTGGCTGTGCAAAGTGCGCGCGCCAAAAGTGAATTTCTTGCCAATATGAGCCATGAAATACGCACTCCTTTAAATGGTGTTTTGGGGCTTTTACACTTACTTGGCAACACCACCCTTGAAAAAATGCAACGCGATTATGTGGATAAAACCATTTTCTCCGCAGAAAACCTTTTGCGTATCATTAATGATATTCTTGATTTTTCCAAAATTGATGCCGGCAAACTTGAAATGGAAAATATTCCCTTTTCTTTGCATGAGGTGGCCAGTGAGCTCAAAATGCTTTTTGAACCACAAGCCAATGGCAAGAACCTTGCCCTCACCTTTAAATATGATGGTTGCACCAAACATCAGCTGTTGGGCGACCCTTTGCGCATTAAACAAGTGTTCTTTAATCTTATTGGTAATGCCATTAAATTTACTGAAATTGGCGGCATTACCATTAGCATGACCGGTAAGGAAGAAAGCCCCGGAAAAATACATTGCCTCTTCTCCGTAAAAGATACCGGCATTGGTATGAATGAAGATCAACGCGGACGCCTTTTCTCAGCTTTTATGCAGGCAGATACTTCCGTTACCAGAAAATACGGCGGCACAGGCCTTGGCCTTGTCATTGCTCAGCGTATATCACGCCTTATGCACGGAGATTTATGGGTAGAAAGCACAGAAGGTGAAGGATCCTGCTTCTTCTTCTCAGCCATTTTTGACTTTGCCAGCGAAGCGGCACAAGCTCAGACTGAACAGCAAGAATTGCAAGCCCCCTGTGTTGGAGACGAAGACCTTGCCTCTCTTGGTGACATGCAAAAAGATGCTCCTGCTTCACAGACACAAGCACCATGCCATGCACAAAATGACCATGAAAATAAGGATTGCCCTGCGCCACAAAACCCTAACCTTACAGCTGAGGGACAACGCTCATGCCATATCCTCTTGGTAGAAGATAATGAAATAAACCAACTTATTGCCGAAGAGCTTCTTAAAAATGCAGGCCATACGGTAAACATTGCCAACAATGGGCAAGAAGCTTTAGATTTGCTTGAAAAGAATAATTACCACATTATTCTTATGGATATTCAAATGCCTGTACTGGATGGCTTAAGCACCGTGGGCAAAATTCGTGCAGATGCACGCTTTGCGCATATGCCCGTCATTGCCATGTCCGCGCACGCCATGACAGGCGATAGGGAAATTAGTCTGCACCACGGAATGAATGAACATATTACCAAGCCCATTTCACCTGCCATTTTATATGAAACCGTGAACACTTGGGCACTTACAGACGAAGCTGTGCACAAAAAATAATATACTCTTACAGGGAGCGAGGGCATGTCTCTCGCCCCTGATAAGTATTGCCCCCATCAAACAAACAATACACATACGCTTTTTGTCAGCATTCTGACCGCTCAAGCATAAACCCCTTAAATTACACTGTTGGCATTATTCTTGCTTTTTTTACTTGAAAGAAAAATGCGCCTATGCGTTGTACCGTTTTTCAAGGAGTTGAGCATGTCTACCATCATTCCACAACAGACAAATTTTGCCGGTGAAGGCACATCATTCCGACGTTCTGCGCAAAATGTTGGAAGTATTGGCACCACCACCACAGGTTCTGTGGAGCAATACCAAAACGCACAACGTAACGCAGGGCAAACATCGCCCTTTGCCGCAGTGATGGAAGATGCGCAAACAAGCTCTGCCGGTAAGCCCTTAGTAACAGCTCAAGCGCAAGTTAGCCACGGCACACGCATGGGCATTCAAGATCAACGCATGCAGCAAGCCACCTTAGATAAACAGCATTTACAAACGCTTAATCAATTGGGGCAAGATATGGGTTCCAGTGACAGCTTGCTTGATGTGGCACGCAATGATGTGACCATGCGTAATATGCGCACAGTCATGGGCGGCTTTAATTTACGCGCCCCCGTCACCCCCATGGCAGACTCCATTAAAGCGCAAGCCCTTGCCATGCAGCATAAAGGTCAGAGTATTGGCATGCCCGGCGTAGATGCTAAGAGCGAGACTGTCACCTTAGCTCAAGAAAACACCGTAAGCTTAAAGCAAAATAAGCCCATAAGCATGGAAAATACCGGCATTGGCAAACTTTCGCAGCAATTTGAATCGGGTTCGCAAGGTATTTCTGCCATTGGGTATGACCGCGTGGGCGGCACCTCTTATGGAAAATACCAAATTGCCTCTCGAGTGGGCAGCATGGATAATTTCTTAAATTTTTTAGATACTAATGCTCCGGATATAGCACAGCAATTGCGCACTTCTGGCCCTTCCAATACAGGCAGTCGCCAAGGAGCCATGCCCGATACATGGCGTCAAATAGCCGCAGATCAACCAGAGCGCTTTGAAGCCTTGCAAGAAAAATTCATTTATGACAGCCACTATAAACCTGCCGTGGCAGCCTTACGCGAACGCTCAAGCCTTGACGGTGACGCTTTTTCTCCTGCCATGCAAGAAGTACTTTTTAGTACCGCAGTGCAACACGGTCCCACAGGCGCCGCACGCATTTTTAGCAATGCCGCGGCTCTTTCCGGCTCCACAAAAGAAGCAGGCTTTGACTCACGCCTCATAAATAATATTTACGACATTCGTAGCGAACAGTTTGGCGCCTCCACAGCCGCCATACAAGAATCTGCCCGCAACAGAATGCATAGAGAAAAAGGCTTAGCCTTGGCCATGTTGCAATCAGAAGGCACCACAGTAGCATAATACCTGATGTCCCTAGGCTTTGATGAGGTTTTGCCCCATCAAAGCCTTTTTTATTTCTCTTTGTCTGCGTACGCGTCTTAGGACTCCCATGAATGTGCTCATCATAAACCTCACTCGCTTTGGTGACCTTTTGCAAATGCAACCGCTTATCCTCGGACTGAAGGCTCAAGGTCATAACATAGGGCTTGTATGTTTGCATAATTTTGCCGCGGCAACGGCGCTCATGCGCGGTTTAGACTATGTGGCCCCTGTACATGGCGCTGACTTTTTACGTCAATTGAATGACCCTCACCCTCAGGCATGGCATCACGCATTGCAACAGGCGGAAAGCCTTTTTGCCCATATTCATACGCATTTTCCCGTACAACAAATTATTAATACCACGGCCACCACCAGTGCTCGTATTTTGGCAAGGCGCCTTGCGCAAGGGTTGGTACAAAGACAAGAGCATCAAAGCTGCCAGGAGCAAATATCTCTGGAGCAAATATCTCAGGAGCAAGACAAAGAGCCTCCTGTGGAAATTTTAGGCTTTGGCCTTGATGATCACGGCTTTGGAGTCAGTGGGGACATGTGGGCCACCTTCTTGCAAGGAGCCAGCGCCGAGCGCCTCAACTGCCCCTTTAATATTGTGGATATGTTTCGCGCAGTGGGAAAATGTGCCACAGCGCCTGCCCTACACGGCCTTGCTAAGCCGCACGCTACGCAGCTCAGCGCAGTGCACGCCCTATTGCAAGAGCACAGCCCACCTAAGCATGAGGGCTGTAAGGGCTATGTGGCTTTTCAATTGGGAGCCAGTGAAAAAAGACGTCAATGGGCCGTGGAGCACTTTGCCGCAGTGGGAGCAAAGCTATGGCAAGAGCAAAACCTCTGCCCTGTACTGCTTGGAAGCCCCGCAGAACAAGCTCTAGGTGAAGCCTACGCTGCTTGTATGCATACAGAGCACCCTTGCGCCGTGCCTGCCCATCCGCACATTAACCTTATGGGCAAAACAGACATTACGCATTTAGCGGCAGCTTTATGTCACTGTAAGCTACTTATTACTAATGATACCGGAACCATGCACTTGGCGGCCGGCTTACAAATTCCAGTACTATCCATCTTTCTTGCCACAGCTCAAGCCTTTGACACAGGCCCTTATATGCCTCAGGCATGTTGCCTTGAGCCGGCGCTACCATGCCACCCTTGCGCTTTTCATACACCTTGTGTGCATCAAGTCCATGCTCCAGAGAGCCCGCAACCTTGCTTGAAAAGTATTTCCCCTGACACAGTGGGGGCTTTGGCTCTTCAATTTTTACAGCACGGGACATGGGAGACGGAGGAAGCAAGGGAGACAGGGGAAGGACGTGAAAGCAAAAACGCACGCACAGCACAGGGCGACGCCCGTATTTGGCTCACCGCACAAGATAGCACAAGCTTTGCCACCTTACGCTGTATTTCTGGGCATGAGCAGGAAGAGCGCAGTCATTGGTTGCAAGTACAGCGCTACTTTTATCGTCACATTCTTGACGAGGTACTAGACTATGAACCCTTACCTTCAGAAATACAGCAACATATTCAAGGACTTTCCCTGGAATTACGCCAAAGTGTGAGCCAAAGTCTGCAACAATGCAGCGAACTTTTGCTCTTACTCAAAGAGCAAATGCGTATGTTGCAGCGCATGCCTTCCGCACAAGGCGGACAGCGTATTCTTAGCACCTGCAACACCATTCATGGCCTGCTTGGTAAATGCCCTCACCTTAAGGCTCTCAGTTATTTATGGCTGGTGCTCTTTCAAGAACATGGCGGCGCTTTAGAGAGTTTTACCACCTTAATATTGTCATTGCGTGTACATTTTTTGGCCTGGCATACTGCCTTGGCCTTACCTGAAAGCACCTAAGCCCACGGCGAAACACCCCTCTTGGCAGAAAAAACCTTGAATAAGGGTATGTTTTTTGCTAAATAGCTGATAGCGATTAAAATTTATCCACCATAGATAGACGGAAAGGGAGGAGGGAATATGATTATTATTGACGGAAAACAAAGTAATTTGCAGGTGTCTAATTTTACTAACTTGCAAGAAATACTTATCAATGTCATGGAAGAACCTACCATGGAAAACCGCATTGTCACAGATGTTTTTGTGAATGAAGAGCAGTTTTCAGAAATATATCCACACCAAGCTGAAGATATTGGCAGCGACTTCATCGAAAGAGTGGAAGTTCGCTCCGTGGCCATAGGCCAAATGGGCTTAGATATCACCACAGAAATGTATAAAGTGGCTGAAATCATGGCTCGCGGCAGTAAGGAAGTGGCACGCCTTTTCCGCCAGGCCAGCGATACGGAAGGCTTGGAATTATTACAAGATTTACTGG
Organism: uncultured Desulfovibrionaceae bacterium; assembly: GCA_964369995.1. Lineage (GTDB taxonomy): Bacteria > Desulfobacterota > Desulfovibrionia > Desulfovibrionales > Desulfovibrionaceae > CAYJAD01. The sequence goes on from CAYJHH010000006.1 coordinate 17,045, forward strand.
ATGTCACCCGTGACTTCATGGGTATGATTGAAGCTTTACGCAATGAATTTCAACTTGAAAAAAGTGAAGCCTTCACCGAAAATTCCGAAAAACTTTCTGCCTTGCTTTCCGAAATGGCAGAAGTTTTAGAAAGTGAAGATTGGGTGCTCTTTGCAGACTTATTGGAATATGAATTCTTGCCCACAAGCGAAAAATGGAAGCAAATCATTCAAAGCTTGCACGATAATATTGAACAAAAACAAGCCTAATGGCGTAACTACCAAGTAAAGAAAAAGCATGCGTACGCCCATACAAATTCTTGATGAAGCCATAGAAATTGCAAAGCAAGAATGTACGGCTCTATCCCAAGACGATTTGGAAAAGGCCGAAAGTCTTGGTGCACGCCGTAGCCAATTACTTATAGAAGCGTGGAACATGCGCGAGCAATGCGATGCGCATATATATAAAGCAAAGCTCTTGCAGCTTAAAAGCGTACAAGCCTTTTTAACCGATCAAGCCACTAAAAAACAACAAGAAGTGCGCCAAGGATTGTTACGCTCACGCAAAGAAAATAAACGTATGGCAAGTTATAAAAAGCAAGCGAGCTATGGGGCGTAAAATAAAGTCTGTATAGCTCATCCATATGAGCAGCATATGCCACATATATATTGGGGCTCAACCTTTTAGTTAAAAGGTTGAGCCCCAACATTTTACCATAAGCTGCACACGGTGCAGTTTTTTACAAATCACGCTTATTTATTGCATTTTTTGAATATACATAGCAAGCTCGGCCTTCTCTGCATCAGACATGGCATCAAACAGATTCTTCATGGCCTTAAACTTTGGGCTAGATTGATAATACGCAAATTTTTCCAATAAATAGGCTGCATCCTTACCGGCAAGGGTGCGTTTGGTGGGGGTGTGGCAAGAAGAACACGATTGATACAAAACCTCACCTGAGCGCGGCTCTGCCTGCACTGTAGACACATGTAAGGCAGTCATACATAAAGCTGAACAGAGAATACCACCTGCAAGACACCATGAGAACTTTTTCATAAGACCTCCAGTAACTAGGTTATTTCATTCAAGCTTTCGCATTCTCAACTAAATAGTAATTTTTGTCAATAAGAAAAAAATATCTTACCCCTTTGACGGCTACTAGGGGCGCGAAGCCACAATAATGGTGGCTTTATCATAATTTTCACTCAGCATATCATGCATGACTGAAGCATCGGCAAAATGCGTAAAAGGCCCAATGTTTTGCACCGTATCATCAGTATCTCTTTGTACCTGCACATAAAAAGCTTCAGCGCTATTAAGCACCTTCCCCGAGGTATCCCCCACAAGACGCATGGTTACCGGCGTTACGCCGCGTGTACCCAAGTCCAGCTCCATGGCTGCCGTGCGCGATAAATCAATACAGCGCTTGCGCGAAACAGGGCCGCGATCGGTAACACATACCACCGTGCGCCTTCCTGTGGTGGTATCTTTCACCTCAAGTATCGTCCCAAAAGGCAAGGTACGATGCGCGGCTGTATGCTTATACATATTATAGATGGGGCCGCTAGCTGTTTGCTTGCCATGAAAATCCCCACCATACCAAGAGGCTTCGCCCTGCATCATATGCTTTTTTTCTTTAGATTTTTTAGCAGCCATGACCGGCTCTGCCATACATACCATACTTGCCAAAGCAAAAAAAACAAAAGCAAAACGCCATCTTTTCAAACTCATTTGCATATAAATCCTTTACAGCTAATTATTCATAAGAAAATTTTTAGTAAACATGCGCAATGTACCTTACAAAACTTTCATTTTCTTCCTAATGGAGCCCTAGGGCTTTGTCAAGGAGATTACTAGGTAAAAAAACAGCTCAAAAAAGAAGTCTTTCTTGAGCTGTTTACATAAAAATTTTATGTTATGGGCGTATTACAAAATATGTGGCGTATATTCCCCGCTAGAAACCATGGCCTCCACTTGTGCCACGTCCTTATCGCCACGACCGGATAGATTTACCAAAAGTACCGCGTCTTTGCTCAAAGTGGGCGCTAAGCGTATGGCAGCAGCCACAGCATGGGCGGATTCTAAAGCCGGTAAAATGCCCTCTGTACGCGACAAAGTAAAGAAAGCATCCAAGGCTTCTGTATCCGTCACCGAGGTGCACTCCAAGCGATTTTGATCTTTTAAATATGCCAAGAAGGGGCTTACGCCAGGGTAATCTAGTCCCGCAGAAACCGAATGCACTTCATGGGGCTCTCCGGCATCATCGCACAATACATAAGACTTATACCCATGTAAAACAGCAGGTTTGCCAAGGCACAAAGAGGCCGCATGCTGACCATATTCATTACCACGCCCGCCAGGTTCTGCCGCGATAATACGCACGGATTCATCATTAAGGTAATGCATAAAGGCGCCCACAGCATTGGAACCACCGCCCACACAAGCCAGCACCGCATCGGGTAATCTGCCTATGCTTTCTTGCATTTGCCTACGCGACTCTTCACTCACCACGGACTGAAAATACCCCACCATGGCAGGATAGGGATACGGCCCCACAGCGGAGCCCAAAAGATAAAAAGTACTATCCATGTTTTGCACAAGATCTTCAATGGCCATGTCCACGGCGTCTTTCAGGCCTTGATAGCCCTTGGTGGCCGCCACCACTTTGGCACCCATCATTTCCATACGAAAAACATTAAGCCTTTGGCGCTCTATGTCCTTTTGCCCCATATAAATAATGCATTCCATACCCATAAGCGCCGCTGTGGCCGCCGTAGCCACACCGTGCTGTCCGGCGCCTGTTTCGGCAATGATGCGCTTTTTACCCATGCGACGCGCAAGTAAAATTTGCCCCACAGTGTTATTTACCTTGTGGGCGCCCAGATGATTTAAATCTTCGCGCTTCAACCAAATTTGCGCACCGCCGCATTTTTTAGAAAGCTGCTCACAATGAAAAATGGGCGTCTCACGGCCTTGATAATTTTTCATATAATGCTGACGCTCTGCCACAAAGGTGGGATCATCCTTATAGCGCATAAAAGCCTCTCCCACTTCATTAAGGGCTGCTTTTAACGCCTCCGGCACATATTGGCCTCCATATTCTCCAAAATTACCGTCAAAACCCATATGTATATCTATCATGATAAACTCCTTCATATATTTTCAAGCAAAAAGGCCTAGCCATACAATATAAACTCTTTTATTCAAATATATATCTAACTAGTCGAACCTGAAAAACGTGTTTTCACACATTTTTCAAAAAGGCACGCTCACTCCAAATTCCCCTTTCGGGGACGCCAGAAGTAAATTCTGGCTTATTTTACGTGACGGCAAGTCATGCACAAGACATGCCTTGAATAGTCAACACTGAAAAATCGTATTTTATATGTCTAAACTTTGCCTGAAAACGAATTCCATTCGTTTATTTCTGGTAAAGTTTATCAAGGCATATGAACTAAAAAAATTATTTTTACCAATATTTAACTACTTTTTCAGTGTCAACTAACTACAAGAGCATAATATGTTTACAACTCATTTAAACTTTTATTGTGACGCACATGGAAACTTTCATGGCTAACCGTGCGCGCATGTCAAATTGTATGCAGTATGCAATACCTTTTGTCAAAGTTTTTTATGGCAAAAAAAGCCACTGAGTACCCTATACAAAGGAAAAATTTATGTATGCTATGGCATGAAAAATGGGGGACAACCTTAAAAGATTTCCCCCATAACATATACTTAAAGTATGGTATGATGCTTACAAAATTAGCGCATGGAGACCAAGAGTTTTTCGCCTTCACGAATTTTGGCAGAATCTTTCTTATTTATTTTCAAAAGCTGCGAAGTGGATAAATTGTACTTAAGAGCAATGGCGCCCACGGTATCCCCATACTTCACCACATGCACACGATTTTGTGCCACAGCCTTACCCGCACCCGGAATAGCCAGCACTTGCCCCACGCGCACTTTAGAAGCATCACTCAGCTTATTGGCCTTTACTATTTGATCCACAGAGGTACCATGTCTATGCGCAATGGTAGACAAGCTTTCGCCAGATTTCACTTTATACGAGGTTACGCGAGGACGCTTTTTGGTGGCAGAAGCCACGGCAGTGGTTTTGGCACCAGGAATAATGAGCTTTTGGCCTATGCGAAGCTTAGAGCTACGCTGCATACTATTGGCCTTGGTTAAGGTATCAATGGAAATGCCATGGGCATAGGCAATGGTGGAGAAGCTTTCGCCAGACTTTACAGTATATGTACCCTTGTGAGATTTTTTACTCTTGGTGGAAGCCGTGGATTTACGCGATTTAGCGGCAGAAGCCACATAAGCGCGGCTGGCAGCGCTGGCCACATATCTTTCGCTAGCTTCTATTTTATGATGTGGCACATAGGCATGGGTAGTGTATTTGCTATGGCTTACGCTTTTTTTATGAGCGGCATTAATCTCACTAAACTCACTCCAAGAAAGACCGGAGGCAGAGGCAACACCCTTAAGATTGGTATTGGGGCGAATCTCAATGCGAGCATGCATGGCTTTTTGATTGTGATCCACCGTTTCAAAACCCAAGGGACCAAGGTTACGCATAATCTTGCTCACTGCCAAAAAGCGCGGCACATAGACTATGGTTTCTGTACGCAATTGCATTTTATCATTTAGGGTGTGATTACGCTCTACCAAGGTGAAAAAGTCCTTGGCGCCTGTGGCTTCCAAAGCACGGCCGATTTTGCCTTCACCGGCATTATAAGCAGCCACAGCCAAAAGCCAATCATCAAAATAAGAGTGTAAGCGTTGTAAGTATGTGGCGGCAGCTTCCACAGATTTGTACGGGTCTAAACGTTCATCAAGCCATTTATCTTGACGCAAGCCATAAAGCTTACCTGTATAAGGCATAAATTGCCATGTACCTGCGGCGCCGGCATGGGATTTAACTGTATGTTTATAGCCGCTTTCCACAATGGCTAAGTACGCCAATTCCTCAGGCATACCCTTAGCACGAAAAATGGCGCGCGCATGACCTAAGTAGTCTTCAGAACGCTGCGAAAATACTTCCATGGTTCTACGACCGGCATTGAGAAAATGACTGTATTGTTCGGCCACGGCGGGTAAAGCTTTTTTGGGTAATTTTCTATCCAATTGGCCTGTTTTGTAAAAAATTTCTTTTTGTTTAGCAGTGAGTTTGGCATCTCCCACAGAACCTTGTGAATAATTACGGGCAGGAACTATGGAAGTGGTCTTGGAGCTGCATCCCACAAGAAACATCATGGCGCATATAAAAATACCCAATAAGGCCGTACGAGCTTGCTTTTTCTCTTGCATCTGAAAGACTTTACTTGACATAACCACCCCTCTTATGGTGCGTAGGCAAAACACCTACACATTCAAAACCCAAATGGACTTATTTATGAAAAATGCTTCACACTCTGCGCCTCTATTGGCAGGCATAAAGCCGGTTCTGGAACTCTTACAAAGCGACCCCCAAAAAGTGGATACGCTTTTTTTACGTAAAGGCCTGCGCCATCAAGAAGCCACCCTTATGCTCGACCTTTGTCGCGCTCATGGTATCCGCTTTTCCTTGGTGGATACCGTGGCCTTGGATCGCATGTGCTCTGCGCAGCATCAAGGCGTCATTGCTCGCCTTGGCGCCATGAGCACCACTTTGTTGCCGGAGCTGCTACAAAAGGCTTTTCATAGCTCCTTTCCCCTCATTGTGGCCTTGGATCAAGTACAAGATCCCGGTAATGTGGGGACTTTAGCGCGTACTTTACATGGCCTTGGCGCTGCCGGTCTTATTTTACCCAAGCACAATAGCGCTTATTTGGGTGACGCTGCTAAAAAAGCCGCCGCCGGTGCCTTTGAACATTTAGCCATCAGCCAAGTGACCAACTTAGGGCATGCCTTGGATGAAGCCGAGGAAATGGGCTTTACCCTTCTTGGCACAGGCATGGTACCGCAACAGGACTCAGGCCAAAGCCTCAATGCCTTTACCGATGCTCTGCCCTTACCGGCTGTCTTGGTGCTCGGTAATGAAGGCAAAGGAATGCGCCCCGGTATTGCCAAGCGTTGTCATCATACTTTGTACATTCCCATGCAGAACAATTTTGACTCGCTTAATGTGGCACAAGCAGGAGCGGTGCTCCTGGGGCTCATGGCTCGTCAATGTCTTGTGCATGGAAAGAACTAACAAACCGCCCTCTTTTTTTACTGTTGCCACCATGACACAAATAAAAATTTAGTGCAAAGAAAAGTCTAGAAAATCTATAGTGTTATCTTAGATGGATTCTATATAACGTGAGCAGTTTTTCCTTATAAGAAAAACACGTTAAAAAAAGTCTAGACAAAAAAAAGGGCAAAAATGCCCTAAAAATAGCCTAAAAAAAAATTTAAAAAAATTTACTTGCCCTTTTATGGTAAATTTTTTTGCACTCTTAGTGCACAAAAAAAGCCGTATCCATGCTCATGGATACGGCTCAAACGTTAACTACGGCAGAGATGTATTTTTAATAAACAAGGCTCTGCCACAGCATATTATTATAAAATTAGCTATTAATGCTTAAAAGAACGCTGTCCTGTAAAGACCATGGCCACTTGTGGCGCTTTTTCATTACATGCAGCAATAATTTCATGATCTCGCATGGAGCCACCAGGTTGTCCAATGGCAGTGATTTGCTCAGCCATGGCCACATCTACCCCATCACGGAAGGGGAAGAAGCCATCAGAAATGCATACACAGCCCATAAGACCGCCATGCGCTTCCTTGGTACGTGCTTCAATATCTGCCAAAATTTTGGCGGCTTCTGCATCGCCATCACCTGTGGTGGCTTTAAGCTTAAGTTCATACAAAGTCATATTCTGCTCTTGGAAGCACAATGTATCTGCATACTTGGTATACGCTTTATGAATGGCCAGCTCCACACAACCCACTCTATCTTGTTCACCGGTACCAATGGCCACGGTGGCGCCTTGACGCGCAAAAATAATGGAATTAGAAGTCACGCCGGACTCCACAGCCCAAGCAAAATACAAATCATCCATTTCCTGTGCATTGGGTTTACGCGCAGTTACGGTGACACCTTCCTTGGTGGTGGCAGTGGCAGGAAGAAAATCGCATGGGGAAGATATGCGGTTCACAAAGGATTTTTGCAAAATGAGCCCGCCATCAGCTAAGCTCTTAATATCCAAGAAGGAAGATTTGGTAAGCTCTTCCAAACGAGCTAAGCCAGAAAGCTGAATAATGCGTAAGTTCTTACGGGTTTTGAGCACATCAAGCACGCCTTCAGCAAAGGCAGGAGCCGCCACCACTTCAAAATAATTATCAGCAATAAGCTTGGCAGCGCGCATGTCCAGCTCACGGTTTACCACAACAGCGCCGCCAAAGGCCGCAATTCGGTCACACCAAAAGGCTTTTTCCAAAGCATCACCAATGCTCTCACGCGACCAAGCCGCGCCGCAAGGGTTATTATGCTTTAAAATGATAGCTGCGGGATATTGCGCCAAATACTGTAAAATATTAGCACCATTATCCACGTCGGTAAGGTTGGTTTTACCAGGATGCTTACCAGCTTGAATCATGTTTTTTTCCGTCATGGCAGACACAATGCCCTGCTCCGGCCCGCGCCAGCTTAAACCGCCGCAAGAAATACTGCCTTCCACCATCTGGTATAGGGCTGCAGGTTGATCAGGGTTTTCGCCATAGCGCAAGCCCTTTTCTTCATTGTCAATATTCCATGTACGCTTTTTATACACTAAGCTTTCTTCACCAATAGTAATGGTCATGGTATCAGGAAAAGCATCTTTTTGCATGGTTTTGTACATGTTTTTTAAATCGCTCATAACATCCTCTTTAGTAAACTTCGTTATAGTACTGCCACAATGCAGCTCATGGGCGCATGTCAATGACGACCTAAGCTTGTCTTAACGCATAAAAAAAGTCACAAGAAAAGCCTCAGCCGTACGTTTTACCCTTAGCATAAGCTGCCTGCACTTGCAATTTGCAATTAAACTACAAAAATATTTTTCCTTTATAAAACTTCGATTTGCCTGCATAGCGGCTTGGCCTTTGTTTTTTTTTCTGTTACAAGTTTTACGTATTCATTGCATCCTACCCTAAAGTACTTTCCAAAGACTTGTCTTTAAAAGGGGTAGCCCTGTTATATTGCTTGTTATTTGGAGACTTTATGGAACAGCTTTTACACAAACTTGCCCGCCAATTAGACGCTCTTGATGAGGCCTCACTCATGGCTCTTTGGGATAGCTATGCAGAAAGGGTTCATCGCTTTGAGCCCACCAAACGCTGGGAAGAGGCGGCGCTTGTTTTTTCGTTTATCCAAGCAAAACGTTGGAAAAATCAACTCTTTAATTATCATTGGAGCCAGCAAATGCGCCCTGAACACGGCGAAATGCAGCTTTCAAACTTTCGCTTGGAAAATGACATATCTCCTAAAAAGAATGAACCTGTCGCACCACAAAAAGCTAACCAACTTGAATTTAAACCCAAAAAACCTGTTTAAAAAATATTTTATACGTAATATAGGCTTTATCCATAAATTCAGACTCAAAAAACTCCGTTTGACTTACGTGCATCTATAGCGTAGCTAAGAAAGGCTTTGTGTAAATTATTTTATGCGCAAAAGAGCTTACGGCAGTACACAAATGAGGTAAATATATGTCAAATGTAGTTATAGTAGGTGCCCAATGGGGCGATGAAGGTAAGGGTAAAATTGTTGATTTACTCAGCCGTCAACTGGACGTTATTGTGCGCTTTCAAGGCGGAAACAATGCCGGTCACACCATTAAAGTGGGCGATGAACAAACCATTTTACATCTTATCCCCTCTGGCATTTTACATGAAAATAAAATTTGCTGCATAGGCAATGGTGTTGTTTGCGACCCCTTTGTCCTGCTTAAAGAAATGGATAAGCTTGTGGCTCAAGGTATTTCTATTACTCCTGAGCGCTTTAAAATTAGCAAAAAAACTCATTTGATTCTGCCTTATCACACGGCATTGGACAAAGCCCGCGAAGCCCATAAAGCTGATAATAAAATTGGCACCACAGGTCGCGGCATTGGCCCATGCTACGAGGACAAAATGTCTCGTGTGGGTATTCGCGCCGTGGATTTAACCAATCCGGAACTGTTGCGCAGCAAAATCAGTGCTGCTTTAGAAGAAAAAAATGCTTTATTGCAAAGCTTTTACAAGACAGACACCTTAAGTGTGGATGATGTATACAATGAAGTGATGTCCATTGCGCCGCGCCTTATTCCTTTCCTTGCTGATATCTCATCTGTTTTAGATGATGCATGGGCAAAAGGTCAGCGCGTTTTGTTTGAAGGCGCACAAGGCACGCATTTGGATATTGATCATGGCACATACCCCTTTGTGACCTCTTCCAACACAGTGGCTGCTTGCGCTGCCTCAGGTAGCGGCGCCTCTCCGCGTAAGCTAGAAAGCATTGTGGGCATTGTAAAAGCCTATACCACACGTGTGGGCGCAGGCCCCTTCCCCACGGAGCAAGAAAATGAAGTGGGTGAATTTTTACGTAAGCATGGGCATGAATTTGGTGCAACCACGGGTCGTCCTCGTCGCTGCGGCTGGCTTGATATTGCCATTTTGCGTGAAAGCATTCGTTTAAACGGCCTCACCGACATTGCCTTAACCAAACTTGATGTCATGCGTAATATGCCGGAAATACTTATCTGTACCGGTTATAAATATAATGGTGAAGTTATTTCCTTCCCACCTCAAGAAGAGGGCGGTCTTGGCCTTGTGGAGCCCATTTATGAGTCCATGCCTGGATTTACCGAAGACATCAGCGGCTGCACCACATGGGAAAGCCTGCCTGAAACGGTACGTGCTTATATTTTGAGAATTGAAGAGCTGTGCCAAGTGAAGATCAGCTATGTGTCCTTAGGGCCAGAGCGCGATCAGACCATTAGCCGTGCCTAAACATCTTTATGGCTAAACTAGCTAAGGATACCAATACAGGGCTTTGCGTGGATGATGCACGTAAGGCCCTTTCTCCTGCCTTGCAGGCGCATTTAAACGAGGCACGCCAAACCTTATTGGGCTTGGTGCGCGAGGCCAAAGAGCATGCCCCTCAGGTATTACTGCTCGAAGGTGGCTTGGAATCTGAAAGACAGTCCATGGCCTTATGGTGGGCTATCTTACAGCATTGTACACAGCGCAGCCCTCACCAAGAGCCCTGCGGGCAATGCCCTTCGTGTTTACATGTGGGTATGCGTATTCACGCCGATGTGCTCGCCTATGATGGGCGCATTTCCAATACCGAAGATACGGAAAACCCCGGACCTGTGCGGGCGCTCACCAAGGAGCATGCCCAAATACTTAAAGGAAAACTAGGGGACACCACACGCAGTGGACAAAAACGTGTGGTCATTATCAGCGGCATTGATACCAGCCGTAGCGCCGCAGCCAATGCCTTACTCAAAGTCTTGGAAGAACCCTCCCCCACCACGCTCTTTGTGCTTTTAACTGCGCAGCGTGAGCAAATTTTACCCACCTTGGTATCTCGCTCTTGGGTGTATACTTTACCTTGGCCCAAAAGCCACGCCATAGCCGCCGAAATGCACCCTTGGGAGCGGGCTTTGGCCACTTTTTTACAAACAGGCACCGGCTGGTGGCCCATGACTGCCGGCAAAGGCGCCGTTACACCGGCAGTGGCAGCGCAAGTGCTGTTGCTGTGCCAAAAGTCCTTACTCATAAGCGTAAATACTGCGTATGAAAGCGCCCAACACATGTCGCCTACTAACACGGATAACACGGCTCACAGAGGCCCTCTTAGCAATTGTTTTAGCAATATAACAGCCCATCAAAGGATTGCCATAACCCAATGCCTTGACAGCGCGCAAGAGGCTTTGCGCTATAATGTGAATCCTGCGCGTATTTTGGATCTTGTGGCGGTGCAAATACACACTATCTACACACAGCGCATGTAAGAACCCCAAAATCGCACATTTGAGGCAACAACACTAAGAAGCTGCCTCTTGCTTTTGAATAGCTTTTTCGCGGCTCAAAGCAAAGCCGATGGCAATGATATTCAACACACCAAAAAGCAATAAATCCACACGCATGCTTTGTAAAAAAGCATCAATATTTCCTGCATGTACAGGAGAATCACCCAAAAAATACCCAAAAGTTACAGTCACAATACTTGTATTAACCAAAGCTCCTATGGTGCGCATACTTCCCACCACACTGGCAGCTTGCCCCAAATGCGCTTTATCCACGCTTTCCAAAATAACCGTGGTATTGGGCGCGGCAAAAAAGCCTATGCCCACACCTAAGGCAATTTGTGCAGCAAAGAAAAAGGCCATGGAACTGTCTCTATCAAGAAAAGCTGATACACATAGACCGACACCACACAAAGCAATGCCAAAGGCGCTTACTCTACCGCCGCCAAAACGTGGTACCAATCGCCCTGCCCACGAGCTTACCAAAGCCTGAGCAAAAAATTGTAAGGATAAATACAAACCGGCTTTTTCCAAACTTATGCCAAGTACCACTTGTAAGTACAAACTGAAGAAAATAACCATGCCAAAACTTGAGCAATAATTAATAAAGGCCGCCACAGCTGAGAGGGCAAACACTCTATTTTGCGCAAGAAGGCGCACATCGAGGAGAGGATATTTAGCATGCATTTCTTGCCACACGTACAAAATCACCATGGCTATACCCGCCATAATAAGCGCACCGCCGCCCCAAGGATACCCTTTGAGTAAAGAAGATCCCAGCGTTATTCCCACCATACCAATGGCATAAATAATGGCATCCACCCAGTTAAAAGGTTCTCCTTTACTTTCATACCACTCTTCATGCACGGCAAAACGCATAAAGCTCCATGTCAAAGCACCGGCCATGGCTGTACCCCAAAAGAGCCATTGCCAGCCCAAAGTTCCCCCCACAAGACCTGCCAGCGGTGGCCCGCAAGCTATGCCCACATAAATGCACGTGGTGGAATAACCAATATATTGACTGCGTTTACCCTTCGGCGCCGCCACAGCTAAAATACTTAAACCAGAAGCAGAAAATACCGCTGTGCCAAGCCCTTGTATGGTACGCAATGCCATCATATGATGAATATTTTCTGTAAATCCCATCAAAATATTGGTAAGCACAAATACAGCGGAACCACATAAAAAAATACGGCGTCTGCCCCATATATCACCCATACGGCCGGCCGTCAGCTGCGACACCACCAGCCCCAAAATATAAAAAGTGGTAATAAGGCTCAGTTCACGTGCAGAAGCCCCCGTGCTTGCACCAATGGGAGGCAAAAGAGAATTCACTCCTGCCACCATGAAGGGCATAAAAAATTGCGCCGAACATACGGCAAAAAGAATGACGTGAGGAGAATCTTTCTTCTCTACCATGAACACACCTCTAGGCTGAATTACACGCGTTTAAACATTTTTTCCAAGTCGCGCTCGGTAAAGCGTACTACCGCCGGTCGTCCATGCGGACAAAAATTCCGCTCTGGCACCGCAAGCCATTGTTCCACAAGGCCCATGGCTTCATCGGCCGTGAGAGCCTGTCCAGCTTTTATGGCGCCCTTACATGAAAAAGAAATAAGCATGGCCGATAAGTCATCCTTACGCCCGGCCAGAGCATCTTGCACAAAAACCTTAGCTGATGCACTATCAAGGAGCGTGGGAATGGCGTGCACCAATAGCTGCGCATCTTGAAGCGTTAAAGAAAAACCCAATTGTTCAAAGGTACTTTGTAAATTTTCAAAACGCTCTTGCTCCGAACTATGTATAGAAATTTGCAAAGGCAAAGCCAAATATTGTTTGTCCATGGGGGCAGATCTAAGGCGTTCGTAAAGCACAATTTCATGAGCAGCATGTTGATCTAGCAAAAGCATATGCCCTGCCTCATCCCGCAAAATTAAATAGGTGGCGGCAATTTGCCCCAAATAGGTCAGGCCGCCTCTAAGAGATGCGGGGGTGGAATGCATCTGTGAAGTTTGCGATACTGCATCAGCACGTTCTGCATGGCTTGGCGGAAAAGGATCCGCAAAGGTGGCCGATGGCGTTGGGTCATACATGTGGCGCTGTGTATGCGACTCTAGCTCCATACCAAAGGGGGCAGCGTCTTCTCGCAGGCCTTGCCACGCGGTGGATGGCATGTGAGAGGCATGTGTGACAGAGAGGGATGAAAGATTTTGTGGCATTATATGTGTTTGCGTACTGCATGAAGATGCGTCAAAACCTTGCTCTTCTTCTGTATTTCCAGAAATATAGTTTAAACTGTATTGTGCAGGCGCCGCCTTTTGTCCCTGCATAACTCCGGTGGCATCAATACGTCCCCAAAAACCCTGAGGGCGTATGTCTGCTTCGCCATTACCCTGAAGCTCTTGCTCTGCAAGTTCGCGTGGCAGGCTCTCCAAAACAGAAAGCACAGCTCGTCGCACACAAGAAAACACAGAAGACGTATCTCTAAAGCGCACTTCTGTTTTCGCCGGATGCACATTCACATCCACTTCTTCAGCATCTATTTCTAAAAAAAGCACCACTTGCGGATAATCCTTTGTGGTCAGGCGCCCCTTATAAGCTTCGCGTACAGCAGAAATAAGCGTTTTATCATTAACGGCGCGCCCATTAACATAAAACAGCATTCTATCACCGCGAGGTTGACTTACTTGAGGCAAGGACGCAAGCCCAAAAGCACGATGCCCCTTATGACTGACATCAAAGGAGCGCATGGCCTGCGTAATAAGTGGTGGCCAAATTTCTCCAAGACGCTCTGCAAGGCTTTGCCCAGCGGGAAAACGCAGTACTTCACGGGCGCCCAAACTTAAACTAAAGCCCACATGCGCCTTGGCTAGGGCTAAACGAGTCAGCCACTCTTGAGCCTTTTTGCCCTCTGTGGCCGGACTTTTTAAAAATTTTAATCGTGCTGGGATATTTGAAAATAAATCACACACATCCACAATGGTGCCTTGTTGTAAAGGAGCCGGAGCATGGCTGCGCACATGGCCATATTCGACCTCAATACGTTGCCCTAAACCGAACTCTTGCTGATCTGCCACGGTGGATGTGAGGCTAAAGCGCGATACGGAAGCAATACTTGGTAAAGCTTCGCCGCGAAAACCGTAGGAATAAATGGAAGAAAGATCATTCAAATTTTGAATTTTGCTCGTGGCATGACGCGTCACGGCCAATTCAAGTTCAGCAGCGGCAATGCCATGCCCATTATCTTGAATGCGAATGCGCCCCTGACCGCCATTTTCCAAAAGAATATCCACTTGTGTGGCGCCTGCATCTAGCGCATTTTCCACAAGTTCCTTGACCACAGAGGCAGGTCTTTCCACTACCTCGCCAGCGGCAATTTGATTTCGCAATTCCGCAGATAATAAGCCTATGGGGCGCCGATTTTTCATGTCCATGACTTTACCGATTTCTTAAAAAATGAGCAAGAGACTTGCATATAAATTCATTTGGACTTATATATGAATTGTAGGTTCATAGAATTTTTTGTGAGCCTGTCTAGCTAGGAAGGTTTATATCGTGAAGAAGGATAATATGCGGGATACAAACAAAGCCTACCCCTCTGCGGGTCCCCAAGGCTTTGACCCTGAAATGCTTTTTGTAGAATGTGGCAAATGCGGAAGCCCCATTGTATGGGAACAAGGTCGAGCTACAGAAATACTCCACAGCGCTGGTATTGATGCCTTGGAGTTAGATCCTCACTGCCTCTTAGTCACGGACGGTTGTCCAAGGTGCAGTAAAGGAAAAATGTATCATGTACAAATTTATCGTGTGGAGGCTGACCATAATACCTGGGGGCAATCCAAAAAATCCGGACATGCATAAATATTACAATATATTTTAACAATAAAGGCGAAGCTCATGTGAGAGTTTCGCCTTTTTTCCATGAAAAAAAGCCATTAAGGGCGAATAACTTTGTCTGCCAATTGCAAGGAAGTCACAATATCCAGCATATTAGATGTTTCTCCCACACGCTTTTGCTCAAGCAAGGCATAATGCCCAAGACAAGCGCCGCAAACTAAAATATCCACGCCGGACTTTTCAAGATTTTGTAAAGCTTCCAAAAAAATACTTTCATCTACAGCTAATTTTACACCGCCATTGAGTAAGACCACACGCCATAAGGAGGCCCCCATTTCAGGCAAGGTAGCCAAAAAGCTATTCATAAGCTTGCTACCCAGTACATCATCTCCGCGTCCTAAGGTTTCAGTGGTGATGAAAACCACAATTTTTTCCTCTGCCTTTACATTTCTTTTCACAGCAGAGCCCTCGTTCATATCTGAGATAGTACTTTGCGCATTATGTGCCAAAGCATCTCTCGTGGCTTTAAGCAAAAAATCCGCGCCTTGCTCTTCTTTTTGTACAAAAAAACCCTGTTGCGTCAAATAACGAGTCACATTTTCCACAGCGGGCTCATTATCCACTAAAATTTCCACTGCATGAACCGTGTTTTCTTGCAAAAACTTACGACATTGCACCACGGGTTGTGGACAGGGAAACGTCCTAAAATCAAGTAATGACATGGTATTTTCCTTTATATTCTGCCTTTGGCATTTTTTACTTCAAGATAGCCCACAAGGGTAAATCTTTCCAAGCGCGCACTAACTCTTTGTCTTTTTGTAAAGTCTGCGGCGAAACACTTTGTAATAATTTTTTAAAGTTTTTAGAATGATCCATATGCACAAGATGGCAAAGTTCATGTAAAATCACATGCTCAAGTAAATGCCCTTGCAACAGCAGCAAGCGGCAATTTAAACGAATATTTCCCGCAGATGAACACGAACCCCAACGCCCTTTTTGAGCACCAATACTCACTTTGCCCACACGTAAATGTAATGACTTGGCAAGGTCTTGCGTCATTTGCGGCAAAAGCATATTGGATTTTTCCATGAGCCATTTTTGTAAAAGCTTACAGCAAGAACGTATTTCTGTCTCTGTGGCATACAGCAAAAGTTCAGGGCTTTGCCCCTGCTGAACAGAGGTTCCTTCGCGCAACTTGGCATATCCACCGCGCTTTGCTTGCAGCGAAACAGTCCATGTTTGCTTAAACACCGGTAAGGTTATAGAGGTGGGCAAAGTTTCTCGCGTGAGCGTATTTGTGAGTTTTTGCAAGCACTGTAAAGCTCTTTGCGCCTGCAAAGGACGCGGCAACAATGCATCTAATGTTTTTTGTAACCATGGTGACATGGAGTCCAAAAAAGCTTGTACTTCTAACTCATTATAAGAACTATTTTGCGGTAATATAAGTTCTACAAAACCTTGAGAATCTACACTTATTTTAACACGTTTCACTCTAGCAGAATAGCGCAAAGTACAAGGCCAGAGCAAACCATCAGCCAAGGTAGCATTAAGCGAAGGTAGAGAAGTAGATATAAGTGAAGAATATGTAGGCATAGAAGCAAAAAACCCCTTGCTTATGCAAGCAAGGGGATAAAATTATGCAAGTTTTAATGTACCTCTAAAGGCATTCAAATCGTCAATGCCATACTCTTGGCAAAGCTTTTCAAGTTCGTCTATGACTTTAAAGCAAAAATCAGGCTGCATAAAGTTGGCTGTACCAATTTGTACAGCATGAGCGCCCACTAAGATAAACTCTAAAACATCTTCAGCCGTACTAATACCGCCAAGACCCACCACAGGAATGTTTACCGATTGTGCCACTTGCCATACACAGCGTAAAGCCACAGGCTTAATGGCTGGGCCAGAAAGACCACCAATGACATTGGCTAACATGGGACGGCGCTGACGCACATTCACCGCCATGCCAGAAAGTGTATTAATGCAGGAAATCATATCTGCCCCTGCCCCTTCCACGGCGCGAGCAATATCCACAATATTAGTCACATTGGGCGAAAGTTTAATCATAACCGGCGTATTACGCGAAGCTTTGCGCACAGCTTCTGTGACTTTTGCTGCCATGGCAGGATCTTGCCCAAACAAAATACCGCCTTCATGCACATTGGGGCAAGAAATATTCACCTCTAAAGCAGCTACGCCCTCTTCAGCAGATAAAATATCTGCAAGTTCGGCAAACTCCTCAGCGCTAGAAGCATAAATGTTTGCAATGATGGCTGTTTCCTTCCAAGGAAGGCGAGGTAATTTATCTTTAATAAAAGATTCAACACCATCATTTTGTAAGCCCACAGCATTAAGCATGCCGCCCACGCTTTCGGTAACACGAGGCACAGCATTGCCGGCGCGTGGCTTTAACGACAAGCCCTTCACAGCTATGCCACCAAGTTGCGCCAAATTGCCATAGGAAGCAAATTCCACACCGTAACCAAAGGTACCGGAGGCAGGAATAAGAGGATTTTTTAAGGTAAGCGGTCTTTGGCCGGGTAATGTCACGGAAAGATTCATGATAAACTCCAAGCTGAATAAAAATTGGCGATAAAAAGGGACTTTTAATCCAGAACAATATGCTCAGCCCAAAAAACAGGACCATGTGTACAGGTTTGTACAGGCCAATTTTTCTTATCTTCCACAGGCCAAGATTCAGTGGTATGCGCCACACAACCAAGACAAGCTCCAACACCGCAAGCCATACGCGACTCTAAAGAAAGCTGCGTACGAACATTAAGCTCCAAGGCCATCTTTTGTACCGTTTTCAAAAAAGGATCTGGCCCGCAAGCTAACACAAGGCCATTTTGTTCAGCAATATCCTTCATAGCTTCGCGCATGCTATAAATAAAATTATCCAAATCACCGGGATTATTTTCTTGTAAGGTATCCACAGTAATGCGCTCATTAATACTGTCTAAGGGATAACAGCGCAATGAAGGCCTATGACCAAAAATCATAGATAAATTCCACGGCTTTGGATGCTCATGCACATAGCCCACAAAGGGAACAATGCCCATGCCGCCTGCCAACAACAATGTGGGTACTTCTGGCTCCACTGCAAAACCATTACCAAGCGGTCCCCAAAGCTGTACAGTATCGCCCTGCTTTAGCTCAGCCATACGCTGCGTGCCCTTTCCCACCACTTGGAAAAAACAAATAAGATGCTGCTCTGTCACATGACAAATACCAAAGGGGCGCGCCCATGGAATTTCAAAACCAAAAGATGTGGGTCGCACCATGACGAATTGTCCAGGACGCCATGTTTTCCACTGTGGTCTTTCCAGACGCAAAGCGAAAAAAGATGGATTATCGGAAACCTCAGGCCCAAAAGGCACGAGGTCTAAGACCTTAAGACGCATGGAAACGGCTTGTGACATGATGTATCCTCATAATGTTAGACTTTTTTGCACCAAGGTGCTTTGGTCCATGGCAATGTATGTGCGCAGTGTAGTAGCAAGTGCTGTATGGGTCAAGCCATTGCATGGTAAAAAAATAGGAATACTGCAGAAAACAACCCTTAAGAAAAAGCAAAATGGGATTGCAACCAGAACCACTCCGGTGCAATCCCATTTAAATTTCTAAAAAAATGTGGGTTTTTTTAGATTCCAGTATTTTTTGAGGGAAGATAGCCTCTTCCCTCCAACGTTTAAGGTACTAAAGCTTAGAAGCTGTAGTTAAAGGTAAGGTTGGCTTTGTAGCCGTCACGAGTACCAATGTTACCCCAGGTATCTTCGTCAATACCATTTACGATATAACCAAACTCAACATGAGCGCTAAGGTTTTCGTAGATTTGGTAGTCGTTATCCAAGGTAATTTCTACAAGGTAGTCATTGGTGGTTAAGTAGAAGCCACCAGTTGCTGCGTTATTATAAGGGGAGTTACCAGCTGCTTGTCTTACGTCTTGGTCAGCAGAGTTGGTACCGCGCCAGTAGGTCACAGCAAAGGTGTGGGAAAGGTCTTCCATGAAGCTTACGTCTTTAATACGTGCGCCAATGGCCCAAGTACCAGCATAAGAGTAGCTCACGCCTACGCCATAACCATAAGCAGTGGCGTTACCTTCACCCATGAAGGAGGTCATGTTGGTGGCTGGAGAAATGAAAGGCATCATTTCAGAACCATCAGTTACATTGCTGTCATCACCGGAACCGTACCAACCGTAGATACCAGGAGTACCCCAATCCATCTTGTACTCAACAAGAGCCTTGGCAACCCAGCCGCTACGTTTAGCGTCGATACTATTAACAGCATCGCCGGCATAACTTACGGAACCGTAGTTGAAATCAAATTCAAAGTTCCAAGCATCCATTTGGTAGGTCATAGGAAGACCAACAAACCACATGGTATGGTAGGTTTGCTCTCTGTCAAAAGAGCTACCGTTGGTGCCAACAGGATACAAGGTACCTACGCTGTGATTGAAAATACCCTTGTCGCTATCCCAGCTATCGGTGTTACGACCAGCAAAGCCCACCATGGCCCATGGGTTTACACTCCAATTGTTGCCAGTAATAGGCAAGGACAAGAGAAAGAGATCCATGTTATCAAGGTAGTTGCTAGAATCAGAACGGCCACCTGCTTGAGTGTAGTTATCGTTCAAAGGACGAACCCATGCAGCGGTAAGGCTTACCATGTCGTTGAACTTGTAGTTAGCTACAATGGCGGCTGCGTCATCATCAAGAACCATGGAGCCACCAGCAGCGTTAGGTGTAGATACGCCTTGAAGACCCATACGGAAAGAAAGTTCGGTGTTAGGAACATACCAGTCGATGTAAGCACGTCTTACTTCAACTACGATACCGTCAGTACCAAGATCAGCACCTTGAGCGTCATTACCCCAAGTTTGGTCGCCGATTTCGAAGAAAACGGTACCGGAAAGGGACTCAGAAGCTACGGCGTCAATTTGTAAACGAACGCGTTGCTTGGCGTTAAAGGTGTCAGAACCGTCTTGACCGTTCCACATGGTGTCAGCAGCACCAAAGCTGAAAATCCATTGGCCACTAGCTTTAAAGTCAATAGCAGAAGCGCCAGTTGCAGCGCCAATCAACATGCCAGCAGTAAGAAGCAAAGTACAAATCTTTTTCATTGCTAAACCTTCCTGTATAAAATAATTTTATGATAGTCGCCACGGCGACTCTGCAACTTTCAATCAACAAGTGTGCAGTGCATCTGAGCCTTATTTTGCACAGCTCCATGTAAAAAGCAAGCTTTTTCGTAAAAATTTTTTTACTCAAACGGCAAATTCCGCTTAACAGTTCAAATTTTCACGCGTGAATTTTTCTATACTTTTACTATACATCTCATTTTTCCATCGTAACACACTTATATCACAATGCTTTCATATAAAAATATCTAGAAAATTTCACAATTTTTTCTGACAGAAAGCTAGTAAAAAAAATTGACCGAAAAGAAGATGATTCAAAAAAAAATGTTGAGAATGCCGCCAAAAGGATGCCTACGATACAATTTTTATGACGTAGACAAACTACGCCTCATGACACCACCACAGTACCTTCCCTATAATACGTACAGATTCGGCCAAATCTCCACGCATATCTATATCAATGGGAGCGTATCGCTCATTAAAGGAGCGCAAAATAAGCCTTTGTCCTGGTAATGTCTCCACAGACTTCACATATATGCCATCATCTACTCCCACCGCATAGACGGTATAAGGAATAATACTTTTTTGCGATGTATCAATGAGAGCCAAATCACCATCTTGAATATAGGGCTCCATACTGTCCCCATGCACACGCATAAGCACCATTTTTTCCATACGCCCTCGTCGTTGTAGCCAATCCCGACGAAAAGCCATGCGCTGCAAAACAAGGCCTTCCGTTTCAAGACTGCCCCCCCCAGCCGAAAGCTTGGCCGCCACCAAGGGTATAGTGCAAAACTCTGCAGCAAAGTCATCTTCAGGTGCAAGCATAGATACAGCGCCAGTCTTGGAACTGACACTGCCCTCTTGACGTAGGTTTTGTTCCGCTGGAGAAGGCAAAGCTTGTACGCCAAGTAAGGCATCTATGGATATGGACTTTTGCTGCGCCGCACGTATAAGCCAACCGTCAGGCACTTTGTCTTTCTTGCGCGCCTGATAAATGGCCTGAGCAGAAACGCCTAAAAACTCTGCTAGCTGAACATCTTTAGAAAGTTGTAAAGCCTCACGTAGCCTATCTAATATGGTGGTAGCATCTATGGGTGTTTTCATAGATAAAGCCTATATGAGGTTAAAAAATAAATCAATAAATAAATTATTTATTTTGTAAATTTATTTTGATTTATTTTTTATAAATTTTTAATTGACAAAAAATAAATCTCTGCTATTGTTTATTCACAGCAAACGCAAGACACCAAAGGAGAGAATATATGTTAAGCGCAGATTTAGAAAATTTAGCATGTGCCTTAGAACAAGTGAAAGGAGATTTTTCCGCTGATAATGCCGTATTTTTAGAATTGGTATGCAGCAACTTGCATTCCTTAGCCCAGCGAGTGCATATGCTTGAAGCCATTCCTGTGGCGCCCATTATGAGCTCGTCAAAAAGCGATAAAGCCCTTCCTCTACAATAGTCCGCATTGTGTTATGATGTATCCACAAAAAAAGGGGAAGATATCCTTCCCCTTTTACTTACTTCATTTGATGCTCAGGCATGAGCCATTACGACACATAATCATAACCGGCCTGCAAAGCTTTAATATTGCCAGGCACAAGTTTTACATAATGTGCTGACACCACTCGGTACATGGCATCTTGTACAGCCTCCACCGGCAAAGCCTGAGTAACCTTAAGCCACGCTCCCAGCGCCACCATATTTGTCATTTTCACCGAGCCGAGCTCATGGGCCATATCATTGGCCGGAATACAGACACTTTTTTTATGTGCATCCAACACATGCTCTACCTTCACATCTATAAGCGAGCTATTGACAATTTGAACACCATCAGGATGCAAGCGCTCTTGAAACTTTGCTAAAGAAGGGCCATTTAATACAATGGTGGAAAGCGGTTGACGCACCAAGGGCGAACCTATGGGATGCTCATCCAAAACCACCGTGCAATTGGCTGTGCCGCCGCGCATTTCTGCGCCATACACAGGAATAAAAGTCACGTGCAGGCCGCATTCCATGGCCGCCTGAGCCAGTACATTGCCAAGCACCATAACCCCTTGCCCGCCAAAGCCAGCAATGATAACATCTTGATATTTAGCCATGTTGCTCCCCTTCTTGCTTTGCCGAATCATCATTATGCAAAGCTTCAGACCGCCTGTCTTTATAAATACCCAAGGGGAAAACGGGGATCATTTCTTCGGCAATACGTGCATTGGCACTCACAGCATCCATATGCCAATTGGTGGGGCAACCACAAAGCAATTCCACAAAGCTATACCCTTGTGCTGAACACTGTACCTCAAAAGCGGTGCGAATGGCCTTTTTTGCTGCGCGAATATGCTTTACCGAATCCAAAGCGCAGCGTGCAGCATACACAACGCCGCCCAGCTGTGCCATAATTTCCGTCATTCCCAAGGGAGCACCTTCGGTACTCATATGGCGACCCGCCGTGGAGGTAGTCGTTTTTTGACCGAGCAAGGTGGTGGGCGCCATTTGTCCGCCTGTCATACCGTACACCGTATTATTTACAAAAAATACCGTGATTTTCTCACCTCTATTGGCCGCGTGTACCGCCTCGGCAAGACCTATGGCGCCCATGTCGCCATCTCCTTGATAAGCAAATACAGTGGCATCAGGGCGAGCACGCTTTACTCCTGTAGCCACGGCAGAAGCTCTACCATGAGGCGCTTCAATACAATCTAAATGCATATAGTCATAGATAAAAGCAGAACAACCCACCGAAGGTACCAAAATGGTTTTCTCCGCCAATTGAAGTTCATGCAAAACTTCGGTAATCAGTCTATGGGCTATACCGTGATGACAGCCAGGGCAATAATGCGTGGCCTTATCCGTCAGTACAGGATTGGTATCAAACACAAGGCTTTCTCCAGTCTGTACTTGTGCCTGTGCCCGTGTCTGAGCCTGTGCCTGTGCCTGTGCCCGTGTCTGAGCCTGTGCCTGTGCCTGTGCCTGTGCCGCAGATGGCATGCCACAAACCGCTTGTTGCTTACTGGTTTCAGACATTACTCTCCCCCTTCAGCAACAAGAGCCTTTAAAATAGGTTCATGCAAGGCATCGGCGCCAATGAATAGTCCCGGCATGATGCCATGCCAAGCCACCGACACCGCACCTAAGCTTTGATGACACAGAGCAAGACGCACGTCTTCCACCATTTGCCCCAAATTTTGTTCAAGTACCAAGAATTTTTTCCCGGCGCGAGCAAGGTTTTGCAAATCCTGTATAGGAAAGGGAAATAAAGTGAGGGGACGCAATAAACCTACCTTATACCCCTTATGACGCAATTGACGCACTGCCGTTTGCGCAATACGTCCTATGGAGCCATAGGCCACAATAATAAGCTCGGCATCTTCACATTGTGTATGTACAGCGCGTGCTTCTTTTTGCATGGCGGCGTATTTTTCTTGAAGCAATACATTGCGCGCCGCCAAGGCCCCTTCTGCCAAATGCACAGATTTTAATAGACGCACCGGCGTTGTTGCCAAGTCTTCACCTAAAGCGCGCTTACCATGCCCTTCTACACGCCACGGTGCAGAAAGCTTTTGGTAATCTTCTACACCCAGAGCATGCGCAGGCACTTTGCGCCGTACAGGTTCTTTAATTTGCCCCACTATGGCATCGCCAAGCACCAGCACAGGATTACGATAGGTAAACGCCATAACAAAGGCATCAAACATCATATCATAACATTCTTGCGCTGTGGCAGGGGCCAGCACAAAGGTACGATAATCCCCATGACCGCCGCCCTTAACAGCTTGAAAATAATCGCCTTGTGAGGGGCCAATATCCCCAAGACCAGGACCACCGCGTGCCATATTTACCACCACACCCGGCACATGCGAACCTGCCATATAAGAAAGGCTTTCTTGCATAAGAGAAATACCGCAGGAGGAAGAAGAAGTCATGGCAGCTACGCCCGTAGCTCCGGCGCCAAGCACCATATTAATGGAGCCAATTTCGCTTTCAGCTTGTACAAAAGCGCCGCCCACCGCAGGGAGCAATACAGAAAGGGTTTCCGGAATTTCATTTTGCGGCGTAATGGGATAGCCAAAATAACATCGACAGCCGGCATCCACAGCGCCATGAGCCACGGCTTCATTGCCTTTCATGAGCGTGGGGACTATATTTTGATCTGCATTCATTTAAACGCGCTCCTCTGCCCTTGGGCTTTTACTTTTTTCTGGAGGCGTTTTTTCACGAAAAACACGTATGGCCACGTCGGGGCAAATAAGCCCGCACGAGGCACAACCTGTGCAGGCATACATATCAGCAACTTCTACCACTTGGTAGCCTTGCCCATTAAAGCGCGGCGCTTTAGCAATAATTTTTTTTGGACACACCGTAGTACAGAGCATACAGCCCTTACAGCGTTCCTCAAAGAAAACAACGCGAGACATAAAACCTCTTAAGCCAATACCTTATTTATAAAGTAACATGGCATCGCCATACGAGAAGAATCGATAGCCTTGCTGTACAGCGTTAGCGTACGCATCAAGAATGCGCTGGCGACCGGTAAAAGCTGAAATCATCATGAGTAAAGAAGATTCAGGTAAATGGAAGTTTGTTATAATGCCATCTACCACTTTGAAGGGGCGGCCTGGATAGAGAAAAATATCTGTCCATCCGGTAAAAGGTTGAATTTTACCGCAAAGTTCCGCCACACCTTCCAAAGCGCGCACCGAAGTGGTACCCACAGCTATCACAGGGCGCCCAGCGGCCTTGGCGGCTGCAATGGCATTGGCTGTGGCTTCAGGCACTTCTATGTACTCTCTGTGCATTCGATGCGAACGAATATCCTCATTACGCACAGGGCTAAAGGTGCCATAGCCCACATACAGCGTAATTTCCGCCCATTCACAACCATGTGCTGCCAAATCTTGCTTTAAACTTTCGGTAAAATGCAAACCAGCCGTGGGCGCTGCCACAGAACCGGTTTTTTCATTGCGTGCAAAGATGGTTTGATAACGCGTAACGTCTTCATCATCATCGGTACGCTTAATATAAGGAGGCAAGGGAATATGCCCTGTGGCAGCAAAAGCTTCCGCAAGATCACCCTGCCAAGCAAGCATCACGCGTCTTTGACCAAAAGGTCCAGATTCTAACACCGTGACGCTAATGCCCGCGCCAAAATAGAACACATCGCCATCATTAACACGTCCGCCAGCACGCACAAGACCACGAGCTTCGGCTTCAAACCAGCCCTCTTTTAGCTTCATGGGCGTGGCCGCTGCCACCACCAAGGGTAAAGGACTTAACAGCAAAAATTCTACCTTGCCGCCGCTGGGGCGTGTGCCTAATAAACGCGCTTGCAATACGCGTGAATTATTCACCACAAAAAGGCAATTCTTGGGTAAGTATTCATGTAAATCCGCAAATTGCGCATGCTTTACATCCAAAATACTTTCACCGGCGCCCTTTGCTTTGTGGCGTGGCAATACCATTAAGCGTGACTGCCCTCTGGTCTCTGGTGGAAATTGCGCTATTTGAGCCTCAGGTAAATCAAATCTATAAGAAGAAAGCCAAAAATCTTTTTCGTCTATCATAATAGTAGGATACAGGTTGGGATGTTGAAGAGAATTTTTCGTGGGCAACGCATGCTCAAGAAAGGCACGTGTAACCAGCCTTGTCAACTCCCCCCCTTATAGGCTATGAACTAGGGGTATGACAATAGCAATATACCCCCTTGGCGCATATTCCCTAGAAGGTAATTGAGAATAACCTTGTTTTAGCGTCTGACAAGGGGAGCACTGAAAAAAAATGCTACTCAAGATGAATGCTGTTTTTTTAGGAAAAAGATACTTTTAAAAACCCGTGGAATTTTTTCCCCAAAAAAACCATGTATACCACAAAAGGCTTCTTATGTATGACGCCCCTTATTCTTTTAGCGAGCACAGCCCTGTGCGCGGCAAAGGCATACACCTTGGAGTATGCGGCTCCATTGCAGCCTTTCGTGCGGCGGATCTTTTGCGCTGGTGGTGCAAAAATGGCCTGCATGTGACCGTAACCCTCACTGAGGCAGCGCAGCGTTTTATTACGCCCCTCACATTTGAAGCCTTGGGAGCCACATCTGTGTATGACGGCATGTGGGACAAAGACGCCCTCTTTGGGCATCTTGAACCAGGGCAAAACGCTCACGCCATGGTCATAGCCCCTGCCTCTGCCTCCACCATAGCGCAATTGGCTCATGGGCATGCGCATACCTTGCTGGCTTGTCAAGCTCTCGCCTTTGATGGCCCCCTGCTAGTGGCACCGGCCATGAATCCCCGCATGTGGCAACACGCCGCCACACAAGAAAATATAGATATTTTACGCCGGCGCGGAGCACATATCATTGTGCCTGATTGCGGCGGCACAGCCTGCGGCGATGAGGGTCAGGGGCGACTGGCGCATATGCACCATATATGGCTGGCCTCTTTAAAGGCTCTTCTCCCCCAAGATATGCAAGGAAAAAATGTTATGCTCACCCTTGGCCCCACACGTGAGCCTTGGGATGCGGTGCGTTTTTGGTCCAACCCCTCCACGGGAACCATGGGGGCAAGCCTTGCGCTGACGGCCTGGCTACGCGGCGCACAGGTGCATGCCATTTGTGGCCCTGGCGCAGAAAAAGCCTCCTATTTGCCGCCGGACATTCAAATTTATAAGGTTGGCACGGCGCAAGAAATGTATACTGCAGCAGCGGATTTATGGCCGCAAATGCATATGGGTATGTTTACTGCGGCGGTGGCCGACTATGCCCCCATGCCTCCCGAAGCAGGAAGTAAGGTAAAATTTAAAAAAGACACAGCACAAGACGGTTTACAGGTGCGTTTTAGCCCCAATGTGGATATTTTGCGCACCCTTGCTGCCACAAAAAATGCAAAACAAAAAATACTGGGCTTTGCCGCAGAAACAGCTACCAGCACCGAAGCCATGCTTGATACTGTGCGTCATAAATTAGCGCGTAAGGGCGCTGACCTTTTAGCAGGCAACAATATTGCCGCCACAGGTTCCGGTTTTGGCACGTCCACCAATGCCATGTTTGTGGTAGATAAGCAGGGCAAGGAAGAAGTGTGGCCCTTACTTTCAAAACTTGATGTGGCGTGGAGATTATGCTCATGGCTACAACAGATGTAAGTACGGCACTTTTTTACCAACCTTGGAAACAACAAGGGATGGATTTTTTACTGCAAGCAGAACCTGTGCCGGCAGCACTTTCCTTATGTCATACCAAGGCGCTGCAGCCTGGGCGCGCCACTCAGGTTCAAAGACCTGCGCCCCATACACCTCAGGCGCCCCGTGCACAAATGACACATACGGCACAAAGTACACATACAGTGCAAGCCACAGCGCAGCAACAAGGCGCTCCCACCCACGGACAAAAAAATCAAGCACAGTGGCAATCTAAACACTATGCCACGCAGTCGACACATCAAAGCCCGCCGCCTGCGCCTTTAAGTGTCCCTTCCACAGCACAGGGTCAGACAAAGCCTGACATGTCCACACAAGGACAAGCGCGTCTTTCTCTGCCCCGCGAGCAATGGCCACAAGATTGGCAAGCGCGCTTTCATGCCACCAAGCCTGCCCGTGTCATTTGGACATATTGGAATTTGGGGCATGACTTATGCGGTGAAGCCAGTGATGCTCGGCGCCACTTATTGCGAAAAATCCTCGCCGAATTAAAACACCCTGCAGGAACGCATTCTTTTTGGCCCATGGCCTTACCACAAGAAAACAGCGCGGAGCTTGTACCCAATATTCCTGTGTTTTGGTCCGGCGTACGCCTGCTTGATGCCCGCGTTCTCATTATTTTGGGAGATGCTGCCGCCAAAGCCCTTGGCTATAATGTGTACGACATGCCCTTTAAAGAGTTTAGAAAACAAGATAAACTTGTGATCTTAGCCAAAGACATGGAAGTACTTATGGAAAAACCTCATATGTATTCTATGCTTATGGACTACCTGCGCCCCCATTTAACCCAATACCTACAGCTCATGTAAAGGATAGCCATGCGTGCCGTAAATATTGTTGGTTTTAAAAATTCCGGAAAAACCACTCTCACTTTAGAATTGGCTCAAACCTTAGAAAAACGCGGCTTAAGCGTAGCCTTGGTCAAGCATAGCCACAATACTTTGGATGCGCCACACAGCGACACGGGGCGCTTTCGCACGCCGCATAGTGGGCGCAGTGTTTTAGCCTTAGGTCAAGGTGAAGCGGCACTTTTTTGGGGACAAGAAAAAAAACTCACGGATCTGCTGCCCTTACTCCAAGCGGATATAGTACTCATAGAAGGCGCCAAAAGTCAGGATTTTTTACCACGCATCCTTTGCCTGCGCCCTGAAGACATACAAAAAGAGTTAGACCCACAGCTGCAAGGGGCTTTGGCTTTGGCCTCCTATAGCATGACAGACCTTGCCCCCACTTGTGTGCATGGCAAACCGCATTTTAATCAGCTAAACCCGCACACCTTGGAGCAACTTGCCACCATAATTCAAGAAAAAGCCTTTGCTCTGCCTCGCCTGCATTGCGGTAGCTGTGGCCTTAGCAGCTGTGCTCACCTAGCACGCGCGGTGGTGGCCCAAGAAAAAAGCCTTAAAGATTGCCCTGTACTTCAAGGCAAAGTACAATTACAAGTCAATGGAAAAAACATTGCCTTAAATCCTTTCACGGCGCGCATTATGGCTGCTGCCGTGGGCGGCATGGTTCAAGAGCTTAAAGGTGTGGAAGACTCCGGAAAACTCGAGCAAAACATTCAATTTTACTGTACTTTTTAACCTGTAAGGACTTACATGATTACTTCTCTTTTATGCTTTTTGCTTGGCGGCGCTGTGGCCGGAGTCTTTGCCGGATTACTGGGTGTGGGCGGCGGTATTATTATTGTTCCCCTACTTTCCTTTATTTTTCCCTTCATTGGTGTACCCGCAGAATACGTGCACCATTTGGCTTTGGGAACCTCCCTTGCCAGTATCATGGTAACATCCATTTCGAGCGCCAAAGCGCACAATAGCCGCGGCGCCGTACGTTGGGATATTTTTAAAGCCATTACCCCCGGTATTTTACTGGGTACCTTTGTGGGAGGCCTTGTGGCCGCTTACATACCCAGCTACCTTTTGCAGGGGCTTTTTGTGATTTTCCTCTACCTTGTGGCTTTAGAAATGCTTTTTGCCAAAAAACCTCAAGGAGCGCGTGGGCTGCCCAGCCCCTTTGGCATCAGTGGTGTAGGAACAGGTATTGGGCTTATTTCTAGCTTTGTGGGCATAGGCGGTGGCACCATGTCCGTACCTTTCATGACCTTTTGCTCTGTACCCATGCATACGGCTGTGGGCACCTCTTCAGCCATTGGTTTTCCCATTGCGGTGGCAGGAACTTTAGGTTATATCCTAGGCGGCTACGGGGCGGAAGGTCTACCAGAATACACCTTGGGTTTTGTGCATCTGCTTGCTTTTATGGGCATTGCCGGAGCAAGTTTTCTCACAGCACCCTTAGGAGCGCGTTTGGCGCATTCCTTACCTGTTCCCGTGCTTAAACGTTTTTTTGCCATATTCTTACTTTTTGTGGCCACAAGAATGTTATATAACTTATTTTAGTTGAGGAATACCATGCCCTTACAAAGAACTTACAATCCAAAATTGGCCGAATCTGTTTGGTGGAACCTTTTATTACTCACCATAGGTAGCGCTTTTTACGCCCTAGGCATCCAAGCCGTGGCTCTGCCACACAATTTTGTGGCTGGCGGCGTCATGGGCATATCCATGCTCATTTATTATTTCACGGATATAATGGCTGTGCCTGTATGGTATTTTTTACTATCGGCACCCATTATGGTTTTTGGTTGGTTTTGTGTGGGACGGGTTTTCTTGCTGTATAGTGTCTACGCCACAGCGTGCACAAGCCTTTGGGGTTTACTCTTTACCTTCACCATTGATGTGGAAAACCAGCTGTACGCTGCCGTATTAACCTCGGTATGCACAGGCATAGGTACAGGTATTATGTTACGCTCCTTCGGCAGCGGCGGCGGTACAGATATCATTGCCATAGCCATTCGTGAGCGCTGGAATATATCGGTGGGTACCTTTTCTTTCCTTTTCAACTTGGTGGTCTTTTCACTGGCGGCCACACGATTGGATTTGGATATTATTATTGCCTCCACCATTATGCTTTTCATCAACTCCAACATGACCGAATACGCTTTACGTGTATTTAGCCAGCGCAAGATGGTGTTCATTATTTCAGAGCATGGCGAACAAATATGCGAAGCCATTAACCTTATGCGCCAATACGGAGTTACCTTGGTGCGTGGTAAGGGAGCCTACTCCGGAAATAATAAGGAAATATTGCTCACCGTCACCAGCAATGTGTATCTTAAGCAATTGGAAACCATTGTATTTAGCATTGATGAACGAGCCCTTTTTATTGTGGAAAATACCTTTTATGTTTCCGGCGGACAATTCTCTCGCAAAATTTATAAATAAGCTTCTTCATGGGGAGGCAAAGCTTAACACCCTGCCTCCCCCCAAAGCCCTTACACGTAAAGTGAGTTTTTATGTCTTTATTTCATCAAAGTTTTCTGTCCTCTTCACGGCGTCAAAGCCAAACCACCATTGCCTGCAACACCTGTCAAAATCCTTTACTGGCTGTAAAAACCTGACGCAAAGTGGTCATGCGCTGCGTGCAGTGCAATAAAGATGCGGAGCTTACAGAATATATCCATGCCATGGACGATGCTTTAGAAAAATTTTTAGAAAACTCCTTCTGCGACAGGGTATAATACTCAAAATTTTATTGACGCCAAAAGCTATGCCCTTTATGGTGCAACCATGATACATTGCATTATTTACGTTGTTTTAATTCTTGCCATTAATGTGGCATTTGTACATGTTCCCCTCATAACCTTACCCAATGGCGAAATGTGGCCACCCATATCCTTGGCCGTGGGTTTTACTTTTGTGGTGCGCGACTATGCGCAAAAACATGTGGGACATCATGTATTATGGTGCATGCTTTTAGGCTGCGCCTTAAGCTGGTATTTTGCCAGCCCAGAGCTTGCCCTGGCCTCTGCCGCAGCCTTTGCCTTAGGCGAATTGGCAGATTGGGCCGTATTTACCTTTACCAAAAAGCCCTTTTCCCAGCGAATTTTATATTCAAGCCTTGTGGGCGCCCCGCTGGATAGCCTTATATTTTTAACCCTTGTGGGTATTGCCACGCCATTTTCCGTCATCAGCATGACCTTAAGTAAATTCCTTGGAGCTATTATTGTGTTTATGCTTGTGCGTCACCGTGAGAAAACTTTACAAGCCTAAAAAGGAAATTTTATGTCACAAGAAAGTACACAACAAGAAGCCAAAAATCACAAATGTGGTTGGGTTGCCCTTATGGGTCCCCCCAATGCCGGTAAATCCACCTTACTCAATGCCATTTTAGGGCAAAAGGTCAGTATTGTTACACCGCGCGCCCAAACTACACGCAATCAAATTGTGGGTATTTTAAGCGAAAAAGAAGCCCAAATTATCTTTATGGATACGCCGGGCATGGCACAAGTAAAGGGACGTCTTAGCAAGACCATGCTGCAATCAGCTTGGCAAAGTATGGCACAAGCCCATATGATTGTGCTCATGCTTGATGCAGATTTATATATTCGCAAGCCTGACTTTCTCAAAAGCGATTTAGCCGCCCTTGGTGAAGCTTTGGCAAACGAAGAACGCCCCGTATGCATCGTGCTCAATAAAATTGACCTCTTTGCCGACAAAAGCAAAATGCTCCCTCTCTTGGAGCAATTGCATGAACTTTTCCCAAGAGCTGAAATCTTCCCCGTGTCGGCTTTACGTCGCAATGGTTTAGAAGACTTAAAAAAACTCATTGCCGGTCATTTGCCCGAAGCTCCTGCTGAGTTTCCTGAAGACCAACTTTCCACAGCACCCTTACGCTTTATGGTGTCGGAAATTGTGCGCGAAAAGCTCTTTTTGCATTTAAAGCAAGAAGTTCCTTATTCCGTGGCTGTGGACATTGAGCAATGGGAAGAAGATGCCGAACGCGGGCAAACCATCATTCATGCTGCCATTTACGTTGGCCGCCCATCGCACAAGGCCATGGTTATTGGTAAATCTGGCGCTGGCATTAAGGCCATTGGCTCCGATGCTCGTAAGGATATTATCACCTTATTAGAAGGCAAAGTGCACTTAGAACTTTGGGTAAAGGTGCGTGAAAACTGGACTGAAGACGTAAACTTCTTACGCAACCTAGGCATGATGGCGGAGTAAAAACCTTGTCTGCCTTATGCACATCCATTCAGCAAGGGCTAAGCCATGTGCGTCAGCGCATTGCCACTGCACTAAAAGAAGCACAGCGCCCTGAACACAGCCTTTCCCTCATTGCCATTTCCAAATTACATCCTGCCGAGGCCGTGCATTACGCGGCTCTTGGCGGGCAAGTGGATTTTGGCGAAAATTACGTCCAAGAAGCCTTGGCTAAGCAAGACGAGCTCACAGAAAAATTTGTACAACAGAATTTATGTTGGCATTTTACCGGGCATATTCAAAGCCGCAAAGCCAAGGATGTGGTGGGTCGTTTTACCCTTATCCATACAGTGGACTCAGAAAAACTGGCTCGTATTCTTAACCAATGCGCTGCACAAAAAAACATTCGCCAAGCCATACTCATACAGGTGAATGTGGGCAATGAAGAGCAAAAGTCCGGTATTAGCCCAGCAGAGCTCCCCGCTCTCACAAAATTTATTCTTTCCTGCCCGCATTTGGAACTACAAGGCCTCATGTGTTTGCCTCCTGTTTTTGATGCAGGCCTCGCGGCTCGCCCGCACTTTGCTTTATTACGCAATCTCCGTGATATCTTATGCAAAGAATTTCACTGTTCCCTCCCTCATTTATCCATGGGCATGTCCGGCGATTTAGAAGCGGCCATACTAGAGGGCGCCACCTTGGTGCGCGTGGGTACAGATATTTTTGGTGCGCGTTCCTATACCGCATAACACAACGTTACATCGCCTCCCATGCGTATTGAGCATATACTCAGGCATCTTG
Organism: uncultured Desulfovibrionaceae bacterium; assembly: GCA_964369995.1. Classification (GTDB taxonomy): domain Bacteria; phylum Desulfobacterota; class Desulfovibrionia; order Desulfovibrionales; family Desulfovibrionaceae; genus CAYJAD01. The sequence goes on from CAYJHH010000006.1 coordinate 50,004, forward strand.
CCAAGCCTTGCTTTATGCTTGGCTTTTTTTCATACTTCTGGTATGTTTTGTGCATAATTTTCAGTAATAGGTCTTTAGCCCCCCCAAGTGTCAGAATTTTGCCGCTATCATATGCGGTCAAAAAAGGAGATAGCCATGGCAGATGATGGCAAAAATAAAGCTCTTCCTGAAGGTGAAGCCCCCCCGAAGAAATCAAAATTAAAAAGATTTTTGATTATCTTTCTTGTATTGCTCATCATTTTATCCGCCGGCGGTGGCGGCGCGTATTGGTGGTTCTTTTTGCGCACTCCTGCAACCGACACCCCTGAAGGAGAGGCTGCACAGCAGACCATGGAACAAGGTATAAGCGGTCAAAGCGCGCAATCTGAGGACGAAGAAGCCTCACCACGCATTGAACGCCAATCCATTTTGCCGCGCAGCACAGGGCAAGTACTGCCCTTGCCGCCTTTTGTGGTGAACCTTTCTGACGCCGCAGGCAAACGCTATTTACGCCTTGGCATGGAAGTGGAAGTAAATCAAAACGTTTCTGCACTACTCAAAAGCCAAGAAGCCAAAGTGCGTGACGCCGTCATTGTGCTCTTGGCTGGCAAAACCTTTGCAGACATTTCCACTGCCGAAGGTAAAATTTTATTGAAAGCCGAAGTGGCGTCTCGCTTAAATCAAATTTTAGGCGGCGCTTATGTGGTTCGAGTATATTTCACAGAATTTGTGGTCGAACAATAGTCCCCACTATCAACGCAGTTAAAAGGATATATTTATGAGTAACACCGACGATCAAGAAGCTTTGGCCGCCGCATGGGCTGCACAATTAGAGGAAGATGAGGCCGCAGGTGGCGCTGACCCCTTTGAACAAGCGCAAGAAGCTGCCGCACAAACGGCTCCTGAAGCTGCACCTGAAGCTGACGCTGCCTTAGCAGAAGCTCCTGCCGTCAGTGAGGCTCCCGCTGTGACATCGAAAGATGAAGATCTAGCTGCGCGCTGGGCTGAATCTCTTGAAGAAGACGAGCATGCCGCCGCACAAGCCGTGTTGCAAAAAAGACCTTTATCTTCTCAACCCACAGAAGCCATCTTTAAGGATATGACAGATATTGCCAGACGCCCCACCGCCGATGGTACCAAGCGCGAACTGGACTTTATCCTCGATATTCCGCTGGATGTGTCTGTGGAACTTGGCCGCACCCGCTTGCTCATCAATGAACTTTTGCAATTGGGACAAGGCTCCGTGGTGGAATTGAACAAATTGGCTGGCGAACCACTCGAAGTTTTCGTTAACGGCAAATTGGTAGCTCGCGGCGAAGCCGTTGTTATTAACGAAAAATTTGGTGTACGCCTCACAGATATTATCAGTCCCATGGAAAGGGTAAAGCAGCTTGGCTAAGCCTGCAAGCCCCGGCACAGAGTATGTGGCGCCCCTACAACAAACGGCGCCACCCAATGCTAGCTCCGCCGATGCAGCAAGCACGGCCACGCCGCTGTTGCCAAGCACGAGCTTTGACTCTGTGGATGCAACAAGCCATATGGCCGCTACTACCTTCTCTTGGTCAGGGTACTTCACCGCCATAGGCACCTTACTCATTCTCTTGGCATTGCTTTGGGGATTAGTTTGGGCATTGCGCAAGTCCGGTCGCTTTAATTTTATACCGCGCCCCGGCATGTTTCCCCGTGATGGTTTACGCATAGAAGCACAATTACCACTAGGCCCACGCAAAGGGCTCACCGTAGTGCGCTTTTTAAACAAAAGGCTCTTGCTGGGAGTTACTGAGCAAAATATCACACTCTTGCAAGAAATTGAGGATAAAGATGATAGCACGGACTTTCAATCCCTTTTGGAAACAGAACACCAAAAAACACCCTCAGCATAAGGCAAGCCCCGCTCACCTTCTTATGCTCTTAGGTGCTGGAGTTCTCATCCCTCTGCTAAGTCTTGTACTCATGCCCTCTTTGGTTTTGGCTGCACAAGATTTAGCCATGCCCCCCATGTCACTCACGCTTTCCGGCGGCGCCTCTGCCCCAGAAAACGTTACCGTGCTTCTGGAAATTCTTTTCTTGCTCACCATCCTTTCCGTAGCACCGGCCATCATGCTCACCGTCACAAGTTTTACACGCATCATCATTGTTTTCAGCTTTTTACGGCAAGCCATGGGCGTGCAACAATTACCGCCCACGCAAATCCTTGCTTCCCTTGCCATATTTATTACCGTCATTATCATGTACCCTGTGGGCAAAGAAATTAACGATACAGCATTACAACCCTATCTCTCAGAAACCATTAACTATGATATTGCCCTAGAACGCGCTCAAATTCCCTTACGCAATTTCATGTTTAAGCATACTCGCGAAAAAGATATTTCCATTTTCTACTCCATCTCTCGTATGGAGCCACCCAAAACGAAAAATGACGTACCCACCATGATGTTGGCGGCAGCTTACGTCATTTCAGAGCTAAAAACAGCTTTTACCATTGGCTTTCTCATCTATATTCCCTTCTTGGTGCTGGATATGGTCATATCTTCCGTATTACTGGCCATGGGTATGATGATGCTCCCCCCCATGATGGTTTCCATGCCCTTCAAACTTCTGCTCTTTGTTATGGTGGATGGTTGGAACCTTCTGGTAGGCTCCCTTGTAAACTCCTTCCTACTCTAAAAAGGAGGCTTTATGACCCCTGAATTTGTCATCGGCTTCGGAAGACAAGCCATTGAACTCTGCCTCATGATGGCGCTTCCCATGCTCGGCGTGGGCCTTGCTGTGGGCGTTACCGTCAGTATCATTCAAGCGGCCACACAAATCCAAGAAATGACCCTGACCTTTATCCCTAAAGTCGTGTCCATGTTCATAGCCTTACTACTTGCCCTACCCTGGCTCATGGAACGCATCATCACCTATACACGAGAAGTATTTATGAATATTCCGCAGTATATTCAGTAAAAATTTTTTAGTTTTTTTTATTGAGGGGGAGAGGGGAAACTTTTGCTAGCGCCAAAAAGTTTCCCCTCTCCCCCTCAAACTCCCCC
>CAYJHH010000007.1:0-47484 GCA_964369995.1 uncultured Desulfovibrionaceae bacterium
CGGCCTCCGGCGTGACAGGCCGGCGTTATAACCGACTTAACTACCGCTCCGCGTAATCAGGATGGCTGGTGGGCAGTACAGGACTTGAACCTGTGGCCCCCGCCGTGTGAAGGCGATGCTCTACCAACTGAGCTAACTGCCCCCTGAGAAGATTGTTTCTACGCAAAACATCGCCCTCTGTCAACATAATTTTACTTTTTTTTGATATTTTTTGATTTACCTGTTATTTATACTCCTTAGAGTTTTGCCCCCCCTATTTTCCTTTACTTTTAGCCTACGCCTCCATTTGTTTCATCCTACACATAAAATATGTACACATAAAAAGTGAAAAATATACATTTGCCCCTTAAAAAAATACTAGTGCCACACTAAGAAATAAGGGTAACACTTCGTTTTTCTTAATCTATAAAATTGAAAATTTTAAAGTGTAAATTTTACCGACAAAAGTGTCGGATTTTCTTACACCACCATTCAGAGCAAAAAAAAAAGAGTTATAAGGTAAACAACTTAGCGTTTGGCACCAATATTGCTTAATATCATCGTTCTATTTGCTAAACCTAGTAAACAACTAGGCTACACAGATAACATTTAACTCGCATTGGAGAATATCGTGAAAAAAATCCTTACAACCCTTTTCTGTATCGCATTACTTGTTGTCAGCGCTGCGCAGTCGCAAGCAGCTCTATTAACAGATTGGACCTACAGCCTGACCTCAGTTTCATTGGAAAATAAAAACACTGATTTTGTAACTGACAGTACTAATGGAATCTCTTTCAACACAGGTTCTTATCATGTTAACCTCACCGAAGGCACCATAAACGAAAGTTCTACAGGTAACCTTGCCTTTACGGGTGACAACAGCTCCGCATCCTCCGAGGAAGGAAATTCCCTGTTGAGCCAAACCACCGATAACAATCCTTTACAAAGCACCCCTGCTACTAAACTGGCGGATCTTACATTTTCATACACAGTGGTGTCTCAAGACAATCCAAATGTGTTTATGGACATCACCTACACCATCCCCTTATACACCTACTACGACAGCAGCACGCAAACTGCATACGTGTACTATAACAACTCTGAAGTATCTACCAAGGGTGCCACCGCCATTACTCACGATGGGTATAAATATGGCATCACCGGTGTAGGTCTTTTTGTGGACGATAGAGCTTTAGTTTCTCTACCCGGTGCAGAGGGCGATACTAACCTTTACACTGGTTGGGCCATTAATACAGACACCATGAAAAACAACTATAGTGAATATGTTGTAGGTGAGGACAATAGCGAATATTACCTTGGTGCAAAAGACAACGCTGGTGAGTTTAACATCACAGGTATATTCTCCATTACTAATACAGCAGTCACGCCTCCCCCAGCTCCCACACCTGAGCCTGCTACCATGCTACTCACAGGTCTTGGCCTTGCCGGCATGGGCTTCATGAAGCGTCGCGGCAAAAAAGCCTAATAGCTTTTAAGCTTGAATTATTTTGCCCGCCCTCATTGAGGGTGGGCTTTTTTTTCAACTTTGACACAAAACCTTACACTAAGCTTTAAGTCCGTGTGAAAATACGCTTTACTCATACTGCATAACAGTTTTCCATAGTGTAAATCTGCCTTTATAACAGCCTTGTCTGGAAAACTTTACACTTTCATATCAAGCTCAAAATACACTCTATACATTTAAAATAATATGATAATTATAAAACCAGCCCCCATTTAGGGATTTATTTATCCCATATACCTAGGCAAAAAAGCTTACAGTGTAAGAAATCCCGACAAAACTGTCAGCTTTCCTTACAGCGCATTACATGGCAAAAAATAAAAAACCTTATTTATCAATATTTTACATTTTGGCACGCCACTTGCTATATAGAGCCTGTCTTGATTATCTTTTCCGCTGGTACGCGGGATAGATAGTATAGGTAAAAATCTTTAATTGGAGTTTATTATGAAAAAACTACTTTCTAGCGTATTGTTCGCTGCCCTTTTAGTGGTAAGCGCTGGCCAAGCACAAGCTGCTCTTCTTACCGACTGGTCCTACGACCTCACCAAAGTTGAGCTCACCAATTTCAACACTGACTTTGTAACTAAGGGTATAAATCCAAGTAACGGTAAAGACACTGCAAGCTTTAACAGCGGCGCTTATAACGTTACCCTTGCTCCCAACGGCGGTAGCGCTGGTGGTTTAACTTTTGAACGTGACAACAGCTCTGCTTCTTCAGACTACAAAGATGCGCTTGTAAACCAAACTACAACAAATACCGATGTATCTTCCACACCAGCTACTAAGATTGCAGATCTTACATTTTCTTACTCTGTAGCATCTGATAGCAATCCTGGTGTGTTTATGGACATCACTTACACCATTCCTTTGTACACCTTCTATGACAGCAGCACGCAAACTGCCTATATTTACTACAACAACTCTGAAGTATCTACCAAAGGTGCCACTGCCATTACTCATGACGGTTACAAGTACGGCATCACCGGTGTAGGTCTTTTCGTGGATAACAGAGCCTTAGTATCTCTTCCCGGTGCAGAAGGTGACCCAAACCTTTACAGCGGTTGGGCCATCAACGAAGACACCATGAATAATAACTTTGTAGAATATGTGGTAGGTGGCGATAACAATTATGCAGAAGGTAACTACCTTGGTGCAAAAGAAGAAGGCGAATTCAAAATCAGCGGTGTGTTCTCCATTGCTAACAATAAGGTTACCCAAGATCCAGCTCCCACACCAGAGCCTGCTACCATGCTGCTCACAGGCCTTGGCCTTGCAGGTATGGGCTTCATGAAGCGTCGTGGCAAAAAAGCCTAATCGCTCTTAAGCTTAAAAACATTTGCCCACCCTCCTTGAGGGTGGGCTTTTTTTGTATAAGACATACTCTTACCTTAAACTTCACTTGCTCCCACCAAAAGATAATCTTCAAGGTATGAACAACTACATACAAACATAACCATGGCCGTATATACTGATGGCATTCACCGCATAACTTATTATGAACAGGAACAGGAACAGCATCATCCATAAATAGAGTGCATATGACCTTGGCAAAAAAATGAAGGACGTTTTTTCCTCATCACTCTATCCTCTACTATGGACACCAGCCCTGAAACAGGCACAGCCATGAAGGTAAAATTGTAGCATTGATTTTCGCAAGCCTCAGCATTGCTGTTATACGCTTCATGAAGCGTCGTGACATGAAATCCTAATGCTTATCTAAAAGACATAAGCTCACCTTAAAGTATAGAGGTGAGCTTTTTTTACATGTACAATGCAGCCTTGAAAGCTTGTGTCAAATGCAAGCTCTATACAAAAGCCAACTACGCATTCTTTTACCAAAATTTTCATGCAATTTAAAAAAACAAAAAAGAGCTAAAAAGTTACTTTTTTGTAAGATTTTAGTAGGAAAAGCTATCATTACTACGGTTTTTACATTTTACACTGTAAAGGATGCCGACAACTCTGTCAGCTTTTCTTACAGCATTTTGTAGTTTTTTTCAGATAAAAACAAAAACACCTATTTTTTTGAGTAGTTACACTTTGGCACGGCACTTGCTATAAGGAAATTATCTTGATGCTCTTCACCGACAGGTACCCGGTAAAGAGGAGACAGGGAAAAAATTATTTTTTGGAGTTTATAATGAAAAAGTTAGTTTCGAGTTTATTGCTTACAGGTCTTGTTATGATTGGCGCTAGCCAAGCACAGGCTGCCCTTCTTACAGATTGGACATACAATTTATCATCCGTAGCACTTGAAAACATCAACACCGATTTTGCCACTGTGGGTTCCACCACAGATACCAATAATGTCACTAAAGATAATGCCACCTTTGAATCTGGCTCTTATGGCATTACCCTAAGTCCCAACGGCGGATATGGTGGTACTTTTGGCTTTTCTGGTGACAACACATCTGCTTCCACCAATGATGACGATAAACTGTTAAACCAAATCACCACCGATGGCACCTCTACCAGCACTCCAGCCACAAAGATTGCTGACCTTGTATTCACCTACGAAGTAGTAGCTGTAGGCAATGACAGCGTTAAAATGACAGTTAACTACAGCATTCCTTTATACACCTACTATAGCGCAGAAACTAATACTGCATATGTGTACTACAACAATTCTGAAGTAAAAGGCCAAGGCGCCACTTCCATTACCCATGATGGCTATGCCTATGGCGTAACTGGCATTGGCCTTTTCGTGGACGGCAGAGCATTGATTGGTCTTCCTGGTGCAGAAGGCGATGAAAACCTTTACACAGGCTGGGCCATTAACCCTGACACCATCAACAATAACTACAGCGAATATGTTGTTGGCGGTGACAATACTGATACATATCTTGGTTCCAAAGGCGAAAATGCTGGTAAGTTTGAAATCACTGGCGCATTCTCCATCACCAACACCAAAATTACTAACGATCCTGCTCCCACACCAGAGCCTGCTACCATGCTGCTCACAGGCCTTGGCCTTGCCGGTATGGGCTTCATCAAGCGTCGTGGCAAAAAAGCCTAAGCGCTAAAATCTCCTAAGATTTAAGCCCACCCTAACATTATTAGGGTGGGCTTTTTTTTTAATATACTCACGCAGCGTACAAGCTGCAAAGCCATGACAAATACTTGGCCTGCAAAACAGGCACTTTCCTACCATATCTCTGTGTAAACAAATCCGACAAAACTGTCAGTTTTTTTTACAGCGCTTATGGTAGAAAAAATATTTTTCACTATATTTTAAACAAGTTAAAGATTGGCATGACATTTGCTAGATTATTATTAACTTGGTAACCATTAATACTTTATAACGGAGGATGAGGTTCATATAGGCTCAAAAAAACAATTTATATTTGGAGGATTCTATGAAGAAATTAGTTGGAAGTTTTCTGTGTGCATCCTTACTTATTGTTGGCGCAACTCAAGCTCAAGCAGCCATGTTGACTGAATGGACCTATACTCTAACCAATGCGTACTTTACCGCTTATGACGGTACCCCTCTGGGCAACAGTACTACATTTGATCCAAACACTCCCGAACATATTGCTTGGAGCAGCGCAAAATATTTTAATGATGCCACTATGAATGATGCTGAAGGAGCCACAGGCACTTTAACATTAGTACCAGGTACAAATGGCGAAGCCAGCGCCAGCTTGTCACAGTCCAATGTGTTAAGCCACGGAACCAAAGATAAAGACCCTGTGACTGGAATGGAACACAGTGAGCTCATTGGCTTAGCCTTCGAATATAGTGTACGCTCCGTAGAAAATCCAAGTGTGTTCATGAAACATACCTATACTATTCAATTGCAAACATTTTATGACGCTGCCACCGGCATAGAATACATTTTTTACGCCCCGGGTGATGTTTCCGGCACTGGTGCCACAGCCATCACACATGACGGTTACAAATACGGCCTCACAGGCATAGGACTCTTTGTGGACGGCAGAGCCTTAACAGGCGTTGAATCTTCCCCAGGGTATGTGGGCTGGACCATTAATGAGGACACCAGAACATACACTTACGACAAGTATGTAGTGGGTGCCACTAACAATGAAATCACCGGCACAAAAGCAAACTTTGGTGTATTTGACATCGACGGTTACTTTAGCATCACCGCTACTCCTGTAGGTCCAGAGCCTACTCCTGAGCCAGCTACCATGCTACTCACAGGCCTTGGCCTTGCTGGTATGGGCTTCCTAAAGCGTCGTCGTAATAAAGCATAATTGTTAGACTTTATACAAATTTGCCACTCACCCTACGCCTTAGGGTGAGTGGCTTTTTCACGCCATGGGCAAGGCATTGCCAAGAAGATAAGATTTTGCTATAGTGAGCGCATACTGGATTATTTCGTATTATCACAGGTTGTTGTGAAAATTCGATTAATAACTCACCTTAGCAGAATTCACAGTAGTGGCGTGCCATGTTTCAAAAGTAAGTACTTAAACTTACCTTTAAAGGGCACACTGCTTAAATAATGCCTGCACGCATGTACCTGCATTAAAGCAGTGCTAGCATGGTATGACAGTGTTTCGCTTAGTTTTTTTACTTGGTAGTACAACGCTACCATAAACCCATGAAAAACATCTCACAACGGTGTTTATCATTGACATTTTGCCTTACAGGAGAGTTTTATGTCACGAGTTCTCATCAAAAAATCCTTAAAAAAAGTTTCCTACCTTTGCACAGCAGCGCTTTTGGCCATGAGCCTTACTGCATGCGGCGGTGATAATGCTAAAGAATTCCAAGAAGAAGGACGCAAGCTTATGCAAGAAGGCAATGCCAATGGCGCCATTGTTTTCTTCAAAAATGCTTTAGATAAAGACTCTAAAAATTTTGAATTGCGCTTTGACCTTGCTAAAGCATATCTAAAAGCCGGAAAAATTGCTCAAGCAGAAACGGAGCTAAAAAAAAGCTTATTGCAGCAACCCAGTAATAAAGAAGTACTTTTTATGGCTGCGCAGCTCAACACTGACTCACGTAAGCCTGAAAAAGCATTAGAATATTTGCAAAGCATAGAAACTGAGCATGGAGCCACAGCAGACACACGTGAGCTTTCTGCCATTAACTATATTTTCTTGCGTAAATTCATTGAGGCAGAGCAAGCATATAATGATGCCATTGCTTTAGATCCTAAAAACAGCAGCTTTAAAGTAAGCCTTGCCAGACTAAACCTCGCTCAAGGGCGCCCTGAAGAAGCCAAGAAAAGTTTAGATACTATTTTACAAGAAGATCAAAACAATACGGAGGCTTTACAACTTCGCGCCAGCTTAGCCATGCAAGAAAAAGACTCTACTTTAGCGCAAAGCCTGTATAAAAGACTTATTACTTTGCTTCCTAAAGACGTATCTCCTTCTTTCTCTTTAGGCTCGCTTTTGGTAAGCCAAGGCAAAACCAAGGAAGCAGAAGTGGTGCTTGAAAGCATGCGCAAAAACTTTAAAGCCAATGCTCAAGAGCATATGCTCGCCGGTATGATTGCGTATCAAAACAAGCAAATACCTGAAGCAAATACATTTTTCCAGCAATCTGTAGATATGGCGCCGTCCATTGATGGCTTTTTGCGCCTTGCTGTTACCTTACATCAAATGAAAAATTCAGAATCTGCTTTGAGCAATTTACGTCGTATCCTCGACGTTGCGCCCACGCATGGTTCAGCACTAATGCTTACGGGGCAAATTCTCTTTGAACAAAAACGCTATGAAGAAGCAGAACGCGAAATTAAACGCTTTGTGGAAAATTATAGCCGTAGCGCAGAAGGGTTTAACTTACTTGGCACCATTCAAAATGCTCTGGGTAAAGAAGATGACGCCCTTGTATCCTTAGAAAAAGCTTTGGAATTAAACCCTAAAATGTCACAAGCTACCATGAACCGTACCAATATTTTATTGGCGCAAAACCATGAAGTAGAAGCTGTTAAAGAGTTAGAAAAGAGCATTAGAGCCAATAGTGAAAGCGTCTCTGCGCGCACTGCGCTTTTTAACTTCTATATGGGCAAGCATGATTATGCCAAGGCATCACAAGTGGTAGAAGAAGGGCTTGCCGAACAGCCTGACCATCCCCTCTTGCTTACCTTGAAAGCCGGTTTACAGCTTTCTGAAAAGAAAAATGAAGAAGCCATCGAAACCTTAAAAAGAGCGTATGCCATTGAGCCTAAGTTTTTGCCGGCCTCTCAATTACTTTTAAACATTTATATGACCAGCAACAGGACACAAGAGGCGCTAGACATGTGTAATGCTTACCTTGAGCATGACCCAGAAAATGTTTCCTTCCTTGTGACAAGCGCTATGTTGTTAGACAGTTTAAAGCAAACTGAACAAGCCACGAAACGCTTGGAAAAAGCCAATGCATTGGGCTCCCCAAGAGCGCTTGAATCCTTGGTGCGCCGCGCCATGCAAGCTAAAGACTTGGTCAAAGCAGAAAAATACCTCACTGACACTTTGGCGGCAGCGCCTTCTGTTCAGGTGCGCGGCATGCTAGTCAGTTTTTACATGCAACAAAAAAATGTGGAAAAAGCTCTAGCTATCTATAATACACCCGAGTTGAAAGATAGCCTTGAGGCGCTTTTGGGAACGTTTAGAATTTACACCACAGAGAAAAACACTGAACAAGCCCTTGCCACTGCAGAAAAAATTATTCAACTGCATCCCAATGCGCCCACTGGCTATATGTTTAAAGCCATGGCTCTTGAAGGGAAAAATGACTTTGCAGGTGCTGTAAAAGTCCTTGAAGATGCCTACAAAAGCACACAAGTAACGCAATTGCTCATACAATTGGGCGAACTTTACTTGCGTCAGAACAATTACACGAAAGCGCTTTCCTATTTTCACACCACTCTTTTAAAGCTGCCCAAGAGTAAAGAAGCATTGGTAGGACAAGGCTTTGCGCACTTACAACAAAAAGACTTTGAAAAAGCCGTTGTAAGTTACGAAAAAGCTTTTGAACTCTACCCCGAAGATATCGTGGTTCTCAACAACTTGTCCACGGCCTTGGCTGAAGAAGGAAAAAACACAGCTCGTGCTGTGGAGCTTGCTACCAAGGCCTATGTGGGGGCTCCAGAAAATCAAGCTGTCATAGACACTTATGCGTTTGCCCTCTTAGCCAACAAACAAATCGCAGAAGCTTTAAATATTATTGAAAATGGTATTAAAACCCATCCCAATTCGGGACAACTGTACTACCGTTTGGGTCTTGCCTATTTAGCAGATAGTAAGAGAAGCGAAGGCGTTCAGGCATTGAAAAAGGCTGTGGAACTTGGCGGTTTTGATGATATGGAAAAAGCTAAAGATCTTATCACTGATAATGAGTAAGCTTTTGCACATATTATCATAAAAGAGACTGAGTAATAACAAAGCATGGTCACATGAAGTTTTACAGCTTTGTGTGACCATGATAATATTCTTTTTTAACACGTATACAGTGCACTTTACAGGCAAAAAAGAAGCTTATTTGAAATTTACATATTTTGCTGTAAAATATAACTTTCAAGATTTTATGGTGAAATGTTTTATTTTTTGCAAACATGTATACAGTTTTTCCCCTTTACTCTCTGTGATATTCTTGGTAAGGGCAAACTTCGTTGCAAAAAATGGGTGAGGAGAGGACAGTATGAACACCACATGGTTATCAAGAACAGTAGGTAATATGCTTTGGCTAGTGTTAGCCTTTGCATGCACCGCGCTTTTTCAAGAAATATTTTTTCTTAACATTTCAAATATAAGCATAAATACCTATGTGGCCATCGGTAGCTCGATTTTTGTATGTGCGCTCATTTGTGACATATTACTTGGTAAAGAATCCAATGTATCGCTTTTTAGCTTTATCACATTTTTTGTCATGTCCGTATCCATCACCCTCATTCTCGTTTCTGAATTTGCAAGATCCATTACCCTCACACCTGCACCAGTCATGAGTACCCTTGGTATCTTTGTGATTTGTAAAAGCTTAAGTTACTTTTTCACATCGGACTGGCGATACCCCAAAATATTAGGTACCAAGGTTATGATTGTTGGCGATGATAAATCTTCGGAAATTATCCATAAGCAAATTGCTCATAGCCGTGGCCGTTTTACTTTAGAAAGCATTTTTGCTGTTCCACAAAATAGCAACCATAGTTCAGAGCTCTACACGGACTCTTCTGACATGAGTAATGATAAATTATATCTGGATGCGCAAAAAGCTGGGATACAAACTATTATTGTTTCCTTTTCTGAAAGGCGCGGCAATATGCCCGTTCAGCAGATGCTCAAATGCCGTATGCTAGGTATTAATATCGTGGAAGCACAAACTTTTTACGAATTTATTTCGCGCAAATTGTACATTGAAAACTTAAAACCCAGTGACTTTATTTTTGCATCGGGCTTTTCTCTTTCTCTTACAAGACGCGTCATTAAGCGCACGCTAGATGTGATAGGATCTGTGGTGGGGCTGATACTATTAGCGCCACTTTTCCCGCTCATTGCCCTTATTATTCATTTGGATTCACCTGGTCCAGTATTTTTCCGGCAAGTACGTGTGGGGCTTAACGACAGACTTTTTCATATCATTAAGTTTCGTAGTATGCGCAGTGATGCAGAAAAAGGTACAGGTGCTGTATGGGCCAAAAAATCTGACCCCCGCATTACACGAGTGGGTAATTTCTTACGTAAAACCCGTTTAGATGAAATTCCACAGCTTATCAATGTGCTTCAAGGCGACATGAGTCTTGTGGGACCAAGGCCAGAACGACCAGAATTTATTGGCGAGTTAAAAAAGTCTATTCCCTTTTATGGAGAAAGACATAGTGTTAAACCCGGTGTAACAGGCTGGGCGCAAGTGCGTTACCCTTATGGTGCTTCTGTTGAAGATGCACTTGAAAAATTACGCTATGACCTATACTATATTAAAAAGCAGTCTTTGTTGTTAGAGGTAGAAATACTTTTACGCACTATACTGATAATTTTTACTAGAGATGGAGCACGCTAAATGAAAAAGTTTTCCTTTGTATTAACAGTTCTATGCATTTTTATGTTAAGTCTCAGTGCCGCACAAGCTGCAGAAAAAGACTACATTATTGGCAAGGGTGATGCCCTATCTGTTCGCGTTTGGGGTGAAGCAGAAATGAGCGCTGAAGTTGTGGTGCGCCCAGATGGAAAAATATCCTTACCAGGTATTGGGGAATTACAGGCTGCGGGCATTACCCCACGCCAGTTACAAGGTCGCATTACCGGAGCCTTGCGTGAACTGGTATTTGAGCCCTTAGTGTCTGTGGCTGTGAACACTTTTCCTGCCAATAGCATGGTAGTATACGGCCCAGGTACAGCGTCTGGCGTCATTCCCTTAGCAGGAAAAATGACATTATTACAGCTTCTTTCTAATATTCAGCCTAGTAATAATGCTGACCTTGCCGGCGCGTACTTAGAGCGTAATGGCCAAAAAATAGCTTCTGATTTTCAAAAGCTCTTCAAAGAGGGCATAGGCGAATATGCAAGCCTTGAAGTGTTAGCCAATGATAGACTCTTTATTCCCTTAAATAAAAATCGTTTTGTTTATGTGGAAGGCGCTGTAAACAATCCAAGAACTGTACCTTTCACCGATGAAATGACTATTCTTGAAGCCATACACCAAGCAGGCGGCTTTACAAAATTTGCTGATCGTAATGCCACAGTCATCACGCGTAATAATGGCGCACAAAGAATTAATGTACGCCTTTCTGACCTTATCAGTAATGGCGATATGACACAAAATGTGACTCTTCAAGGTGGCGACCTTATAGTGGTTGACACCTCTTGGTTTTAGAAGTTCCTAATAAATTACAACTGGTTTGTAAAAAGTGTTCTAGGTATTGCGACCATACTTTTTACAAACCAGCTCATACCATTAAAAAAAATAGACATATCAAACAAGGTTGTACCATATAAACATGATACAACACCGTTCTTTCTTATACACATATAAAGATTTCAAGGTAGCATAACGGCTATGAAAACGCATACTACGACACACTCCCATGAAGCCGATTCTGGCCTTAATATTGTTAAATATCTTAATCTTTTGAACAATAATATTAAATTCATCTGTATTGTTGTTATCATCACTTCATTAACTGCTTTTGTGATCAGTTATCTTGTTCCCAAAAAGTTTCAAGCCACCTCTACCATTTCCATAGAAGAAAATATCGTCAGTGATTTGGTGGAAGGTATTGCCATTACCACTTCAGCAGAATCTAAAATTCGTATTTTAGAGTTGCAATTACTCAGCCGCAATATGCTTTTTCAAATTGCTTCTTTACTAGATTTGGATTTGCACGCTGATACCGCAGAAAAAAAAGAAGCTCTTATCACACAATTACGCTCCAACACCTATATTAGCCATGATAGAAAACGCGGGGTATTTTCTGTAACATTTAGACATAGCAACGCCGTCATGGCGCGTGACTTCGTAAACACACTTATTCGTGTGTATATTGAAACAAGCATGTCAGAAAAACGCCAAGAATCTTTTGATGCCACCACTTTTTTAAGCAATCAAATTGAAGTGTTTCAAGAACGTATTCAAAATGCACAAGAAGATATAGACAAATTCAAATCTGAACAAGGCCAGCTTTTAAGCCTTAATGAAAACTTTATTCAGCAGCAGATTAATAATCTCAATCAAGAATTAGAAAACTTACGCATTGAAAAAAATAAGCTTCTATCACAACAACATATGATGTCTGATGCATCAAAAATGGCTGATGATATTCGCGCCAAAGAAACTGAGCTTAACAGTGCTAAGTCCATTTATACGCAAAAACACCCCATTGTGCAGCGTTTAACCTTGGATTTAGAAGGTCTTAAAAAGCGCTTTGAAGAGATAAAAAACCAACCGGAAAATCAAAGCCTTAATACGCAGTTTCAAGGCATTCAAATTGAACTCAAATCCATTGAAGATACAGAAAAAGTTACCACCAAAGAACGCGATGCTAACTTAAAAAATTTAGAAGCACTTCCCGGCATCCGCACAAAACTCTCCGATTTAGAGCAGCGTAAAGCCAATGAAATGCTTATCTATCAAAAGCTCGTAGGACGCCTTGGCCAATCTGAAGTTTCCAAACAAATGGAATTGGAAGATAAAGCTGTGAGCTTTAAAGTTATTGATGCCGCCATTACACCCACATCTTTTGTGTTTCCCATCCGCTATTTATTCATGCTTGGGGGAATTATAGCTGGCTTTGGTCTTGCTGTTGCAGCCATCATAGCACGCAGTATTTTACGCACAAGAATTTACACAGCTGACGATTTAAGCGTTTATAATGTGCCTGTTTTAGTTAAATTACCTGTGATTATACAACCAGAAATACAAGCCAAGCGTAGAAGAGCCAATATTATTACCATGATCATAACTGCTTGCGTTATTCTTTTTGTTGTGGCAGCGGCTGCAGTAGAATTTTTGGGATATACTTTCATTGAAAGGCTTTTCCCAGCATAATATATGTCACATTATCTTATACCTTAATGGAAAAACATATGAGTATTATTGAAAAAGCCATGGAAAAAGCGCTGAAAGAACGCGCTGAAAACACCAATCAAAGCTCTGCGCCCACATCTAAAGCCCCAGAAAAAAATTTGGAGCCTGTGGATATTTTGCTGCAAGGCGCCACTAAAGCTAGCACCACGAGTACCGAACACATTGCGCCTAGCCAAATTACGCCTGTGCAAAACGCTGCATCAAGTCCCATGCCTGTAAATGTACAAGCTCCTTCACAAGAAAAAGCTGAACAAGAGCCTGCACTTGCGCAGCAAACAACACAAGAGCACACACAAGCGACACCGGAGGCAGATAAGCAAAAATCTACTGAAAATGTAGGGAGCACGCAGGACGGTTCTCCTGTACAATTGCGCCCCATAAAAGAGCTTATCATGGCCACCGATGAGGCTTTTACCCTTGGAGGTTCTTATCGCTTACTCAAAGAATATATTATTGCTTTGCGTAAAAGCCATCCAGAAAAATCCATGTTTATGGTGACCAGCGCCATGAGAAATGAAGGAAAAACCCTTACCTCATGTAACCTTGCTTGTGCTTTAGCCATGGAATTTGATACCACAGTATTGCTCATTGATGTGGATTTGCGCGCTCCATCTTGCCATCGAGTCTTGGGAGTCAAAAATCCCCCCAAAGGGCTTTCTGACTGTCTTATGCATAATACTCCCATTACCGATTGCCTTATACACACCGGCATTGGAAAACTCTCCTTGCTTTGTGCTGGCAGCATCATTGACAACTCAGCAGAACTTATTACTTCTAAGCGTATGCACGACTTTTTGGCAGAAGTGAAACATCGTTATCCTGACCGTATCGTTATCCTCGACTCCTTGCCTTTGCTTCCTTTTGCTGAAAGCCGCGCTTTAAGCCGTATGGTGGATGGCGTTATGTTAGTGGTGCGCGAAAATGTCACCTATAAAAGCCATGTGGAAGCCTCCCTCAAACAATTACAAGACGTGCCTCTACTTGGCATGGTTTATAACGCTGCTACGGCCTATGGTACAGAAAAAGATATTCTTAACTATTCGTATTATAATTACACAGATAAAGAATACTCTAAACCATAAAGCAAGACTTCCCTTGCCGTACAATTAATATTTCCTCTGTGGTTCTTATGCATGTAAGACCATGGTATGTGAGGATATCATGTATTTATCGTATTTTTCTTTACATCAAAAACCTTTTGAACTGCTCCCTAATCCGGACTTTTTGTTCATGAGTGATGTACATAAAAAAGCCCTTACCTTTTTGCAATACGGCCTCATAGAACATACAGGCTTTATACTCTTTACTGGTGAAGTGGGTACAGGAAAAACCACCACCATTAGACGCTTATTAAACAAAGTATCTTCAGAAATGACTGTGGCCACAGTGTTTAACACTCAAGTGGATAGCGCTCAGCTTTTGCGCATGATTAATGATGACTTTGGTCTCACTAGCACCACCAATGACAAAGCAGAACTGCTGCGCGATCTTAATGAATTTCTTATAGATCAATATGCCCTTGGCAAACGCTGCGTGCTTATCATAGATGAAGCACAAAACCTTGGCCTCGAACAACTCGAAGAAATACGATTGCTTTCTAACCTTGAAACAGCACATGCCAAACTTTTGCAAATTATTTTGGTAGGACAACCAGAATTGCGCGATAAGCTAGGCAGCGCTGACCTTATTCAATTGCGTCAACGCATTTTGGTGCATTGCCACTTATCCCCTTTAAGTGTGGAAAATGTAGCGTCCTATATTTATCATCGACTGGAGCAATCTGGCAACCGTGAAGCTTTGGACTGGGAAAAAGGTACCATGGAGCTTGTTCATGAGGCCACACGCGGCGTACCAAGGCTCATTAATATCCTTTGTGATTATATTTTGTTGGACGCTTTTACAAAGAACCAAAAATCAGTTGATGCTGAAAGTTTGGATGCCATCTTAAAACATCTTGACTTTGAAACACAATTTTGGGCAGCCAGCACCCCTAAAGAGCAGAAAAAAAATGAAAAAACTACAGAAGAAAGTCAAACTGCTCAGCCCGTACTACTCGCCCCTGCAACTGGAGCTGTTTTAGGGCAAAAATGGTCTGGCGAAGAAATAGACAAATTGTGCGATCGTATGGAAAAATGTGCTGAAATGATGCAACAAAGTTTAGTTTCCTTATCGCAAGTTATGGTGCTTTTATCGCAAACTGTCGTTACAGAAGCAGAAAAAAAAGCCGAAGCCAAGGCAAGCAGTAAATCTCTTTGGAAAAAATAAGAAGAGGTAAACTTGTAGGATATAGTCAAAATATCTTCTTATCGTTGAAGAAGAAGGTAAAAAAACTTGACAAAAAACTATAATTTTCTAGGATGTAGAAATAAAAAGAAAAACCCTTTACCAATAATAAAAGTACTTATATATGCGTATACCACATTATTTTTCTCTTTTTCTGCTCTTGCTTACCCTAAGCATGCCTGTATATGGTTTTGCTGAAGATACGACCTCTTCTTCTGGCGGTTCTTCAGCAAGCTCTTCTGCATCTACAACCTCAAGTACTACAAGTGGCGCAAACGCGTCTACTGATGCAGCCACTACCAGCACAGATGGAGCCGTTAACCTTGAAAATGTGGATGGCGACCTTGCCAACGCGCCTACAAAATCTGACTCTATTTATGAATTTAAAGCAAGCTTAGGTTTTGGTTTTGAGTATGATGATAATATTGAAGGAGACAATGATAATAGAGTTTCCGCTTTTATGACTCATATTAAACCCATGCTATCTTTTAAACGCCAAGGCGGACGTATTGAGGCAGATATTACGTACAGCGGCGATTATGTTTTTTACCTGCATGAAAAATCTGAACCGGAATATCAGCATACCATTGATGCCACCATTACAGCTGAAGTCATAAAAAATTTGTTCTTCATCAATATCAGTGAAAACATGCAACAAGTGTATGACGATGTAACTAAGGGTGAATTTCAAGACGGCGATGATGATGTAGATGCGCGCAATCGTAATATTATTACCATTGGGCCTTACATTACTTTAAAGCCTTCAGATAGAACAGATTTAACCATTGGTTACACTTTCACAGACACACGCTATAGCGCTAATCAAAATAGTGATATGCCGTATTTTCTTTCTATCAATGGTGAGCAGTATGACTTTAGCCATAATGTAAATCAATCTCACGCTGGTTATTTTAAACTCACGCATGAACTCAGTGATAGAGCTAGCATATACACAGGTGGCGGCGCCACGCGCATCGTGTATGACAGCAAAGATAGCACGGACACTACACGCTATAATTTGTATGTGGGCGGCACCTATGCCTTCAGCGACTCTTTGTCTGCGAGCTTAGAAGTAGGACCTAACTACAGCGTTCCAGATGCAGGAGACGCCACGCTCTCCCCCTATGTGCAAGCTAGCTTAAAATATGCTGTGGGACGCAGTGTTTTTTCTTTGGCCTATAACACTTCCTTTGAAGATGACCCTGAAAGCGACACTGCAGTATATAAATCAAGCTATAGTCTTAGCTGGAACAAAAAATTCGATCGTTCCAATATTTCCCTCGGCATTAGCTATAATACCTATGAGTCAGAATTTTCTGGTGACGCCACACAAAGCGGCAATGAGGAGCAGGGCAATACCTTTTCCCCCACAGCAAGCTTTAGCTATGAGCTTACCGATAGACTTACAGCGCTCATGAGATATAACGGCAATATTTACCAAGATCATACTTTAGGCGATCATAGACATACAGGTTCTTATGGTCTAAGCTATGAACTTAGCGAAAGCACCAAGGTGTCGCTAACGCATTCTTTAGAATACAACATACCTTATGAAGAAGCTGCTTACTTAGATAATAGAGTTTCGGTAGACATTGCCTACACTTTTTAAATTGTATAAAACACCAAATCTACCTCGTATTTTTGCCTTTTGAGGAGAAGACATGGCCATTGCTTTAACAGTCGATGTGGAGGACTATTTTCAGGTAAGCGCTTTTGAAAGCTCCATTGATAGTTCCACTTGGGACACTATGCCTCACAGAGTCTCACAAAATACCCATAAAATACTTGATATTTTCGACGAATACTCACTAAAATCCACTTTTTTTGTACTGGGATGGGTGGCAGAGCGCTACCCTGACGTGGTGCGTCGTATGGCTCAAGAAGGCCATGAAGTGTGTTGTCACGGCTATAATCACGGCCGCATTACCACCATGACGAGAGAACAATTTACTAAGGATGTCAGCGATGCGCGCAAACTTTTACAAGACCTTTCAGGCCAAGCCGTAGAAGGCTACCGCGCACCCAGTTATACCATTACTCCCAAAACCCTTTGGGCCCTAGATGTGCTTATTGAAACGGGCTTTCGTTATGACTCTAGTATATTTCCCATTCATCACGATGTATATGGCATGCCAGGGGCGCAGCGCTTCCCACATGTCTTACATAGAGAGCATGGAAGCCTTAAAGAGTTTCCTCCAAGTACCTTGGAGCTTACCTTCTTAGGAAAAAAACTCACTCTGCCCTTTTCCGGTGGCGGCTATTTACGCTTATTACCTGTTTCTTTTATGTCTAAAGGATTTAGTCATTTACAAAAGCAAGGCAATGCCAGTACACTCTATTTTCATCCTTGGGAAATTGATCCGAATCAACCGCGCATGCAAGGGCCTCTTAAATCGCGCTTTAGACATTATATTAATTTAGCCACCACTGAAAGCAAATTGCGTTATCTTTTTAAGCGTCATAGCTTTGCCCCCATGGGTCAGGTTTTAAATGAGGTTTTACCCCATGACTAGTGTTACTGTACGTCCTTTATCTCTTGGCACAAGCACGCAAGATGTAACCTTGTGGGAAAATTATGTGAAAGCTAAGGATACCTCCTTTGGCTATGCCTTGCCGGCATGGTTTACTATTTTTGAGCAGGCCTTTGGACACAAAACCTATGCCTTGGGCGCATTTTCATCACAAAACGAGCAAGAGCTTGTGGGAGTGCTCCCCATATGTCATGTGATCTCAAAAATTTTCGGCACAAATTTATGCTCCTTACCCTTTGTCAATTATGGGGGTATTTTGAGCGATTCCAAGGAAGCGGCCTTGGCTTTACAAGAATATGCCGAAAATTTACGCCAAGAACTCAAAGGAGAATCCATAGAACTGCGGCACATGCATCCTTGCGGGCTTGATTTACCGGCTAAGGCTGACCATAAAGTGTCTATGATTTTAGATTTACCAGAAAATCCAGATATTTTATGGAAAGGCTTCAAAGATAAAGTGCGCAATCAGGTGCGCAAAGCGCAAAAAAATGGGCTCAGCGTTACTCGCGGCGGTAAAGAATTATTGGACGATTTTTATGCTGTGTTTTGCGTAAACATGCGGGATCTTGGTACACCTGTTTATGCAAAATCATTTTTTTCCACGGTGTTGGAACACTTAGGCAAGCAAACAGAAATTCTTTGTGTGTATAGAGATGGCCTGTGCATAGCTTCTGGCATTCTCTATCGCTATGGCGATACCATGCAAATGCCTTGGGCTTCTTCCTTATTGGCACATCGCAACGTTTGCCCCAACCATAGTCTGTATTGGGAGGCTTTGCGCCTCAGCGCCGAAGAGGGTTTTGCGTATTTTGACTTTGGCCGATCCACGCCACAAAGTGGCCCTTGGTCATTTAAAAAACAATGGGGAGTGCGCGAAGTTCCTTTATATTGGGAATATATTTTACCACAAGGCGCCAGCCTTCCGGGACTTTCTGTGAATAATCCAAAATTTCAATTGGCTATTTCCGCATGGAAAAAACTTCCTTTATGGCTAGCCAATGCTCTAGGGCCGCATATTGTGCGAGGCATCCCCTAATGAGTCATTCTTTTAGCCCCCCTGCGCCGTGGCGCACCTTGCCCCCTGCCGGCGCTCCTCTGCCCATGAGTAGCCTTGTGCGTTCTTTACAAGCCTTTGTGAAGCCGCAAGAAGTAGAGCAAGCTTTACAGGTGGAATTGCGCCATATCTTTGGCGCCGAGCACGCCATACTCACCGACTCAGGCCGCTCTGGACTTGCCTTGGCTTTAAAAGCGTTGCAAGCTTGCGTGCCACCAGAGCAAAAAGAGCAGCGTACAGAAATACTTATTCCTGCTTATGTTTCTTACTCCGTGCCTTCTGCCGTGGTGCATGCCGGTTTTAAAGTGCGCCTTTACGATGTTACGCCTAGCACTTTAAGCCCCAACTATACCTCCATGCAAGCGCATGCCTCAGAAAAAACGTTAGCCATTGTGGTCTGCCATCAATTTGGTTTTGCCTTTGACTGTGCCGAAGCGCAGAAAATTGCCACAGCATGTGGCGCTTTTTTGGTGGATGATGCAGCGCAAGTCATGGGCGCCAAAGTAGGATCAAGCCATGCAGGTTGTATGGCTGATGTGGGTCTTTTTAGTTTAAGCCGCGGTAAACCACTTACAGCGGTGGAAGGCGGCATTGTGCTCACCAAGCATGCCCACATAGCCACCGCCATGGAAAGTACCGCGAAGCAATGGTATTTTGGCGCGACCCCCTCCAAAGGCCATGACCTAGGTATATTGATTAAAGCTTTGGCGCTTTTTATATTGCGTCGCCCTCTTTTTTACACCTTGCCGGCTTCTTTGCCTTGGCTCAATATAGGTGCTTCCATTTTTGAACCAAACTTTCCTGATGGCGCTCTTTCTCCCTATAGAATGGCTTTATGCAAAGCTGCCTTGGGTCTTTTGGAAAAAGCCAATGCACAGCGCTGCCAATGGGCTAAGCAATATACACAGCTCATAGAAAATCAGAAAGAGCTTTGCGCCATTAGTCCCATGTCTCAAAGCAATCCCATGTATTTGCGCTACCCTGTACTGCCCACAGCAGGAGCTGAAAAATATATACAGCAAATTTTGACACATCAGAAAGGAAGCACAGCTAAAAAACTTGGCATAAGTCGCGGTTTCCCACAAGCCTTATGCGCTGTCTCCGAGCTTAAGCCTCACCTTGCTCACCCTGAAGAAAATGTAGAAAAAGATTTTTCTGGAGCCGGCTACTTGGCTGCCAATCTTATTACTTTACCCACCCATGACCAAGTACAGCCCAAGGATGTGACGGCCATGGCACAATTTTTTACCGCAATTTCCGCCGATAGTTCTTGCATATAGAGGTTTCATATGACCGCACTACTTTGTTTTTTTGCATTTTTACTTATATATCCTCTTGTTATATACCCCTTTTGCTTAATGCTTTTGCAGCGTATTAAAGAGAAAAATAGCGCGCACATACCGCCTACGCCTGCGTATCTGGCACATGAGATTTGTCCTTCCATAAGTATTTTGCTTTCTGTTTTTAATGAAGAAACTATCATCAAAGAAAAATTAGAAAATTTTTTAGCTCTGGATTATCCCAAAGAAAAATTAGAGCTACTTATTGTCTCTGACCAAAGCAGTGATACCACCGAAGCTATCATTGCACAGTATATGGAAAAGCCTGAAAATCAAGGACGCATTCGTCTTTTATGCCAAGAAACTCGCGGTGGAAAAACCAAAGCCCTTAACCGTGCAGCATTGGAAGCACAAGGCGAAATACTTTTCTTCACAGATGCTGATAGCATGTTGCATGAAGATGCCTTGTACCGTATTGCAGCCCCCTTTAACCACACAAGAGTGGGACTAGTAAGTGGCCGCAGTATTTATCGCGATGAGCAAGGCAAGGAAAGCACAGGCAGCTTGTACCGCCGTTATGAAGAATGGCTCAAAGAATATGAAGGTAAATTGTATGGCATTGCCGGCGCTGATGGCGCCATTTATGCCATGCGCAAAGAATTATACCAAGAGTTACCCCAAAACATTATTAATGACTTGGTTCATCCCATACAAGTGATTCTTGCAGGGCATGAGGCCTTGGCGGAACCTCGCGCCCTGGTAAGTGAACCCGCAGAAGATGACAGCAATGCCTTTGCACGCCAAACACGTATCATGGCGCAATCATGGCATGTGTTTTTCACCTACAGGCATGCTTTACGGCAAGAAAAGCATTGGGGCTTTTTATGGCAATTTTTTACCCATAAAATTTTACGCTGGTTGGCTTTAATCTGGCTTGCACTTTTTACCCTAACAGCGATTTTCACAAACAGTATACTGGCAAACCTTGGGCTTGCAGGCGTTATTGCGCTCCTCATTTGCGCAGCATTAGGTGAAAAAGCCAAAGTGTTAGGCCGTATTTGCCGCCTTTTTCTTCTGCAAAGCGCTGCGGGTGTGTATGGGCTTATTCGCCTGTGGCAAGGTGATACTTTTACCACATGGAACCCCAAAGGGAAGTAGGGAAAAAAGATGCACGCTAAGCCACAAAGAATTTACTCCATTGATATGCTCAAAGGCATATGTATGTTCTGGATGCTCGTTAACCACTGGCACATACATTTAAGTCAGATAGCTAAAAGCATTCTTGGCACAGCAAGCACCATACCTGTACACGCAGGAAGTCTAGAACATGTGGGTACAGTGTCTTTTTGGTTATTATGTCTTGGCAGTCACTTTGTGGCGCCGGCCTTTCTCTTTTTGGCAGGAGCCGGCACATACTTATGGCAATTGCGCCGTGCAGGGCAGGCAAAAGTACATAGCTATTTGTGGCAGCGCGGCTTTATGCTTGCTGTGGTTAACTGCCTTTTATTTTTCCATGCGCCTTTTTCTGAGGGAGGCAGCATTACCTTACACGTACTTTGGCCTACAGGCATAGGTATGATGCTCTTAGGCTGCATGATTACATGGCCCAAGGCCGTTCTTTGGGGCATAGCTTTAGCTTGCATGATAGGGCAAAGCTATTTTCAAAGCATTTCTCCTACATTACCCATAATGGATACCCTATGGACTTTGGCCTTCATAGAAGGCCCCATAGCTTTGCCTTGGGGAGCATCTCTGCATAATTTATGGCCCATCATGCCTTGGTTTAGCATACTTTTATTGGGCTATTTATGCGCTCCCATCTTCACCATGGAAAAAGGCAGCAGCGCCATTTGGGCAAAACTTGGCCTAGGTTGTCTAGCGCTTTTTCTTTTCCTGCGCTTCACAGGTTTATATGGCGACCCAAACCTTTGGCAAATACGCGACACTTGGCTTGCAAGCCTAGGGGATATCATTATTGTAAACAAGTACCCGCCTTCTTTACAATATATATTATACGGCCTTGGTATCACCTTTTTACTTTTAGCTACATTACAACGTTTTAGCTTTAAAAGCACCCTATGCATAACCCTTGGTAGCGCGCCTTTATTCTTTTACATTGTGCATACCGAAGTGTTACGTGTCATCAAATTTATTCTTTTGCGCCTGCCGGACCCCATAATGGATTCTATACAAGGTCTCCTTTTTTCCACTGCGGGCATCATAATTCCCGTCATAGTAATGACACCAATTTTTGCTTTCATTACAGTGCAATACACAAAAATTATAAAACACTACAAACAAAAGAACAAAGCTGCCTCAGCTTCGTAATCAACATAAAAAATATATCATCTAACCGTTATTTATATCTTTTGGGATTGTTATGCATATTTTACATGCTCTTGGCCCATGACGTAAAACGTCCTTTACATCAAGAATGTGCAACTACCGATAGAGCATGCACTCGCTCAAATTGCTTATACCGCAGCAAGGTATTGCCCAAATTAGCCGAGGGGAATGTGCTAGCCAGTATGGATGCCGGGGCGTATTCCTCTTCTTATGCCATGAATTTTGCCTTTCCTCGGCCATTGTGGCAGTGGATAATGAGAAAGTGGAAGTGTTACGCCACAGAAAAAGCTATAACCACATGATAACCATGGATAATATTGATTTTATCCCCGTAGAAGAATATAACTTATAGATAACATATGCGTGCTAACTTGCTTTGCCTAAATGCAATTAGCTACGCCAAAAGAGGAAAATTTCATGCCTAGAGTACTTATTACTTCAGGAAATACCCGCGTGGCCTATGCCATATGCTGTAGCCTTGCTCAAAGAGGCTATGACGTATACGTGGGAGACAGCATGGGCTTTACCATGGCCGGCATGTCACGCTATTGTAAGGGACGCATGATTTATCCCTCTCCCTTCACGCAGCAAGAAGCATTTATACAATGCCTACATGACTATGTACAAGAAAAAGGTATTGATATTATCCTTCCTGTACTTGAGGAAACTCTCACCTGCTTAAAACATAAAGAGGCCTTACAGCGCAGTGGTGTGGCTTTATTTTTACCCGAGTATTCACAAGCTTTGACCCTGCATGCCAAAGGCAGCTTAAGCTTTACTGCACAAAGTCTTGGTTTAGATGTTCCGCCCACATGGGAGCTTACCGACATATTACAAGAAAAAAACACTCCTGATGCATTGCCCATGCCCCTTATGCTTAAACCTAAGCAAGGTGGTGGAGGTTGGGGCATGCAAAAATTCAGCTCAGCCGAAGAATTTTACCATGTGGCACGCACGAAAATAAATAATCCGCACAATTATATTGTACAAGCTATCATAGAAGGCGAGCTTATAGGGGCATGTGGTATTTTTCATAGGGGTAAACATATTGCCTCGGACTCTTATAAACTCACCACAACGTATCCTTTGCATGTGGGACAATCTACCACGCGCTTAAGCCAGCTCTATCCCAGCGCTTTAGAATCCTTACGTAAACTTTTGGAGCACTTACAATGGAATGGTGTGTGCCAAATGGATTTTATTTATGAAGAGAAAAGCGGTAAAAGCTATTTAATAGATGCGAACCCGCGTTTTTGGGGATCGTTAAAACACAATATTGCTGCTGGCGTAGATTATCCCACCTACTATGCTTTCTTAGCTCAAGGAAAGACAGATTTTGTGGCTGGGCAAGCTCGTATGGGCACACGCACACGTTGGGTGGGTGGCGACATTTTACGCTTCATTGCCGAATGCAAAGAGGCTGACAGCTCATTACAGTACATAAAAAAATCTTTTTTGAATCCTCCATACTATACAGCCAACGATGATTGGAATATAAAAGACCCTCTGCCCTTTATAACATGGAGTATCAATCTTATTTTAAACAAATTATTGCGTCGTAAAAAAGATGCTTTGCCTGGAGTTTGGGAGTAACATGGCTTTTCTTTCTCATTTTGCCCTTTGGTTTATTCTTTTTGTCCTTCTAGGGCGTTTTCAAGAGATATTCCCATTTCTAGCCCCTTTGCAGCTAGGTAAGATAAGTGTTGCCATTGGTCTTTGTGTGGTTCTTGCACAAAATTCAAAAGATTTAGGCATACTTTTACGAGACAGCCCCATAAAAATCTATCTTCTCACTATGATCGTTTTAGCCGTATTAGGCATACCTTTTAGTGTCTATCCAAGTAGTGCTTTAGAGCGCTGTATGGGTTTTTTACAGCTAATACTAACAGCCTCAATTATTGTAGCTTTAGGGAAAAAAAACATGCATGTCACGCTTATAGGCATTATATGCATACTTTTATTTATCTCTATACAAATGCTTTTAAGCTCAGCAACAGGGCGCGTTGCAGTAAGCGCCACCTACGATCCCAACGATATTGCCTTGCTGTGCATTACATTTTTACCCCTGGCTATAGCTCTTTTTAGCCACAAGAACTTTATTGTCAAAGTTCTTGCCCTTACTGCTAGTGGTGGCGCCGTGGCAAGTATAGCGCTGAGTGGGTCACGCGGAGGTTTTTTAGCCATGTCCGCTGTGGCTTTATACTCCATTGCGCTGTTGAAAAAAAGACGAATGCTCATCATCAGTCTTATTATTCTAGGTGGTTGCGTGTTTTCAGCCATGGCCGGAGACGCTCTTTGGGAACGCTTACAACGGGTAGTAGACGGTACAGATTACAACTTTGCAGAGGGCGGCGGTGGGCGCATGGCCATTTGGCAAAGCGGTTTGGAACTTGTAATACGCAGACCTATATTTGGCGTTGGCATTGGGCAATTCACTGTGGGTCTTGGAACCCTCACTGACTCTCACTGGAAAGCTCCACACAATAGCTTTTTAGAGATAGCAGTGGATCTAGGTATTGGTGGTTTTTTGGCTTTTTGTGGTATACTCATTTTTATTTACCGCCTCTCTGTGCGTGGAGGTAATGCTGAATTTTTATCAACGCAAGATAGGAATTTATTCCTATTTTTACGCCTAAGCCTACTAGGATACTGCATGGCCGCTTTCCTTCTTTCCCAAGCTTATGGTGTTATTACCTATACTTTATTTAGTCTAAGCGTAGTCATGCATTTATTCCTTACCCAAAAAGAAAAAGCCGCACAGTATAGCCCTAAGACTCAGGAAGAGACTTCTCCATCCCATACTTTTGCGCAACACTCCTTTCCTGGGCAGCACGAGCAACATTTGCCAAAAATACAACAGCCGCGCTTATCTTCTGCACGCATGGCACAATTGGAAAAAGCTGAACAACTTAGAAGGAAAAAAAAGGCTTGCTTAGACAATGGGGACATGCTACTCAAGAAGAAACATACTGAAAGAATTAAATAAATATACGTTTTGCCTCTTCTGGAAAATATTATGCGCGCAGCACGACAAAAAGTACGGCATACACTGCAAAAGATTGTCCCTGATTGGTTGGGACTTTTCCCTTGGTACCCATCTAAAGAAGATATATCCTCTCCCTCTGTATGTATTACTCACTATGACCATAACCATGATCAATGCTATCTTGTTTATTATACCCCTCAAGACAAGCACATGGATATCTTTGTAAATGAAACACATGCGTCAATTGTAGCTTATAAAATAAGTTGCCCAAATGCAGTATCAAAACCGCTCTTGCGTCATCAAGTATGGGTAGCACTAGAAGGAAAAAAAGGAACTCTTCGTGTGGAAATGCAAGGCGAAGCCCTGCCTTTACAGGTGCAGCAAACTATACATAGCAACCTAACCTGCAATATGTTACCTGCCATGTTCCCCTTGCCTCGTGTACCATTTTTTGCCAAAAAATACGAAAACGCGTGGCTTTTTATGGATCGTCGACAAAAAGGCGATGATAATGCCGAACATCTATACCGCTACATACAAAAACATAACCCCGAGCAGCTCATCTACTTTGCCTTACAAAAAAACTGTTCTGATTGGGCGCGCCTTGAGGCAGACCATTTCAATCTTGTTGATTTAAATTCTTTTAAATTTAAATGGATACTTAAATATTGTCGATTATTAGCATCTTCGCATATGGACATTTTTATTTATGAAAATACATATGCGCATAGCACAAGAGCAAGAAAGAAACGTGTATTTTTACAGCACGGAGTCATTTATAATGACCTATCAGATTGGATTAATGATCAAAGTGTGCCCTTTGATTTACTCGTTACGACAACCAATGATGAATACGCCATCATTACAGAGAACAAAAGCCCTTACAATCATACCACCAAGACAGCACAGCTTTTAGGCTTAGCACGTCACGATGCTTTGGCGCCTTTTATACAAAAACACGATAAGAAACTACTCATTATGCCCACATGGCGAAGATATTTACACTCTTGTACAGATGTCGCTTCTTTATCTCAAAGTGCATATGTGCAACATTGGAATGCGCTCCTTCAATCTGATGTTTTAAAGGAAATAGCTACGCAACATGATCTACAAATTGTTTTTTATTTACATCAAAGTGCCCAAAACCTTACTGAGGTGTTTAACCTTCCAGACCACATAGTATTTGCTTCCCAAGATACCACTAGTATACAACAACATTTCAAAGATGCAGCCTTAATGATTACTGACTACTCTTCAGTTTTTTTTGAAATGGCTTTTTTAGAAAAAGCCATTGTCTACTATCAATTTGACCCTGAAGATTTTTACGGTACACATTGGAAACACGGCTATTTTTCATTTGAAAAACATGGATTTGGCCCCATAGCCGAAAAGCTAGAAGCCGTATTAACACACCTTAGGCACTTACTATCGCAAGAAAAAATTCCTGAACCCTATATGACACGCATGCAAAACACTTTTGCTTTTAAAGATGGGCAAAATTGTGCTCGCACATATAAAGCCATTACTAACTTATTCTAATTTTAGCACTACTCATCCCAAAAAATAAACGAGAACCATCATGCATACCTATAAATTATTAGAAAAAATTTGGAAAAACCTTTCCAAGCAGCTACGTAAAAAATTCTTGATAATTGCTATTTTTACTGTATTTGTAGCTTTTTTGGAATTAAGCGTAGCCGCTCTCATCTCCCTTTTAGGCGTGGTACTCACCTCCCCCCAAGAAATTTTGCACATGCCTGTGGTAAGCACACTTTACAACTCTGAAATCATACATAATATCTCAATAGACGATAGTATGAAACCTCTTATAATTATACTCATACTTATGGTTGTAGCAAATATCATCAAAAATACTTGCGCAGCCTTACTCTTTTTCAAAAATGAAAAACTTTCACAAACCATTTGTTGGGAATTTTCTCAAAGATTACTCGATAATTACTTACATGCTTCTTATACATGGCATTCACAAAAAAACTCAGCGCATTTGCAAACCCACCTTACATGGCGTACTAGCATAGGCATATATTGCTCTTTGACACTAACTATTTTTGCACAACTTATTGTGACTATAGCACTTGTGGGAGGAGCTTTTTATTTGGCTCCTTTTGAAATGTTAATCTTTTTCTCCCTCGCCACACTTTCTGCAGCATGTGTCTATATTCTTACAAAACAAAAAACCTCCTATTGTGGCAATCAGGTCAAGCAAATCAACCTAGATGCTAACAAGCTTTCTTTATCCGCTTTACAAGGCTTACGAGAAGTACAAATATATAATCAGCATGAAGCCTTTAAAAAAGCGTATAATAACTATGTAGAGCCCGCTGTATACAACACCACACGCTTACAAGCTTACCCTTATATTCCTTCCTGGGTACTTGAAAGTACCGGTATATTATTATTGCTTATCGTCGTGTGTATGATGTACGTCTCTGGTAATGACCTTACAGATATTGCTGGAACCATGGCTTTATTGGTAGCTGTTTCTTGGCGCTTACTCCCTGCCATGAATAAAGTTCTAAGCAATATTTTGCAACTCAAGCTGTATTTCCCTCAAGCTGAAAGCGTGCTCAATGATCTTGAAATAAAGGATATCATGGCAACACCTGCGCGCGTTACCTTTGAAAAATCCTTGGCTTTGCAAAATATTTCCTTTACTTACCCTAAAACAAAACAAAGTGCTTTAGAAAATATTTCTTTTTCCATTGAAAAAGGACAAATGATAGGCTTTGTCGGTGTTTCTGGAGCAGGTAAAAGCACACTTAT
The DNA here is from genome assembly GCA_964369995.1 of uncultured Desulfovibrionaceae bacterium. Classification (GTDB taxonomy): domain Bacteria; phylum Desulfobacterota; class Desulfovibrionia; order Desulfovibrionales; family Desulfovibrionaceae; genus CAYJAD01. The sequence goes on from CAYJHH010000007.1 coordinate 28,244, forward strand.
TGCTCTTTTAACCGGTCTTTTGAACCCTAGCACTGGGCAAATTTTAGTAGATGATAATAAAGTCTCCACAGGCCCTGGCTATCTTAAAGTGGGCTATGTGTCACAAAGTCCCTATCTTATGGACGCAAGTCTTGCCGTTAATGTGGCTTTTTCTCAATTTGGAGTGCCCCCTGATAAAGGGCGGATACTTCAATGCTGTCAGTCAGCTGCCATGGATTTTTTAGAAGAGTTACCCCAAGGCATTGATACTGTGCTCGGAGAGCGCGGCGTGCGTCTTTCAGGCGGACAAATTCAACGCGTGGCCATTGCCCGCGCTTTATATAGCAATCCTGATATTTTAATTTTCGATGAAGCAACTAGCGCCCTTGATGGTGCTGCCGAAGCAGCCATACAAAAAACCATTCTTTCTTTACACAAAGATATAACCATTGTAATGATTGCACATCGTCTATCCACAGTAGAAGCATGTGACACTATTCATTGGCTAAAAGATGGTACGCTATATCGTTCCGGTTCTGCTAAATCTATTTTAACAGAATATGAAACATTCTTAAAGCAAACCTCTCAAGCTTAATAGGTAAAAGATACATTCATTACATTTCATAGCACCTCTCAATAAAAATTTGTATTCGTACCCTCCACAAGAGTGTACGCTAACTATTATAATACTATCACAAAGACTATGCGGAGAATAAGATGCGTATTCTAACTTTTGCAGGAACACGACCTGAAGCTATTAAAGTGGCGCCCGTTGTAAAGGCTTTACAACATACCCCTAACTGCGAAAACCTTTTAGTATCTTCAGGGCAGCATCACGAAATGCTCTATCAAGCCTTTGCAGATTTTCAGCTTACGCCAGATATTGACCTTAAAGTTATGCAACCCAATCAAACTTTAGCGTCTCTTTCTGCTAAACTTTTTGAAACTGTTGACAAACTTTTGGAAAAAGAAAAACCACAATGGGTGTTAGTGCAAGGTGACACTACCACAGTTATGGTTACCGCTCTTTGTGCTTTTTATCGCGGCATAAAAGTCGGACATATTGAGGCAGGCTTACGCTCTTTTCGCTTAGACGCCCCTTTTCCCGAAGAATTAAATCGACGCGTGGCTGGTATTGTGGCCAATAGACATTTTGCACCGACAAATACAGCTAAAGAAAATTTACTACGTGAACATGTCATGGAAAAAGATATTCTTGTCACCGGCAATACTGTCATCGACGCTCTGCTTTGGATGCGTGAATTTGGCGGTGCAACTGTGGATATTTTACCTGATCAAATCCGTGAACAATTAGCAAAAAATAAGCGCTTACTTCTTGTCACAGGTCATAGAAGAGAAAATTTTGGTCAAGGATTTTTGGAAATATGTCAAGCTTTAAAAGACATTGCTCAACAGCATGAAGACCTTTGTATAGTGTACCCAGTACACCTTAATCCCAATGTTTCTGAGCCTGTTAACAGAATCTTACAAGGGCAAAGCAACATTATGCTTATCCCTCCTTTACAATATAAGGCTTTCATTGCACTTATGAATGCATCCACACTTATCCTAACTGACTCAGGTGGCGTGCAAGAAGAAGCTCCAGCCCTTGGAAAACCAGTGCTCGTTATGCGTGAAATCACAGAACGCCCTGAAGGAGTAGAAGCCGGAACTGCCAAGTTAGTAGGGGCTCATGCAAAAAATATTGTAAAAGAAGTGCATACACTTCTCACAGATAGCACAGCTTATACGCAAATGGCTCAAGCTGTGAATCCTTATGGTGACGGCAAAGCTGCTCAAAGAATTGTGAACGCTTTACTTGTATAACAACACTCAAATGACATTGTAAACAGTGAGAGGATCATATGGGACAAGTTTCAATAATCATACCTGTATATAATGGTGAACGCTATTTACGCCATGCTCTTGACTCCATTCAAGCACAAACTTTTACAGACTTTGAATGCATTATCGTTAATGACTGTTCTACGGACAGCTCTCTTGCCATAGCTGAAGAATATGCACAAAAAGATACGCGCTTTGTGGTTATCAGCAATGAAAAAAATTCAAAACTGCCTTTTTCTCTTAATGTGGGGCATAGGGCTGCTACAAGCAACTTGTTAACATGGACAAGTGACGACAACATCCTCTTCCCAACTTTTTTAGAAACACATATGGCCTATTTTTCAGATGCATCTGTGGATATAACCTATGCTCCGTATCTTTTAATTAATGAAAACGGTGACCCTTTACAAATAAAAGGCTTTAATTTTCCTCCTTTTATCCCCATTACAAGCACTCTTTTTGAAGAGCAAGAATATCCGCTTTATAATGTATTAGACCCCGAATGCATGGCAAATGACAACTGCATAGGCGCGTCTTTTATGTATAGAAAAGAAGTCTTTCAAAAGATACATGGCTATGATGAGAGTAAATTTCTTTATGAAGATTACGATTTCTGGATAAGGGCATATCTTGCTGGTTCAAAATTTAAAAAAATTTCTGACCTTGTTTACAAGTATCGATCGCATCCCAATGCCTTAAGCAAAAGAATTTTTCCAGATCATTACTATAACTTTCGTTATTCCATTAGAAAACTCATACCAACGCAAAACAAAGAACTTGCTTTTGAAACGTTGATGACGCTACACAGAGACATATGCCCACATCTTTCTCGAGGTAAACATTTTCAAGTATTGTGCGAAGCTTTTTTGATTAATCCCCTAAAACTTACTAAGCTTATCATTAAAAAGTATCGTTCACGTTCTTAGTAACGTGAGAGAGAAGACAGTAACTCTTACTAGAATAGACTGAGCACAAAAGTAAATTTTGAACGTAAAAATACTCTTGTTTTTAACTTGCTATAATGACCACTTAGATCACACCTTATGCAAGCCATAAAACCATGTACAGCATAGTATTTCTACAACTTTTGCCTTACGACTTGTCCACATTTTATAACAAGATATTCATGATAAGCCATAGACTTCATTGCTGAAGAGGTTTTCAAAATACAAAATAACAATTGTCACATTTTGACTTTTTATCATGTAACCAAGTCATAATGTAAAAAGGACACCCCATGTCAATAAGGCCCGATATAAGTGTTATTATTACCACGTATAATCTTGAAGATTATGTGGGAACGGCCCTTGAGTCTGTACTTTTACAGCAAGGAGTATCCTTAGAAATTCTTGTGGTAGACGACCACTCCAGTGATGACACCGTCAAGATAGTACAAAAATATGCACAGCACTATTCTCACATACATTTACTATATAATACAAAAGAAAAAGGCGTGAGTGGCGCAAGACATACCGGTATGGAGCGTATGCAAGGGCAAGCGTGTTTTTTCCTTGATGGTGATGATCTCTTACCTCCCAATGCTTTAGAACCTCTTATGAAATACATGCGCCAACATCATGTCCCCTTGGTTCGTGGTATACGAAGAACTTTTTGCCAGCAACGCTGGCTATGGATAGATGAAAAAAAACAAAAAGAACAATTGCCTTATACCTATCCCACTGAAGGCTTTTGGCAATATCTTTATGATGTAAAATTCCTCAAAGAACACGGTTTTTACTTCCCAGAAAAATGCCTTCGCGGGCAAGATCGTGTCTTTTTCTGCCAAATATTTTGTAAACTTAACGACTTTCCTGTCATAGATACCCCTGTATATATTTACAGAATTAATCATAAAAAAATCGCTATGTCCGCAAGGCATACGCTATCTTTTGTGGAACATGTCATCCATGTGCGTCAAAACTTAGAAGCTGCACAAAGAATGGATTTTTTTCCTTCCTACATACAAACACAGTTTTGTGATTTTTGGTTGCTTTATGCGCATAATGCCATGCAAGAAGGGCCTGAAGTTCTAGGTAAATATTTAACGGCCTGCGCCACTTTATTAGCCGGTAAAAAAGAACAATTGTACCCAATCCTTTACCCCACACTACAAGAACAATCTGATGTTTTTTGGAAAGCATGCGAAAAAAATGATACACAAGTTATGCTTGCAGCCTTACAAAACACCGGACACTTACAAGCTCTTCATCCTTATATTGGTATTAGTGAGCGTATGTTACAAAACCATTGGCCTTTTTTCAGATTATTACGCAGAATAAAAAATATATGCACCCTACCGCAAAGTATACGCCACTTATATTATACCTATTCACTCGAAAAAAGATCCAAAGAGTTTTGTCTAAAAAACTAGACCTGGTGCCAGCACATGATTATGTTACTTTGATACGCAGTTACTTTTGTTCAGCAAGGAAGATTTTATATGTGCACACCAAGTATTAGCATCATCATGCCTCTGTATAATGGGGAGCCCTGGGTTGAGCTGGCCATAGAATCTGTCCTCATTCAAAAAGGTGTTACGTGGGAGCTGTTAGTAATTGACGATGGCTCTACCGACAAATCTCCGGCTCTTGTGCAAAAATACGCCCAAAGAGACGTTCGTATTTCGCTTATTCCCAATACACACACCAAGGGCTTAAGCGGCACACGCAACACTGCCTTAGAACACGTACGAGGAAAATACTTTATATACTTGGATTGCGATGATTTTTTATGGGAAAATTCTTTGCAAGCTTTGTTTACATTGGCAGAAAACACCAAAGCACCTTTAATACGCGGTTGCATGACTTTTTTTAATGCATTAAGCTATTATGCAAACTCTTTTGAACTCAATGCAGAAGAAATGTATCAGCAAAAAATTCCCGCGCATCACATACCGCAACAAAGCGGTGCACATATGTACCTTCTAAGCTTTATTAAGGAACACCATCTTCAATATGATGAAGATTTACATTGTTCGGAAGATACCCTCTTTCTCTATAAAGCTTATAGTTTGGTGAAAGCTATTCCCATTTTAATTGAGCCCAATTATATTTATATTCTTGACCATAAAACCATTAACTATACCCCCATATATATTCTATCCTTGTGTACAAGCTTGGGGCGCCTTCTCAAATTTCTTGAAACGCAAAATGAGGTTGCACGAGCGCTCCCTTATGCACAATACTTTTTAACCAAATGGATACAGCAAATATATATTATGCAAAATGAGCCTCAAGAAGTCTTTTCAGATTTTTTACAAAAAGGACTTTTTTGTATTACATACCCTGCATGGGACATTACGCCACAACTTACCACTATTTTAGGTGCAGAAAGTGAAGAGTTTTATACATACTGCAAACAAGGAAAAACCGCGGAGCTCCTTCTGCTTTTAGAAAAAAAACAACTCATAGCATCTCCTCCACCTTATCGAGCGTTTACACATACATTTTCCTTTACACAAAAAATGCTTTTATTGTATCCGAGGAGAGTACGTAACTTTATCACCGAACCCATGAGCAGAAAATGTTTATGCTATTTTTTGAAATTACGATGGAATAAATTTTGGCGTCGATGAAAAGCACGACGAGATTTTCTTATAAAGGACATAGTTTCATGATTAAAAATAAAGACTTTATTATCTTTTCCGATGATTGGGGGCGTCACCCCTTTAGTTGCCAACACATTATGGAGCATTTTCTCCCACATAATAGGTTGCTTTGGGTCAATACCATTGGCATGCGCACACCTGAATTTACCCTGTATGATATGAAAAGAGCCTTTGGAAAAATAGCTTCTTGGCTAAGCCCTGCCAAAGCTAAAGGAGAAAAAGTCACCCTCCATCCCCATTTACGCATTATATCCCCTTTCATGATTCCCTATAATAAGTATGATTCTGTACGCGCTTTCAATGTGAATAACGTGGTGAAAAAAGTACTTCAAGCGGCTGAAGAATGGAACTTTACAGACCCTATCCTCCTTGCTACGCAACCTCTTGCCGCCGATTACGTCGGTAAGCTAGGCGAAAAGCTCGTCGCCTATTATTGCGTGGACGATTTTATTTATTGGCCAGGCATGAATCAACCGCAACTGGTAAAAGGTATGGAAGAAAGTCTAGTGGCTCAAGCCGATCTTATCTTTGCAGTGTCAGATTCCCTTTGTGCCTCTCGCTGTAATACTAAAGGAGAAACCAAACTCCTCACCCATGGAGTAGATGTGGCACACTTTGCCAAAGCTTGTGTAAAACCTCATGTACAGCAAAATTATCCTCAAGGTTTCCCTGAAAAGCTCAAAAACACCTCCCATCCTATCATAGGTTTTTATGGCCTCATTGATAAACGTTTTGATATAGACTTGGTAGAGCTTATTTTGCAACAGCAAGCGCAATGGCAAATACTTTGCATAGGTACTACATGCATAGACCTTAGCCGACTACAAAAATACAACAATTTTCACTGGATAGACGCTGTAGCTTATGATGTATTGCCAAACTACGCAGCTTATTTTGATGTGGCTTTTATACCTTATGAAGTTAATGAACATACGCATACCATTAATCCATTAAAATTACGTGAATATATGGCCATGGGCAAAGCCATAGTTGCCACCCCCATGCGCGAAGCCATGCGCTTTGAAAAAAGCATTCACATTGCCGCAAAAGGGCTGCCCTTTGTAAAAGCTGTGGAAAGTGCCTTACAAAACCCCTTGCCACCACATGCCTACACACAAGACCTTCAGGGGGAATCATGGGCGGATAAAGCAGAGCTTGTGTCCGCGTGGCTAGAAGAAACAGCCCAAAGCAAAAAAAAATCTTAAGGAGGCGAGCATGCAAAAACCGCGTGTACTCATAGCTATGGCCACTGGCATATTAGGTGGTCCGGGCAAGGGCTTAGAACAATTCTTACGCCATGGGGGTTTAGAAGGGTGTGAGCCTTTTATTATTGATTACAATATTCTGGGTGCTAATAATGATACGGAATATTCTCGCATCATGAAAAGTACCGGTGCCACGGTGGTACCCTTGTGCCAAAAAAAAGTTTTGGATTTCACCTTAGTAGAGCAGGCCTTAGACTTTATACAAAAAAACAATATTCAAGTCCTCCAATCTCATGGCTATAAAAGTCATCTTCTATGCTATTTTTTACATCGCAAAACAAAGTTACCGTGGATAAGTGTAGTAGAAGGCTGGACAAGCGAAAACTTTAAAATCCATTGTTATACCATATTAGAACATATCCTTATTCATGCTTCTACTGAAATCATAGCTGTATCTGAATCTTTACGTTCTCGCTTATGGCCGCTAGCACGCAAGCGTTGCAAAGTTATTGCCAATGCCATTGCCTCTGAAGAGTTACAAGTGACCATAAGCCGTGAGGATATGCGTACACGCCTTGGCATTGCGCAAGATGCTATGGTCATAGGTTCCTTGGGACGCCTCAGCCCTGAGAAAAATCTTCAGCTATTTTTACACGCTTTTGCCGAAATAAAAAAACAAAACCCTCATATCCACGCTCTCATCGCTGGTGACGGCCAAGAAAGGCAAAATTTAGAGAATTTAGCCAAAACGCTTGGCATTGATACTGCGTGCTCCTTCGTGGGGCATATATCAGACACAGCAAATTATTATAATATGCTAGACATTCAAGTCATGCCCTCCCTCACCGAAGGTATGCCTTACGCAGCACTGGAAGGTATGTGCTTACAATTGCCCATGGTGGCTAGCGATGCAGGCGGCATTCCTGAGGTGGTGCAAAACGGTATCACAGGCTTGCTTTTTCCTTCAAAAAACCTTACAGGCTTTATCATGGCATTACAACGCCTTGTACATGATTCAGAAATGCGCACACAATTAGGGCGAGCTGGCAAAGAGCGTATTGATAATGAATTTAGTCCTGCAGCACGTAGTCAAAAGTTTTTACACATGTATCACACTCTTTTAGATTAATATTTGTGAGCACGTGGAAGACCTACCCTAAAGCAAAAAGAGAGCATTATGATCACTAAATGTATTCGTTTTTTATTTTTACTTCTTGCAGCTTTACCATGGCTTTGGTGGCAGTTTTTTGCCTATTTCATAGGGAAAACAAAAGCCTTTCAAGGTATGTCACAGTTTTGTAGTTTTTTTCCGGGTAAAATAGGCGAACTTTTTCGAGCAGCATTTTATCGCCTTTCCTTAAGACATACATCACAGCGCACGTCTATAGCCTTTTTAACAACCTTTTCTGACCATAGGGTACAAATTGATGAGCATGTAAGCATAGGGGCTTATTGCAATATAGGTTGGGCACACATCGGTAAGGATAGTATTATTTCTTCTCATGTATGCATTACAAGTGGAAAGAGCGATCACAGCTTTGAAGATATTACGACCCCCATTCGTTTGCAAGATGGTATAAGTACAAAAGTTTCCATCGGAAGAAACTGCTGGATAGGGGTCAATGCCACAATTTTGGATAGCGTTGGGGAAGGCAGTGTTGTTGCAGCTGGTGCAGTAGTAACCAAACCTGTTCCTCCTTACTCTATAGTGGCGGGGGTTCCTGCCAAAATAGTAGGGTCACGCCTTAGTGACCAAGAACGAGATTTGTACAATATAGAAAATAATAATCGTAAAAAAAACACCATATTACAACTCATCACCACACTTAACATGGGGGGTGCCGAAAGACTAGCCATTTCCATTTTAGAGCAAAATAAAGAGCATTATTCGGGTGTTGTGGGAGCTATGTATGGTGAAACAGGCGACCTTGCCGCCCTTGCAGACTCTTTACATATACCCACTTTCAATTTACAGGCAAGTTCTTGTGGTAGGCTAAAAACCATTTGGAATTTATATAAAATGTTAAAAGAACATAATATAGATTTAATACATACCCATGCGGCTTATTTATTAAATTACGCTTTTCCCGCTGCTAAGCTTGCCGGCATTCCTTTGGTCTTTACAGAGCACTCCGTCTTTGACTTACAACAAATGCCAGCGTTACGCCGTGTCATAAAGTTTACGGCACCTTTTTTAGGCGGTGTATCATGCATTAGTAAACCCATTGCCAACTATCTATGCCAAGAAATAGGCATTGCTGAAAAACATATAAAAATCATTGAAAACGGCATTGATATAGATGAATTTTCCCCCAAAAGCGCTACGTCCTTGATCGCAGAACTACCTTGGCAAGATTCCATAGATGCCAAAAGTGGCAAAAAACTTTTTGTTTTTGGCACCGTGGCGCGGCTTTGCATGGAAAAAGATCACCCCAATATGCTTAAGGCTTTTGCCCTACTGCATGATAAATATCCAGAAGTACGTCTGCTCATGGTGGGCGACGGAGCAGAACGCACACGTACAGAAGCACTTATAACTGAATTAGGCTTGCAAAACGTAGTACATATTACAGGAAAAAGCTTGAATATTGTTCAAAGGTTACGCAGTATGGATGTGTTTGTTATGTCCTCTGAGCATGAAGGCTTACCCATGGCCATTTTGGAAGCCATGGCCTGCAAAATACCTGTAGTAAGCACCATGGCCGGAGACATTGCCTCCCTCAATACCAAGGGGGAACATCTCTTACTGGTACCCACTAAAAATCATGAAGCCTTGGCTTTGGGCATGGAAAAACTGTATTCTGAGCAAGAAATGCGCAAAGAATATGCAGACAAAGCCCATAACTTTATAGTACAAGAAAAATCAGCACAAAGCATGGCACAGGCCTATTATTCTTTATTTAAAGAGGCTGGGCTCTCTTCATAAATCAAAACATCCTTATTTTACAGAGTATTATATGACTATAAGTACAAGCATTAAAAAATATTTTTGGGTATGGGCGCTTTTAGTGGTAGCTTTTGTTGCCATTTATTACCCCATCGTCCCTCGTATGGTAAACGATTGGGACGCCGATCCTAACTCTTCCCATGGTTTTCTTATTCCTTTTGTCTCCTTATGGTTTGCTTATAAAGCCTGGCCAGACATTAAAGACATCCCCCTAGAAAACTCTACACTTGGGGTACCACTAGTCCTTTTTGGCCTACTCTCCTTAAGTTTTGGCATTACGGTGCATGAACTCTTTACCACAAGAGTCTCCTTAGTTATACTTTTAGCCGGAGTAGCACTTACCTTCTTAGGGCCTAAAATATTTCATAAACTACTTTTGCCCATAGGCTTTTTAGCTTTCATGGTACCCATACCTGTAACACTTTATGACGCCATAGCCCTTCCCTTACGCGGATTGGTGAGTATATTAGCTACTGAAGGAATGCAAGCCTGCGGCTTACCTGTGTTGCGCGAGGGAAATGTTATTATCTTGCCAAATGTATCTTTGGAAGTGGTGGAAGCATGTAGCGGTATGCGCTCCTTGGTCAGCCTCATAGCCTTGGGTACAGCATACGCCTTTTTAATGTTGCACGGGGCATGGCGCAGAACAGCCCTTATTATTGCCACCATACCTATTGCTGTACTTACCAATGTGGCACGTGTTTTTATTACTGGTGTCTTGGCAAGACATTATGGTTCAGCCGCTGCCGAGGGATTTTTCCACGACTTTGCAGGATTTGTTGTATTTTTTGTAGCACTTATCTTAACAGGATGCACCGGTTGGGTTTTATCAAATATTCCATTTAAGCGTAAAGAGGATAAGCATGCGCAGTAAAATTTTATTCCTTTTGGTCATGCTCTTTTTAGGAGCAGGAGCCTACTTAGTGCACACCCCACGTGAATTAATAGCACCGAAAATCCCCGAGCTCGCCACATTCCCCACCCAAATGGGACCGTGGATTACTGCTCGCGATACGACTTTTGATGAACAAACGTTAAAGGTATTGCGCCCCACTGATTATGTTATGCGCACCTACGTTAATACAGAAAGAGTCCCTATAACCTTATACATAGGCTATCACGATGGATCACCATCGGCAGGCCCCATACATTCTCCTAAAAACTGCTTGCCCGGCGGCGGTTGGGAATTTAAGAGTACAGAAGAAATTACCATGGATGTGGTAGGCACACACTTCAAGCTTATTCGTGCAGTGCTTGGTAAAGAAGGTAATGAAAACACCTTTTATTACTGGTATCAAGTTCGCGGTGAAGTTATTACTTCTGATCTTGATATGAAAATTGCGGAATTTATGGGTACAGTTTTTGATCAGCGCAAGGACGCTGCCTTCATTCGTATTAGTATAAGTCTGGATGATAAAGAGCAAGAAGTAAAAGCCATACAAAGCTTTTTTCAAAATGCCTACCCTATCATAAAAAACTCTTTGCCATCATAAAATAAGGAACATTTTATGCTGTTTTTCGCATCCACTCTCTTTTATTTGACCTTAATTTTAGGTTTGAGTATTACCATTTGGCTTCGTCACAGCAAACAAGAAAGAAAGTTTCTTATGCCCGCCATTGCCTTCATGGCTTTGTTTGTGGGACTTGATCAATTACTCTATTCCTTCCCCTCTCAAGCGCATATACTTATTCCCATACGTCTAAGCGTGCAATTGTTACTTTGCCCTTCATGGCTACTTTTTTCCATAGCTTACGCGCGAGTGACCACAGTATCCAACTTTAAGAAAACAGATTTATATTTGTTTGGCTTATCTTTGGTGCCTTTTGTTTTATCTGTTCTGCTTCCCACATCCGCATTTTATTATCAAACAGACTTTCTTGCAGAACCTATTATCTTCCTTGAGCAAACCAGTTTTTACCTCTATTTGTTCATTACCATCATATATATTGTTGGCATTGGTAATTTAGAAAGCACCTTACGTAATAGTAATCATGGTGAAAAATGGCGTATTAAAATTTCCATTTTTGGTATAGGGGTTAGCATTTTATCCCTCATGCTTTTTGCCTCACAAGGGCTTTTGTATATGATTATTGACATGCGTAACGTCCCCTTGCGTAATGCTGGCCTGTGTGTGGGCGCCTTGCTTATGCTCTATTCTGAATGGAAAAGGCAAAGCAATGAAATTCTTATTTCTCGCAAAGTGGCTTTTCGCTCTGTGGTGGCGGCCATTGCCGGCATATATCTCGTGGGTCTTGGTCTTGCCCGTGAAGGTAACAGACTTATGGGGGATAGCTTTACCCAAACCATCCTCATCATTTCTGTATCCTTGCTTATCGGTTCCATAATTTGCGTTGCTGTGTCACGCAATTTGCGTCGCATTGTTTCCATTTGGATTCAGCGAAACTTCTACGATGAAAAATATGACTATCGTGCACAGTGGATGCAATTTAGTGAATATTTATCTAGGGCCACCGGATATAAATCACTTATCAACTCTTCACTTATGAGTTTTTGTGAAACATTTGGCCGTATTGGCGCCATATATATTCCATTAGACACAGAAAATGGCAATAAAATGGGGCAAGCTTTTTATTATGAAATTGACAAAACTTCAGAGATTGATATTTCAGACGAAGCTTTCGCTCAACTTTTACATTTAGACCCAAAGCCGCTATTTGTTAATGACAATGACTTAAGCTCTTTTGAGCCGCAAACCATTATGGCTCTGTTGCGTATGCAAATTGGCATAGTATTGCCCATACGTGTGGCTGACGCCCCAGAAGGGCTTATGCTTTTAGGTCACCCCATCAATGGTAAAGAAAAATATGACAATGAAGACTTTGACCTCATGGAAGCCATGGGACATCAAATTGGTATGTCAGCCAAAAGTTTTCGCGTCAGTGAAGAAATTGCTCTTAATAGAGAAATTCAAGCTTTTGACAAGTTAGGAACATTCGTATTACATGATTTGAAAAATCAAGTGTATACCCTATCTTTATTGACCAACAATGCACGTAATTTCATTGCTGATCCTGTTTTTCAAACAGATATGGTAGAAACTTTGTCCAACACCGTGGGCAATATGAAAATGCTTATTAGTCAATTACCTCATTTACCCAATGCCGATACCTTGAACTTAGATCAAGTTTACTTGCAAGACTTGGTAAAGCAAGTGGGCAATCAAATTCCTGATGCGCCCATTACTTACTCTGGGGCCAACCCCATGGTCGACATTGACGCTGAGCAAATTACCAAGGTGTTTCTCAACCTTTATCTCAATGCTTTAGAAGCTGGTAATAATAAACCTGTTAAGGTTATGGTAGAAGAAGAAAATGGAGTACCCGTGGTTCATGTGGAAGACAAAGCCGGCGGATTAAGCTCCAAAGTATTGGAAAAAGGGCTTTTTAAACCGTTTAATACCACAAAACCCCGTGGTATGGGTATAGGACTTTTCCATTCTCGTAAAATCTTAGAAGCGCATGGGGCTAAAATAACAGTGAAAAACAGACCTGGAGAAGGGTGCACATTTACTGTGCACTTTAACGCAGCGCAAGGCAAAAAGTTCCAAGTATAAGGCAGTATAAGGATTTTCGTATGGATAAAAGTTTATTAATTGTCGATGACAATGAAGATATATTGCGCCAATTATATTGGGGATTTTCTGCAGATGAATATCAAGTATATCAAGCCAAGGATGTGGAGGAAGCTTTAGCTTTACAAGCGAAGCATAAACCTCAAGTGATCACTTTAGACCTAGGTTTGCCTCCGGATGCTGAAGGTAATACTGAAGGATTTCGATGTCTTGATGCCTTGCTCGTGGCTGACCCATTGTGCAAAGTCATAGTCATCACAGGGCATCATGACAATAGTAATGCGCAACATTCCATACGTTGCGGCGCTTATGACTTTTGCCGTAAACCCATTGATTTAGAAGAGCTTAAAATCATTGTACGGCGTGCATTCTTTTTATATGAATTGCAAACTAGCGTTGCTCCCAAACCTAGCGCAGAAGCCGTGGACACCTTGGGTATTATTACTCAAGACGCAAAAATGCTTGAAATTCTCAACAACTTGCGCCGCATAGCCATTTCTGATGCGCCGGTGCTTATTGAAGGTGAATCTGGCACAGGCAAAGAGCTCATTGCACGCGCCGTACATCAAATCAGTTCTCGCTCCGAAGGTCCCTTGGTTACCATTAACTGCGGCGCCATACCAGAACACCTTTTGGAAGCGGAGTTTTTTGGTCACGAAAAAGGCGCCTTCACAGGAGCCACACAGCGCATACAAGGCAAGGTGGAATTTGCGCACAATGGCACCCTTTTTCTGGATGAATTAGGAGAATTGCCCCTTTCGCTGCAGGTAAAACTTTTGCGTTTTTTGCAAGAAATGACCTTCCAAAGAGTGGGTGGCAGGCAAGATATTGAAGTAAACGTACGCATTATTGCTGCCACCAATAGAAATTTGCGCCAAATGGTTAAACAGGGTGATTTTCGCGAAGACCTCTACTATCGCATTGGTGTGGTAAAAATTCCTTTGCCACCATTACGTGAACGAGGCCAAGATATTCTTTTGCTGGCGCAACATTTTATTCAAAAATACGATGATACTGGCAAAATTAAAAGCTTTCATCCCGCAGCAGAAAAAGCCTTGCTTTGCCATGGCTGGCCGGGCAATGTTCGTCAATTGGAAAATAAGATACGCCGTATCGTTATTCTTTCGGATTCATCTATTATTCAGCCAGACACGTTAAGCTTTAATACAAGCTCTTCATCACAAGAAACGCACAATAATGAAAGTGAAGAACTTAACTACGCCTCCTTAAAAGAAGCGCGTGACGCCATTGAAAGAAAGATGCTTGTAAACGCTTTACAGCAACATTCAGGTAACGTTATGCAAGCCTCTCAACATCTTGGCGTAAGTAGACCCACTTTCTACGATTTACTAAAAAAACATAAAATAACATTATAAAATAGGTGTGACTATGTTCTTTTTACGCTTACGTTCTTTAAGCACAGGCTCATTGCCCGTGCTCCTTCTGCTATTGGCATGGATAATTGTTTCCCCATTATATTTTTATAGTCACGCTCTTGCTGAAGAAAAGTCTTTATTTTACGGGCGCGGCATTGGTGGCGGAGGCGGCTTTTTCTCTCCTGTATTTTCGCCCTACGATGAAAACTTACTTTTTGTTTCTTGTGATATGGGTGGTATTTATCGTAGTGAAGATAAAGGTAAGAACTGGAAAATGCTGCATTGGAAAGATTCACCGCTGCAACCAGACGAAGCCCCCCTTCCCATTTTCTTATCAAAAAATCGAATAACTTGGGTCAGTGACTATCTTTACTTAAGTATCAGTGAAGATGCAGGTCGTACTTGGAAACAAATAAGCTCTGGGCCGTGGAGAGATGTACAAACCGAAAATCGCCACCCCGCATCCTTGCAGATTACATCTTTTTTACCACTGAATGAACAAGCTTCTTCTTTTTTAGTAAGTACCAAGCATGGGCTTTGGCGTGGATTTGGTAAACAATGGGAGCAAGAATCCACTAAATTAGTAAACTTCATTCAAAAAGTAGATAGTAATATTTATGCATTAGAAGACGGTAGCCATTTATTAAAGAGCAGCGACCAAGGCCTTTCCTTCGAAAGAATAGCTTTGCCCGGAAAAGCCACCGCTCTAAGTGGGGTGACCACAGATGATGGAAGGAGCCTTCTTTATCTTGCTGTACCAGAAAAAGGTATATTTAGCTCTACAGATGCAGGGTTAACATGGACAAATATATCTGATGAATATAGTGATATTGTACGTTTGTATATACCTAAAGGGCAAACGGATATTATCTATGCCATGGAAAAGAGAACTAAGTCTGGGCATAATATGTACAAAAGTGTGGATGGTGGCGAAAATTGGGAATCCATTTTTCGCATGCATGGACATCAAGAAACATTTTGGCAAAATATAAATGTGCAAAAATCTTGGTTGCAAACTCATTTACATTGGTCCTACTATTTTACAAAAAATGGATTTGCCATCTCTCCTTTTGACCCAGAAACCTTACTAGTAACCACACAAGGAGAGTTTTTTATTTCAAAAAATGGCGGAGAAAGTTGGGAAACATTCTTCTCCGAAGATCTTCCTCCTTTTGAAGGAGATACCGTCCCTCGCACAAAAAGCATTGGACTTGAGGTTACCTCTGTGTGGGGTTACCATGTTGATCCCCATGATCCCAAAAGACATTATATTGCCTATACTGACGTGGGTTTTGCACGCTCCCTTGATGAAGGAAAAACGTGGGCATGGTCAGGTAAGGGATCTCCTTGGAATAATACATTTTATGACATAGCTTTTGATCCCAAAATACCGGGAAAAATGTACGCCGCCGCCAGTAATTTACACGATCTTCCACATTTTATAGCAATAACTGCTATATACCCAGAGGCACGTGTGCATCAGGGGGGCGCTTTAGTTTCCACAGATTATGGTCAAACGTGGTCTGTACCCTATGCGAAAAGCGCTGCTAAAGACAAACTCCCCCTTCAAGTTTGCACTACCATTACTATTGATACCACATCTCCACCTGAAAAAAGAACACTTTATGCTGGAGTTTACGGAGAAAGTGATGATGCTTCTGGAGTATATGTATCCCATGATGATGGAAAAACATGGAAAGCTACACCTGCACAGCCTGGTGGATATAATAGACATATTTACAAATTACGTATTCACCCCATGACCGGTGATTTATACGCTTTGGTAACAGGTTTACGTGCTCCTAATCCGCACTTTCATAATAAAGATGAAGGCGGTATTTGGGTTTCCACAGATAAAGGCAAAAGTTGGAATCATATGAGCAAGGGATCTCCCTTAGGCCACTGGGCCACAGCCATGGAATTTCATCCCACAGATCCGAAGGCCATATATGTAACCTCGGCTACACCTCAAGGTAAAAAAAATGGTGGCTTATACTTTACGAGGGATAATGGCAAAAGATGGTGGAATATCTTACCTGATAAGAATATCAAACGTATTAGCGGTATGAAACATGGTTATGATCATTGGATGTCTGTGGCTGTACATCCTCAAAAACACGATCTCATTTTTGTGGGCTCGAGTCGTACTGGCCTTTTTTTTAGTACCAATGGGGGTAAAAGATGGAAGCATTGTAAAGAATTTCCTTTTTTCAATGCGCAAAGCATCTCCTTTAATTCAAATAATATGGATGAAATCATTATTACCACCTTCGGCAGTGGCATTTGGTCAGCATCACTCAAAGAGCTTTTAAGTAAATATAACGTGTCTTACGACAAACTATAACCTTCACATAACAGCCTCATATTATTGATAAAGACACTCATACACATATGATAAAAATAACCGGAAAGTGTGCATTATACACTTTCCGGTTATTTTTTACGAGAGATGTTAGGAGCCAGCGTGACCTTTGTAAAAAACGAGTGGAAACACGTTTTTAAACGTCAATTAAAATAAAGAGTGCTCTTCTCCTTACAAGGATATTTCTTTAACAATAAGCTTACTAGCTTGTTGCATCAACATTTTTCGTACAGTAGCCGCGGCGGCAGCGTCATCTTCTTCTGGAATGCCTTGCGCATAGACCACAAGACGTCTATCGCTTTCGTCTTTAATGGTATCTGTGGAGGCAGTACCCACCACGGTAGGATTTTTACGCATGGGTTTCACATGTTCACGCACGGCTAGGTGAACATCTAACACCATGGCAAGGCCAAGGCTTTCTTCTTGCTCTTGTGGCACAGAGCTTGTACCTTGCCAAGTTTTACCGTACTCTTGCTGTGCCGCCGCACGTGCCTGCGTATGGCTCAGCATACCTTCATGTACCACATGAATCAGCACCACATAAGAAGCTTGGCTGGGGCTTTCAGTTACCTTATAGCCTGCTCCCTGCAAAGTTGCCTGCACTATTTGCTCAAATCCCTTATGCTCTATACCATTTGTATCTGTGGCAAAAAGAGACACGCTTTTTTGCGCTTGAGAAACATCTTGTAATTGAAAAGGAGTATACTGTATCACCTCTACCTGTGTTGCCAAGGTGTCATACTGCGTTTTTTGCGCCACACATGCATTGAGTAAAAGACCACATAAAACTAAAGCCACATATTTCATTTCTTAATCCTTTGTAAAGGCGCGCACCACAGTCCACGCCAAAGCATTTTCTAAAGTGGCCGCTGCCACATCTGCACTCATATTTTGTCCTTTCTCCTTAGGAGAAAAAACAGCTGAATATTCTTTACCATATTTGTCTACCACACGCACAAATGCTTGTACTTGCCAGACCAAAAGTTCTTCACTACTACTCATGGAACCTAAACTAAGGCCGGCCACAAGGCCTATACCAAGACCTAGCAATGCACCTTTTCCGCTAAAGGCACCGCCCACCTGCGTCCCCAAGGCCGCACCAGCAAGCCCCGGCAAAAGCACTTGAGCCGTGGATCCTGGTTCTATTTCACTGCCTATCTGCCCAAATTTGTCTAGGTACACATAAATGCTATAATCAGCCTCAGAAGCAGTGGGTACACCATAGGCTCCATGTTCACTTTGCATAAGCGCAAGTAAGGTTCCTGCAAGCCCTTCTCGCATGGTGGTGGTATTTTCCACATCAATAAATATATGCGGTCTCGATTCCATGGGAGGAATGTGCAAAGCCGAAGATTTGGCCTCAGCAGATGAGGACTGAGGAGAAGGAGACTGAGTTGCGCCACAAGCACTTATGAGCAAGGTTAAGCAAAACAAAAGAGGGGTAAAAAGTTTTTTCATAGTTTTTTCCTTGTTTATGTGCTACAAAAAATATTCTTCTTTGTCTAGAAAATTAGGTTATCACCACTTCCTACTCTTGACGAATAATTATTTTGCCGTATGTTTCTTGTGTTCAAAATACACTCACACAGAGGTCGGCATGGCAAAAAATCTTATTATTGTGGAATCACCCGCTAAAGTTAAAACCATCAAAAAATTTCTTGATGCCAAGTACCAAGTATTGGCTAGCGTAGGACACGTACGTGACTTGCCCTCCAAAGTACTTGGCGTGGATGAATCCAACAACTTTGCTCCGCAATACGAAGTTATTGATAACAAAAAGAAAGTTGTAAGCGACTTGCGCGCCGCCGCTGCCAAAGCCGACATTGTCTATCTTGCTCCCGACCCCGACCGCGAAGGAGAGGCCATTGCCTGGCATGTGGCCGAACTTATAAAAGACAAAGTGGATACGGTACAACGTATTCAGTTTAACGAAATTACCGCCAAAGCCGTGCGCGAAGCTTTAGAGCATCCGCGCCCGCTTAACAAAGATCTTTTTGACGCACAACAAGCCAGACGCATCCTTGACCGCTTAGTGGGCTATAAAATTTCCCCTCTTTTATGGAAAAACGTCAAGCGCGGTATTTCTGCCGGCCGTGTGCAATCGGTGGCTTTACGCCTCATTGTGGAAAGAGAAGAGGAGCGTCGCGCCTTTGTACCGGAGGAATACTGGCTTTTTAAGGCTTTATTACAAGCCGAAAAGCCTCCCGTCATCAAGGCAGATTTATATAAAGTGCGTAATAAAAAAGCACATATCCCTGACGCTGCCGCCGCCGAAGCTTTAGAAAAAGACATGGCCGGTAAGCCTTTTGTGGTGTCAAAAATAGAAG
>CAYJHH010000008.1:0-43646 GCA_964369995.1 uncultured Desulfovibrionaceae bacterium
TTTTTGGAAAGGGGGCCAGCTCTGAGCGGGGGGAAGAACCTTTTCTTCAGAAAAGTTTTTCCCTCAGGAGACTTTGTCAGCACTCTGAGCGTACTCAAGTACGAGCGTTCATTTTTTATCTGATGATGCCGCCAGCACTAAAAAGATGAATTTTGGAGAAAATGCGCAAAAGTGCACAAACATCACTTCAACCGCTCTCTTCCCCTTCTCTTTATAAATCCATATGCCGTACTAAAAAAGCTGCCACCTGCTCTGCATCAAAATATTTTTCTGCTCTTTTGCGCCCCTTCAAGCCCATATGACGTATAAGCTGCGGCGCCAAAATAAAGCGCTCCAAGGCTTGAGCCAAAACTGCAGGACTTTGAGGCGGCACCAAAAAACCATTCTCGCCTTCTTGCACCACTTGCCGGCACCCTGCCACGTCACTTACCACCGCCGCGCGCCCCATGCTCATCCCTTCTAAAATGGCACAAGGTATTCCCTCTCTCCATGAAGGCAAAACCATCACCGAAGCTTGCGTAATATGAGGACGCACATCTTCATGATGCCCCCAATATTCTATACTGCCTTCCTCTTGCCAAGCCAGTACTTGTTCCAACGCTATGGCACCAACACCCACTTCAGGAGCGCCCATTATGACAAATCGCGCCTCAGGATAACTCCCCTTTAAAATACGTGCCGCCAACACAAAATCGTGCAAACCTTTGGATTCCAAAAGCCGCGCCATGAGTAAAAATGTAGGTTCTTTAGGATACGAATCTTCCAAGGTAAAATGACGAATATTAACACCTGTACCTTGACACACAAGACAAGAGTCTTGCGCCTTGGCTGACACAATACCTTGCTCTAAAAAATAGATTTTATCTTCAGGGTTTTGAAAAAATATTTTATGTGCTTCTTTTAAAGCAAGACCATAAAGACCATGAGCCAAATGTCGCAGCAAAGTGCGCCTAAGGCCGGAGCTCTCTTCAAAGGAATACCCAAGGCCGGTGATACAGGCAAAAAAGGAAATCTTTTTTAAGGGGATTTTTTGGCGTCCATCTTTTTTGTACTTAGGCATAGCAAAACGCAAGGCAAGGGCGCTATACACTATGGATTTGATGGTAAAAGAAAAAATTTTATCTGGCCTTTCATCATGAATCAACTGGCGAAGCACACAAAAACTTTTCCATTCCTGCCAAGGACGTACAGAACGACGTTGTAGAGGATATGTCAAAACTTCAAGACCTTCAGCACTCAAAGCATGCAAAGCCTGCACATCTTTTAAAGGCGCACCATCAGGCACTGCCAACACCACTTCATGCCCGGCGCTGACCAAAGCTTTAATAAAAGTACCCCAAAAAATATATGTAGAACGAGCTTGATTGCCCACAATAAGAACTTTCATGCCAATGCCTTATGCCCTTAAAAACCCAAAAAGAGCTTGCCCACGGTATACATGAATTAAGATTTTTTTTGCCCAAAGCGCTTACGTGGATACTTCATACGCAGCCACAACAGCCCCAAACTCAAACCGCCGGCAACACCTGTCAAGGAAGCCACAGAAGCTATAATGAGTAAGGAAATTTCCCATTCTTGCATAATTTGCTCCAAGGACAGATCCACAAGCAAAAGCGCGGTCACCGCCACAGCATGCGCCACCATGGCAGGCCACACATGCCCCGTGAGCTTTACCCCCATATAGCCAAGAAGAAAACAAAATATCGCGCTAAAGAGCATACGCAATGCGAACACGCGCTCTATTAAAACAGCCGTCACTTGCCCGTCCAAGGCGCTATTGGCATAAAAATGCATGGCTGTATAAAATATAGCGCTCAGCGCCAATAATAGGGTCATGGGCGAAAAAAATCGCCATAAAAAATTGAGCACAGCTTTGCCTTAACTCCTGCGTGTATCCGCGTGTAAAAAATCTTCATAAGCGCCGCGTAAGCCTTCTTCCAAAGCAATACAAGGCTGCCAACCTAAGGCGCTCATTTTCGAAATATCTAAAACCTTACGCATGGTACCATCGGGCTTGGAGCCATCAAGTAATATATTACCTTTATACCCCACCACCTTAGCCACCAATTCTGCCAATGCCAATATGGTGATATCCTCGCCGCAGCCTACATTAATGGGCTCAGGTTGCGCATATTTTTCCATGAGCAAAAGACAAGCATCGGCCAAATCATCCACATGTAAAAATTCACGACGTGGCGTGCCTGTACCCCAAATCCACACATCCGGCACATCCGCCACTTTGGCTGCATGAAAGCGCCCTATGAGCGACGGAATCACATGGGCATTTTCCGCATGGTAATTATCTCCCGGCCCGTATAAATTGGTGGGCATAACAGAAATGGCATTAAAACCATATTGCTTACGATACGCGGCGCACATTTCCAGCCCGGCAATTTTGGCCAAGGCATACGCCTTATTGGTGGGCTCTAGCGGCGCAGTAAGAAGATATTCCTCACGAATAGGTTGCGGACATTCTTTGGGATAAATGCAAGAAGAGCCTAAAAAGAGCAGTTTTTTTACCCCATTTTGCCATGCATTATGAATAAGTGCATTTTGCATTTGCAAATTTTCATATATAAAAGAAGCAGGATAGGTGCTATTGGCATAAATTCCGCCCACCTTGGCTGCACACACAAAAACATATGCCGGCTTTTCCTTGGCAAAAAAATCTGCCACCGCCGCAAAATCACATACATCCAACTCTGCCCGCGAACGAGTGATAATATGTGTATGCCCACGTGCAAGCAAAGCACGCACTATGGCAGAACCTACCAAACCTTTATGGCCTGCCACAAAAATAGGAGCCTGTGTATCCATGGTATTTCCCTTTATACTCCTAGCTTTGACGCCCGTATTGGTCATCAAAACGCACTATATCATCTTCACCAAGATAAGAACCCGATTGGATTTCTATGAGCACCAAGGGAATAATACCGGGATTTTTCAAACGATGCTTGGCTCCTTGTGGAATATATGTGGATTGATTTTCCGTCAGTAAAATCACCTCATCTCCTTTAACCACTTCTGCTGTGCCACTGACCACCACCCAATGCTCTGCCCTATGGTGATGCATTTGCAAAGATAAGGTGGCCCCGGGATTTACCACAATGCGTTTGACCTGAAAACGCTCTGCCTGCGCCAAACACTCATAACTACCCCATGGGCGCGCCACTTTTTGATGCAAAGAAGCTTCTGAGCGCCCTTGTGATTGTAATGCCGCAGCAATAATTTTGACATCTTGCGCATAGGACTTTTTAGCCACCAATACAGCGTCGGCTGTTTCCACCACAATGGTATCTTCTATGCCTAAGGTGGTTACCAAGCGTGATTCCGAATGTACATAAGAATTACGTGTTTTTAATGTGAGCACATCGCCTGAAAGCACATTGCCCAAGGGATCTTTTTGCTCTTCGCCCACTTCATAAAAAGACTCCCAAGAGCCCATGTCATTCCACTGTACCTGCAAGGGGACCACGGCGGCTTTTTGGGTATGCTCCATCACTGCATAATCTATGGATTGAGCTTCACAAGAGCAAAATGTGGTGGCATTGGGCCGTATAAAGTCATTATCTTGCTTGCGCTGCTGCCATGCATGGCGACATAAATCCACCATATCGGGCATATATTTTTCAAGCTCGGTTAAATATGCTGTGGCGCTGAACAAGAACATGCCGCTATTCCATAAAAAGCCCCCTTGCTCCACCATGCTTTGTGCTTTATCCAAGGGAGGCTTTTCGATAAATTGACGTACGCGGCGCACGCTATGTTGCGGTAAGGGAGTATCACTTTCTTGCAAGTCAATGCATTCGCCACTTTCAATATAGCCATACCCTGTTTTGGGGCTTTGCGGTGTAATGCCAAAAGTTACCAAAAAGCCCTCTTTAGCCACAGGCATGGCCGCTTCCACAGCATGAATCAAAGCCGTGTCGGGCTTTAGAATATGATCTGCCGGCAAAATAAGCACTAAGGCTTCTTCTTGCCCCGAGCGCTCCAAAGCCGCAAGACAGGCCAAAGCTATGGCAGGCGCTGTATTACGCGCTTCCGGCTCCAAAATAATACGCGGTAAGCGATGCCCAGGAACTTGCATTTGTTGCATGCTAGCTGCCACATAAAAGCGATATTCTTCATGGCATACCACTATGGGCGCCCCTAAAGAACGCTCATGCACCCTTTGCAAATGTTGTATACGCTGAAAAGTTTGTTCAAAAAAAGTGGGAACGTCCTTTTGATATTCCACAAATTGCTTAGGGCAATGTGTACGCGACATGGGCCAAAGCCGCGTGCCGCTGCCACCGCAAAGAATAACTGGATACAACATTTTTACCTCACAAACTATAAGGAACGTATTTGGGCATACTAAGGTGCATAAAAAACAAAATCCAATGCATTTTCCTGTATTTATGCCAGTATCTAGCTACGCTGTCAACGCCGTTGCACTGGCGGAAAGGCATTGTATCTTACATTTTGCTTTGAATGATGTTGCATTACAGCGCCCAAAACACATTTTTTGAAATTGTTTCCATGGCTATGCCACCGCATTAAAGAACCATTTGACAGCTAAAAACATTACAGCATGCGCGGCTCAAGCAAAGAAAAGAACGTTTCTAGCGCATTAAAAACTCACCCATATTTTATGCCCACCCTGCCATTGCATATGCCCTAAGACTACGCTACATAACAGCCATGAGAAAAAAGCCTTTTGTCTGGAGAAAGCCAGAGAGCATTCGCCGCGCCTTGGAGCGCTTTTTACAACGCGCCGGTAAGCCGGAGCAAGTGATGCTCAATCGTCTTTGGCAACATTGGGATATGGTCATGGGGCCGGACATTGCCCCCCTTGCTTGGCCCCTAGGCAGCAAGAACACCATACTGCTCCTTGGCGGAGAAGATGCCATGAGCATGCAGGATATTTCTTATATGCATCACGAAATTTTAGAGCGCGCCAATGCCTTCATGGGTAGCGACTATTTTACTGCCATCAAGGTGCGTTTATGCCTTGATAAAACTCCATTAGATAAAGTGGTGCAAGCAAGAACGCTGCCTGCTGTAGAGCTACCTACCATAAGCCTTAGTGGCAAATACCTTGAACATATGCCTAAAGATTCCAGCATAGCCCAATGCTATGCGCGCTATGTACAAAAAAGCCAAAAAAAGCGTGAGCGCACTTAAGCACGCTCACGCCAAAATCTCTACTCTTCGAAATCTTATTGATCTTTTAAGGCTTCTTGTTTTTCAATATAACGTAAAAGCTTTTTAGCTTCATCAAAATCAGGGCTTAGCTTAATGGCCACGGAAGCTGCTTGCTTGGCTTTATCAAATTTTTTCCACTCCAAATACATGCGCCCAATATTAAAATATAAATTAGGGTCAGTACGCAAATATTTTGAAGCGCGCAAATAGTAAATTTCTGCGGTGGGAAAGCGTTGTAAATGGCGCAAGGCAATGCCTATGCTATTGTATAAATGCAAGGAGTCTTCTCGCAAGTCTAAAGCTTCGGATAAAAACTCCACAGCCTCTTCATACATTTTCATTTCTAGCAAAGCCACGCCCATATCGCCCATGAGCTCTGCATCTTGCGGATGTTCCCTTTTCAGCACGGCAAAGGTATTTTTGCCCTTGGTAGGATTAGAAGAAGCCAACTCTTCCTTACCTCGAGCAAAAGCAAGGCGCTTTTTTTCCTCTTGCAATCGCTGCGCCTCCACAGCTTCCTGATGCGCATGCTCAGCAAAACACGATTGTAAATCTTTCATGCTTTGTGCAAGCTCAGACTCCTTGCCCGGAGTATAATTTAATTCTGAAGGAAAAATTTGGCGCACCAAAGGGTCTAGCCGTAAAAGCGCAATGGCCTGATCTAAGAGGTCAGAAAACTCTTTACGCTCTGACTTCATGAGATTTTCGCGCATAACGCCCAATGCATTTTGAATGGCCTGTACGGCCGCAGCACTTTTACCTTGCTTAAGGTTACTCGAAACTTGCCTTAGCCCTTGGCGTGCGTTTGCAATATGTCCTGACATAATCACTCCACAGGTTAAATACACTTAGTCATTAGATAACACCGAAAGGCATGGAAGTCTAGAAAAATACTAGAATAATAACACAAAAAATTTTTTTCTCCTTGACAATAAGGAGAATACAGTGCTAAAAATTTTTTCATGTGAAGCATATTTTTTTGCATGCTCGCAGAAATTTAATGTCACTTTATGACATTATTTTCTTAAATTATACTATCTAAAACGATATAATGACACAGGAGAAAGCTATGAGTGTAGACGGTACAGGGCACACCATGGAAAATGTTTGCCTCAAACATGATAACGGCTCTGACATTACTTTTCGCGGACGTCTTTTTGCAGAGTCCTCTTGGTTTGACGAAGAAAGCTCTACGCTGACGCGCCAAAAATTATACGTTACCGATAACCACGAGCAAGTGTACTATATTGTGCGTGGTAATGGCCCTGAACGCAGCCGTCATGCTTACAAGCTTGCTGTAAAGGGTGACCATTGCATCATTCAAAACGGTGCCACAGAAATGGTATTAGAATTTGATATGCTGATGCTGGCTGTGCGTCAACTTTGTGGGCTTGATGCTGATGCTACTCCCTCCTTGTGTATGGTGGAAGAAATGCTTAAAGCTGCCAACTCTTAAGCAATATTAGCTTAGAAAAAAACCATGGTGTACGCATCATGGCTTTTTTTTGGCCCCATGAGTTTGTAAATCTCAAAAAAAACTTCCCAAGCACTATGAATCTTGAAACAGCCTCTCACTCAAAAGTACACGCTGTGTTTTTTTGTGTAAAAAAGGGAGGGGTTAAATACACCATATGAAAGGATTGTAAGTCCTTGGTCTGCATGGGCAAAACGCAATCCATTTGTCAAAGTGTATACACCGCATCTTTCCCCATTTTTAAAGCTTCTGCTACGGAGACTAAGGCGCCTCGGATAAGGCAGGCTCTGTACGCATGACAGAATTTTCTTGGGTAAAGAAAAATTTAAAGGTCCAGATTTTTGAAGTGGCATCATACATGCGTATAAAGTATGAATTTTTATAATAAAATTCTTTCATGGATGGCGACATGACTTCAAAATATTTATACAGGAGTTCGCGATCTTTCATCTCCCAACGATAAGTGCCTATGCGCATCATATGTCGCATAACGCGTATAAATTGCAACCCCCCATCATTATTGCCTTCCAGCGCAGCATATTGCAAAACACTGCCGGCCATGAGGTCATCTTCAGCCACAACCTGTATGGTCACGCCATAACCATAGTCATATATATATCCGCCGCCATAGCGCTTTGCCGCCGTGATATCCACCTTGGCATCGGCACCTCTATGCCAAAAACGTTGAAAACCTGCCCAGGTAAAATCCGGCCGCAGGGAGACCAAAATTTTTGCCTGAGCAGCCAAGGCCACCTTTTGGTTTTTATCATCTCCTGAGCCACAAGCCACGAGCAAGCACAAGCAAAGTATACAAACACCTATACTCAGAAATTTCATAAGCAGCTCCTTATGGCATTTAGCAATGGCCTTTATGCCCTTTTCGCTGTTTTTTCAAAAGCCGGCGGCGGACGCCAAAACCAAAATAATATCAATAGAGGGAGCAAACCTGCCGCTTCTGCCACCAATCTATGGGTATGCGGCAATAAGCCCCACCACAAGGCAAAGGCCAGAGCTGGCACCACTATGACCAAAAGCCATTGATAGGCCTGCATGGGTTTGGCTGCGTATTGAAAATAGCTTACAGTGCATATGGCCACCCACACCTTGGTTAAGGTAATGGCTAAGGCTGCGCCTTCCAAGGGCATTTTAGCAGTTAAATAAGCACATAAGGCTATATTAACCACAAGACCCGATGAGTAAAAGAGCAAAAGCAATTTAGATTTGCGCATACTCATCATAGCATAGGCTGCCAAATTATGCAAAAAAGCTGTGGCTATGCATGGGGTCAAAATTCGTTGTGCTGTCACAGCAATGGCATAGGGATCACCATAAATAAACGTTAAAATACGGTCACTTTCTACACAAATAAGATAAATTACAGGCATACACGCCGCCCAAAGGGTACGCGTGGTTTGCCCGGCAAGGGCTTGAAAGGCGGGGCGATCGCTGTCCCACAGTTTAGCCAGCATGGGGTAAACGACCTTACCAAGCAAGGCAGATGATACCAAGATGGAGAGTCCGTCCACCACTTCCCAAGCCACGCTATACGCGCCCACGGCGGCGTCGCCTCCAAATTTTTTCAAGAAAAAGACATTTAATTTATTATAAAAAATGGCGCATATGGAAATGCCGGTAAAAATAAGCCCATTACGCATTTGCTGAGCAATGCTTTTTAATTGCTGCAAATTTAAACGATGCATGGGATTGCGCCCTAAAGCCTTGAGGGAAATACCTAAAAGCAAGAGAGATTCCAAAGGCTTATACAAAGCAATATAAATAACTGGTGCTTCTAATAGCACCAAGGCAATGCCAGTACCTATGCCCAAAACCGATGCCGGAACTCGAATGCGCATCTCCACATCTTGGCGGCCGCGCGCCTGGCAAAGGGCAAAAAAGGAATTCACCACAGCTTCAAGCCCCAAGCCACCGGCTATGGCCATGACCGTGAGGCGAAGCTCTAAGGCATAGCCTTGCCAGCCAGTAAAAAGCCAGGTGAAGAGCAAAGCAAAAAAGAGCAAAGCAAATTTTAACCAGGTGATTTCACCTAAAAGTTTCAGGGGACGTGACTCGCGGCGCGCAAAGGAAGAAATAAGAAAATGGTTCAAGCCCACATCTGCCACCTGGCGCACTATATATCCAAAAGAGAGAGCCAGCATCACCTGCCCCAAAATATCTGCGCTATGGCGTGCCAAGACAATGGTAAAAGTGGTCCACAAAACATCTCGCGACCATTGCCCGCCAAGGACATAACCCAAACGCTGGGGAATGCTTTTTAATTTTGCCATGCGGCCCCTAAAAAAAATACTCCTCTGGCTAGTAAAAACCAAAGGAGTATAGAATAATTATAAAATATTAGTTAGCACTAAATTGTACAACAGCCTTAAAACCAGGCTTAAGCTCAAGTTGAGGATTAGGAATGGTTAGCTCCACCGTAAAATACGAAGGCTGATCCACAGCAAGGTTGGAGCTTGTCCAAGCAATTTGAGACACCGTGGCTTCAAAATTTTTGTCACCCAAGGAAGGTATGGTCACTGTGGCTTTGTTACCCACTTGAATGCGCCCTATTTCCCCTTCAAACACTTGTACTTGAATGCTCATGGGATCCATTTTTCCCACGATAATAGGTGCAGAACCTGCACCGAGCAGTGCGCCTTCTTGTACATTGGATGCCACAGAAAGCACATGGCCATCCATGGGAGAAGTCAGCACTAAAATCTTAGGCAAATCCTTGGCACCGTTAACAGGGGAACCAAAGTACTCACTCAGTTCATCCAATCTTTGCTTATGCGACTCTATACTTTTTTGTAACGTTTGCTCCAAAAGCTCCATACGCTCTTGTAAATTTTTCACCTCGGTGGCACTGCGCACGGAAGCCTTGCTGGAGCCAAGCCCCGCTGCGGCCAATTGGCGTGCTTTATTGCTCTCAGCCTTTAAAGCAGAAAGCTGACTTTGTAAGGCCAAAATTTGTGCAGAGGTACCTTCTGTGTTGGCGCCATGCAGCAACTCTCTTTGCAAAGCTCTTTTAGCTTCATCGGTGAGAGAGTATTTCATGAGCACTTCATTTTTAGCCACTTCTTGTCCCGGAAGAACCAAAACCTCTTCCACAATGCCATTGAATGGTAACATCTTAGCGCGGGTTACCGTGCTCACAATTTTACCGCTTAAAATGGTTGTTCTGGCCTCTTCTGCAGCTTGAACAGAGCCACAGAAAAGACACAATCCTAGGAACATTCCCAACATACATTGGGTAAAAATACGACCATGAGGTGTTTTTTTCATCTAAAATACTTCCTTGGCAGGTAAGCCTATGTAACGTTCTTTTAACACTCCAGCCACAGTCATCCACTCTATTTGTGCCAAACTATACTCTAATTCAGCTTGTGCATAGCCGATGCGAGCCTCCAACAGAGCTTCTTGCCTGGCTGCAAACACAGGATATTCCACAATACCTTCTTTATAATTAATGGCAGCTTCTTTTTCTTGCATTTTAGCCACTTCCAAGGTGGTACCGGCAATTTTCATACTGGTTTGCGCCAAGTGCACATTTTGTTGCGACTCTGTCCATGTATTGGCATATTGGGTGCGAGCTTGGTTTTGCTCTTGGAAAGCCTTAGCTTTTTCCATGCGCGCCGTTTGTACACCGCGATATCTACGTCCCCAGTCAATGAGGGGAAAATCAAAGGTCAAATGCAAGAAGGTATCATCAGTGCCACTGGGAGGCTGATACTGCCCAGACGGCGGACTTTGATTCACACTAAAAGTCATGCTAGGAATATACTCAGCCCAGGCCACCATGATATTATAATCACGTAGCTCCACCTGTGCGCGTAGTAAAAGCTCATCTTCAGTGACTTTCCAACGATCTTCCCAAGCAAGGCTTGCTCCGTTAAAATCACCTATGATGGTATCCACAGTTTTTGTATTTATATTAAGCTTATGTGTCATATCCACACCGGCTAAGATTTTTAGCTTGGTGCGCAACATGGTTGTCTCAATTTGTGTACGCTCCACCTTAAGAGCCGCTTCACGCTCTTCTTGCATGGCAAGGTTTAAGGCCACGCCTTGACGTCCATCCACCGCTTCCAGCTGCTTCCAGTATTTAGTAACCTTTTCAGCTAAAGGCACAAGTTCCTTTTGAATTTCTAGCACTTTTCTTTGTGCATCTAAGCGATGATACATGCCGGCAATCTCGCCAATGGTTTTCCCAATGGCTTTACGATGCGTGGTGATGGCTAAATTCATCACAGCTTTTTGCGCTTGGTGCGAGAAGTATGTTTGCAAAGGATTAGGGAAACTTGCATAAAAGCTTACATCAAACTCTGTTCTGCCATAGTTAGCAGGAGTATCTGAGCGGCCCATATTGTAATTGGTAACGTTATTGGACACCATAACACTCATGCGAGGCTCAGGAAGGTATTTCCATATGGCAGAGGTTAAATCCAGCTTTTTGATTTCAATATCCACAGCAGAATTCACAAGCATGGGTGATTGCTGAATGGTTAAATATACATAATCATCAAAGGAAAAGTTTTTTTCCGCATCATACAAACTAGGCACAGCTGCTTGCAATTTTTCCTTATGCTCCACCGGAACACCAGGAGATTCTTCAAGCCAATGCCTTGCAGGCTGTTCCGGTGCATGAAGCCCCGCTTTTTGTGAAGCACAGCCTGATGTAAGCCCCAAGGCAACAATGGCAACACAAGGCATCATTTTTCGTGTCAAAAAAGACATAATCCCTTCGTTTGTAAAGTACATTGATTTTTCCTTACTCACATTTTGTTATAAACATATCCTGCACCGTCAACAGCACCCTGCCTTTTGCGCAAAGCACTTGTCCACTTAAGGTACAGTCACTGGTACCGCAAGAAAGCACACCCCATTGCACAGTGAGCAAGCTTTCATCTTCTTGTAAAACATCTTTTATAAAGCATGTATTTATATGACGTAACCGTGCTATACTTTTTATCGAAAGCGTTTTTTCTTTGCCCTGCGCAGACAAAGCGGCATCTTGTAGCAAGGTTAAAAGGTCAGACACCCAAGCATAGCTCAAGGCATCTTGTTTTGCAAACTTTTTCCGCACTTGCACGTGCTGTTTTTGCCAGGTGCTTTCATCTGCCTCAGTCCATAAAGAAGTCGGAGCATAGTTTGCAAAAACAAGCCCCATATGCGCTTCAGCTGCCCTATCCCACTGATCCAAGCGGCGCCCATTGGCAGATAAAGCTCGCAAAGATATTTCCACTTGGCAAGGCTTTACCCTGTGATTTTCTTGAGTTTCATGGGCTGCACTTATCACCTGTACAAGCGCTTCTTGAGTGACTCCCTCAGGCCCTGTGGTCACGGCGCTGGCGGTTTCAGGCTGTAAGACAATGGCATCACCGCCATGGCAACGTAACCACGAAAAGGGCATATGCGCACCGTGATATAAAGATTGTAAAAGCAAGTCCGCGCTCACCTTAGGTACACGCACCCCCGCGCCCTGTTGCTCTTTGAGGGCATCCTCTGCGTACACAGAAAAGTTTCGTTGCGCTGTGAAAAATTCACGAGCGCCCCCCTCTGTTTCGCTCAATTCATAGGCCAGAGGATGCATATGCGCAAAGAGCTCCACATGCTCTTGCAAAGTGGCGCAAGGGGAACACTGTTGAGAAGCTGCTAAAGCTGAAGATTGGCGCATCCAGCGCCCTTGCTCCACATGCGCGCAAGCATACCAGCGTACAAAAGACACAGCGAGCTCGTAAGCAGTAATAAAATCCTGTTCCTGATTTTGCTCCTGCTTCTGGCAAGCCCGCATGGCATCGGTAAGCACAGGGGGAATACGCAACACGCGCCCTTGCACAATGCTTGAACTTAATGCTGCTTTCTGACCTGACGAATCTTGCGCCCCAGCCTGACCATGATTTTTCCATTTTTGCCAAAAATCACTCATGGCCGTAATGGCAGGTTCCGTCACAAAGGCAGCCTCTTGTCCCCTATCTGCATCGGAAACCACCGTCAGCACCGAAGAGATGCCAAGTTTTTTTTCCTCAAGAGTTTGCAGGACAGGTAAAGCCACATGGGAAGAAGTTTTGTGAAAAATAGAAGCTTCCACAAAGTGTACAATACTTTGCATATGGCGCCCTTGCAAAGCTTGCGCCGAGCATATGATCTCATGACTTGCGCCAAGCTCTTGCCATGTAAGCAAAGCTTGTGCAGAAGGCTGTTGCACACAAGCCATGGCAGGCGCATAAAAAATAAAATGCCAACCTAAAGGAGCCAGTTCGTCCAAAGCATGATATAGACTTTGCTCTTCTCCCGTGTATAAAATTAAAAGATTTTTGGGGGCAGTACCCTTGAGAGTATCTTCATATCCCCTACCTAACACAGAAGAATTCTCTTGAGACGGCCAGGCTATGCTTTCCCATACAAGAGCATTTCTTTCATGAGAAAAAGCCCCTTGCAGACATACAAGCGGCGCCCATGAAGCATCTTCACACGGCTCTGTTTGCGCACTTTGCTCCATAAGCGAAGTGTGCTCTGCATGACTTGCATAAGCAGACACTTCAATGGCGCGTAATCGTGCCACCACATCGGCAAAATCTTGTATGGTGGCCACATGTAACACATCTTCAAGGCGCAAACGTATACCAAATAGCTGTTCCACTTTATGCATAATGGAGGGAAAGCGATTGGAACGCAAAGCAAGCTCATGACGTAAATCCATGGAAGGACGTAAAATACCTATGTCATGCCCAGAAGCTTCGGCTAAAATAGGCAAAATATCTTGCACATGCGGCGCAATCACCATGGCTTGAGCCTCGGCATGCACAGCCTTTTCTTCCGCCGCATTTTGCATGCTTAATACCTTCGCGCTGGCATGCGTGTCAGACGATGGAGCAGCACCGTGCTCTGCTTCATGCGTATGTAGTATCTGCCCTAAGCCCTCACGCGGCACCACATGCAAACCCTTTTCGGGTATATGCCCCAGCGCATATAAATGCGCCACCGCTGAACGCATAGTTTTAACTTCAGCATTTTTTAATGACACAGGTATACATACAGCACGCGGCTCAATTTCTTTCACCAAGCCACAAATATTATCTGCTGAACCAAATTCCACAAAATGGCGAATATCAAATGTATCCCACATGGCGCGTACGCAATCTACCCAGCGCACAGTATTTTCATCTAAATCAGCTATATATTTCACTATACCATCTTTATCTGTGGGATATAAGCCTGCAGTGACATTACTGAGCACAGGTAAAGATGGGGTAAGCGTAGGTAGCCCCATGAGGCCTTCCACAGCACTTTGACGTAGCACACGTAAGTGAGGATGGTGAAAAGCCATATTAATGGGTAAGGTCAGCGCCGGACATTTATCTTTGCGTAAAACACGGCGCGCTTCAGCAAGTTCTTCTTTTTTTCCACCAAGCATAAATTGCGTGGGCGTATTATGATTACAAATATGCAGACCCGGAAAAGCGTGCAATATGTTCTGCACTTTTTCATACGAGGCATATACAGCCATCATGCCCATGCCATCCTTGGCATTACGCTCGAGGCCATCAATATATACGGCGCGCCTATCAAAAATTTGCCATGCAAGCTCAGGCGTATACACACCTGCAAGACAAAGGCTAATAATTTCACCAAGGCTATGCCCAGACATGAGGCAAGGGGCAAAACCTAAAGATTGCAAATAACACGCTTGGGCATATTCCACAAAAAACAAATACGGCATTTGCCAACGCGTGCACTGGATTTTTTCCATGTCGGTTTCATCCATGAGCGCCAGCACATCCCACGGAGCCACAGCAGCCAAACGATCCATGGCCTCACGCGCAGCAGGAAATGTATCATATAAAGCTCTGCCCATTCCTGGCCATACAGACCCCACACCGCCGCATGTCACAGCCACCTTAGAAGCTTTGGTGGCAGGCATAAGCCAAAGGCCTTGACGCTGTAAATCTTCAAACTCTTCAGGACTTGGCGCCACTGGCAAAGAGGTAAGCTCTGATAAAAAACGCGGTGTAGTGGCCCCTAGGCGATACTCTTGCCCGGCATGATGCAGACGGGACAAATAGATACCATTTTCCATATAGAGAGGGCCAAAGGCCGAATTTTCCATGACGCTTTGAGGGCAAGCTTCGGTATTTTCCATGGAGGAAGTACTCTGCTCAGGAGCCGAAGAGGGTGTTTTTTCCATGTGGATTCCATTTTTTTGCAAAGATAGTGCGGAGAAAGGGATTTCTTCACCAACACAATCACTTAAACTACTTTTCTTTTCCTGTCTAGGATAAGCCCTATAGGGCGCTGAGTAGGGGCTAGCGAGCGCACAAATCTAAAAGCAATGTGAGAATGCATGGGGATAATTTCTTGCAAGACGAACGTTTTTGTAGTAATTGGCTCAGTTCAAGTAAACGTTTTTTTAGGACAGTTACAAAGCAACTGTCCTTTTAATAATATATTCGGTATATTACAAATTACATCTTGGGAGACGGCATGGATAAAGAGCAAGATTTGAACACCGGTAACGAAGAAGCACCATCCACTGAGCAAGAAAAAGCTGCAGAGGAGCACAGTTCTTCAAAAGGGTTCGGTCGTATGCGCAATAAACTTTCCTTTGAGCGCCTTGTGGCCATGGGAGCATCTATGGGTATGCGCAACCCCCTTTTCCTCTGTCATGATCGTGCCGCCAAGGCCACGACCACCATTGAGGGTGAAGACTATTTAAATTTCTCCACCTACGATTATCTCGACCTTAATGGGCACCCAGAAATCACCGAAGTAGTGACAGAAGCTGCTCAAAAGTTCGGCACCTCTGCCGGAGCAAGTCGCCTTGTGGGCGGAGAGCGCCCCCCGCATAGAGAGTTTGAAAAAGCCATTGCGGATTTATACGAAGTGGAAGACAGCATTGTTTATGTAAGTGGTCATGCCACCAACGTGTCCACCTTGGGCTTTTTGTTTGGCACGCGTGATTTAATTTTACATGACAATCTGGCGCACAACTCCCTTATGCAAGGAGCCAAGCTTTCCGGAGCCACTCGTCTTGCCTATACACACAATGATGCCGATGCCTTGGAAGCTTTGCTTAAAGAAAAACGCCATCAACATCGCCGTGCTGTCATTGTCACTGAGGGGCTTTTCAGCATGGATGGCAATATCCCTGACTTGCCACGCCTCATTGAACTTAAGAAAAAATACGACTGTATGCTTTTGGTGGACGAAGCCCACTCCCTCGGCACCTTGGGAGCCACAGGCCGCGGCGCTCGCGAGCACTTTGGCATTGACCCCAAAGATGTGGACATGTGGATGAGCACCTTAAGTAAATCTTTGTGCGGTTGCGGCGGTTTCATTGCCGGTAGCAAAGAGCTCATTGAATTTTTAAAATACGGCTCCCCTGGCTTTGTGTTCAGCGTAGGTATGTCCCCTGTGCTCACAGCTGCTAGCCAAAAAGCTTTGGAAATTATGCTACGCGAACCTGAGCGCGTGCATAAATTGCAACATATTAGTAAATATTTCTTGGAATATGCCCAAAGCCTTGGCCTTGATACCGGCGTAGCTCAAGGCTATGCCAATGTTCCCGTCATTGTGGGTGATTCCATGGTGGCCGGATTCATGGCCAATGCTCTTTTACAGCGCGGTGTATACGCCATGCCCATCACCTTCCCTGCAGTGAAAGAAGGCACCGCGCGTTTGCGCTTTTTCTTATCCGCAGCGCATTCTGAAGCGGATGCTCGTAAGGCTTTGGAAGTTACCGCCGAAGAATTGCCTAAGGTAACAGCTATGGTGGAAGAAATTCGCGCCAAGATGGAAGAGGAAGAAGCCGCCAAGGCCAAAGCCAAAGCTGAAGCAAAAGAATAATACTGCACTGTATGATGTAATTCATCATAGCCAAAAAAATATAAAGCCCTTCACCATTGTAAAATAGGAAGGGCTTTTGTCATATCCAGTGCCTAAAATCCGCCATCTGTTCATGCCTTCTTAAAAAAATATTATTTTTTTTCGTAGTATTTTTCGTACTTTTTCATACACTTTATCTTTATTTTTTCCAGACTTTATCCATAAAAAAGCATGTCTTCTAAAAGCTATTAGACTAATATTATAGGAAAAACAAGCCACAATTAATTCTAGACAGTTGCCATACTTTTTCCACAACAATGCTAAAAGCTCTCTTGAAAAATACAAAAAGGACTTCACGAGGCAGTGTTTTTTTTTGAACTAAAAAAAAGCACTTTACAGAGAGGAAAAAAAGACATAGAAGGAACTTAACAAGGCAAAAACAAAGAGTTTTTTTCTTGAAAAAGAATATAAAAAGTCTAAACTTTGTTTAAAAAAAATTATCTTAGTATAGTTTTTTGTACCGCCTTATAAAAACCCCCTTCCTCATAAAGAGGGAAACCATCTTGGGAAAACAAAAGCCTTAGCATGGTGGGTGAGAAAAAAACGGCAACTCTTTTGCCATAAAACATAAGAACTTTTTTGGAGGATTCACCATGTTATTACGCGCTATTTTAACTCTTGCTTTGACATTGTCTTTGGCAGCACCAGCATTTGCAGAACTTACCGGCGTATATGGCGGTATTAAATTCATTGATTCTTACCAAACTCAATGGGGCGGTGGGCGTATGGATGGCACCGATTCTCAAAATACTGTAGGTTTAGGTTTTATGGTGGGTTATGATTTTTATGCCCGCTCCGAAACTCCCGTACGTGTGGAATTAGAATACTCTTTCCGCTCTAATTTTAAGGGTGAAAGCAATTCT
Source organism: uncultured Desulfovibrionaceae bacterium (assembly GCA_964369995.1). Lineage (GTDB taxonomy): Bacteria > Desulfobacterota > Desulfovibrionia > Desulfovibrionales > Desulfovibrionaceae > CAYJAD01. Next base: position 17,404 of record CAYJHH010000008.1, read on the forward strand.
AATTTAGGCGGCAATCACTATAAAAACGTATTAGATTACAACATGCACACTGTGCTTGCCAATGCCTATTATGATTTTTACAATGAAAGCATTTTCACCCCTTATGTGGGCGCAGGTATAGGCATAGCCTTCCTTGACGGTCACAATGAAATGACCTTCAATGGCGCCCAGTACAGCAGCGAAATGGACGACACCATGTTTGCATGGCATGTGGGCGGCGGTGTTGGCGTGGCTGTTACAGAAAATGTCACCGCAGACCTTGGCTATCGCTACCTTGGCACCACCACCGCTTACGGTGAAGTGGCTGGTAATGACATTAACACAGATATCAGCTCCCATGAAATCAGCGTAGGTGTACGCTTCGGCTTCTAAAAAAAATTCAAAGCACATGAAAGGAGAAGGGCTTAGGTCTTTCTCCTTTTTTTGTGATATATGCAATACTTAGAATATAATCGAATGAAATAATAAAAGCTTTGTAAAAGTAAAAGCTACAAAGAAAGACAGCCTTTTACGATTTTTTACCTGTTACCACAAAACGCAGATTTCACACAAACAAGCTAGGCGTATTTACAGCGTATTTCCTGCTTGAATAGCAAGGCAAAAGACTATACAAGCTTGATATGCAAGCATCACTTACTTCCGCCTCAGCGCCCTCGCCCATCATGGATGGTATAAAGCGCGCCATTCCCATCGTTCTTGGTTATGTTCCTGTGGCCTTTGCCTTTGGCGTTTTGGCCGTAAAAAATGACATCCCCCCCGGCCTTGCCATCGCCATGTCGGTGTTTATTTTTGCCGGTTCTGGGCAATTTGTAGCAGCTTCATTATGGGGTGCAGGCGTGGGAGCAGCTTCGGTTATACTTACAGTATTTGTTATTAATTTACGTCATTTACTCATGTCAGCCTCTTTAGCTACCCATACCCAAAGCCTTTCGCGCTGGCAGCGTTTTTTGGTGGGCATACACCTTACCGACGAAACCTTTGGGGTGCACTCCACAGCCTTTCAGCGTGGGTGGAAGCTTGCCGCAGCTACATTATATTCTTGCAATATTACAGCGCAATCATCCTGGGTTTTTGGTACTATTTTAGGCGTATTTTTTGGCTCCCTCATTGAAGATGTACGTCCTTTGGGGCTGGACTATGCCCTTACTGCCATGTTTTTGGCTCTTTTTATTCCGCAATGTCAAACGCGCTTACACGTTTTGGTGGGTGTTTTTGCCGGCATAGCTTCCATGGCTTTAAAGTTGAGTGGCCTTGGGCAATGGAATGTTATCATAGCCACAGTACTGGCTGCCACCTTGGGGCTTTTTCTTTCAAAGTTGCGCTATATTCGTCAGCAAGAGGCCTACAGCCAAAGAAAAGCTAACAATGCCGCGCGCCGCCATAGAAAAGATCTTGAAGTGGCACAAGAAAAAGCACAAGAAAAAAGAGCTTAGCATGAACACAGAACTTATACTCACCATTGTGGGCTGCGCCTTGGTAACGTCCATTCCCCGCGTATTTCCGCTCATGTATTTATCGGTGGAGAGCCTACCCAAAACAGCCCTCAAGTGGCTTTCTTATGTGCCCGTGGCTGTTATGGCAGCTTTGCTCTTTCCTGATGTGCTTATCAAGGGGGATGCGCTCTTTATAAGCATAGACAATACCTATCTTTTAGCGGCTATACCTTCGCTTTTTATTGCTTGGTATACTAACTCATTTTTTGGCACCATTGCTTGCGCCATGTTGGGCGTGGCGGCCTTGCGCTACGTAGGCTGGGCATAGGAGAAACATATGGCAGTGAAAAAAGTACGTCGTCGCAAAGTGGGGCCGCCCTTAAAGCCAGCCATTTGGAGCCAAACTCTCTTGGTGCGCCTTGCACCTTCACAAGTGGGCATGTTTCGTTTTTTGCTTGAAGCTTATGAACATATAGCGTATTTTTCCGTGATTAATAGACATGAAGCCTTGCTTAAAATTGTCTTTTCTCCCCATAGAGAAAAAGCTGCTCGTAAGGCTTTGGAGGAAATTGGACAGAGCCTTGCTTTAGAAATATTGCCTTGGCCCACATCTTGCCTTGAAAAACAACACCATGCCCCGCAGGCCATGGGACACATATAACATATTTTTGTGTATGTTTTTGGTAAATTTTCCTTTCCTCTTGAAGAAGCACGAATAATACATACTCTTACCCTAAGCCACGTGCCGGCGGCCTAGTGCGAGGAATAGCTAACCATGCATATTGTATTTTGTATTGATGATAATCCGCACTTTTTGCGTCTCTTACAAGTGGCTGTACGCTCTTTGCGTGAGCAGATGGGACAAGACATTCCTTGTCTTTGTGTCTATGCCGGAGAGGATGCATCTATTTTACAAAGCCTTCAGGCAGAAAATATTCCTGTGTCTCGTTATAAACCCGTGCTCACCAAGGAGCGCATCCCTGCGCAATTTCACCGCTGTATAGGCTGCTTTTTAAAGTTAGAACTGGCTTTGGTGCCGGAACTTGCACAAGATGATTATGTGCTATACTGCGATGCCGATGTCCTTTTTGCAAAAGATATTACCCCCCTTTTAGAAGTGCGCCCACCCTATATGGCCATGGCCGCAGAATATACCGCACCTTTTTATCATAGTCATGAGCAATTACAATACACGTGGCGCCATAATACCTATACCATACCCATGCCCTTTCCCATTTGGACCTATAGTAGCGGTGTGGTGCTTTTTAATTTACAGCGATTGCGCAGACATGATTATATTCATAACTTTCTAGCCTTTTGCATGCAAAACCTCGATGTTATAGGCAATCTTGACCAATCATTACTCAATTATTTTTTCGGAAAGCGCATCACTAAATTACCTGAACTATGGAATCGACCGCCCTATCAAGCAGATTCTGCCACAGCCGGCGCCATAGTGCATTTTCATGGCCCTAAGCCCTGGGACGTAGCCAATCCTTTATGGAAAGACTTACGCATTAATTGTTACGAAGAGTTACGCCAGCGCTGGCTTAGCTATTTATCCCCACACGAAAGAGCGGAAGTGGACAATTGGTGCACCGCTGATCGCGAAAGATACCCCTCTAATTAACACCTACCATCGAGACATCTATGTTTTTACCGTATTTGAAAATCGTGGCCGTTTTTGTAATTATGCTTGTGGCCATGCGTAAATTAGGCTTGGGACTTTCTGTTTTACTGGGCTCTTTCATCATGGCTTTAGCCTTTGAGATTACTCCGCTTAAGTGGTTTCATTATTCCATGGGCATTTTTCAAGACAGCACCATCCTCACCATTTGGATAGTGATTATTTTTGTCCTCTCGCTCTCTTCCCTCATGGAAAGCACGGGCCAAGCAGAGCGTTTTATGGCGCCGCTAGCTGAAAAAATCACCTCCCCACGCATTCGCATGGTCTTTTTTCCCATGCTTATAGGCATGCTGCCCATGCCAGGAGGAGCCGTATTTTCCGCCCCCATGATTAATGCCGTATCTAAAGAGCTGCCCATGCCTGAGCAAGGAAAATCTCTTATAAATTACTGGTTTCGCCACACAGTAGAAATGTCTTGGCCTTTATATCCTGCCATGATTTTTTCTGCAGGCCTTAGCGGTATCACCACGCCGGAGCTTGTCATGTGGACTTTTCCCATGTCCTTGGTGTTTTTTTCTCTTGGCTGGTTTTTCTTTGTGCGCCCCTACCCTGTGCCTTCCATGCCCATACTTGAAAGCTCAGATAAAAATGCGTGGCGCAAAATTATTTGGGAAGGAGCGCCCCTTATCCTTGCCATTGGCGGCGCCTTGGTCATAGAAGCCTTAATAGCTCTATTTTTACCTCAGATTCCATTGGATTATGGCATTATTGTAGCCTTAGCCTTGGGCGTAAGTTTTTGCCTGTACCAAAATAAGCTTGGCCCCAAGGCCTTTATAAACACGGTCATGAAGCCCGGTGTTCGCTCCATGATTTTTATGATTGGAGCCCTTGGCGTCTTTAAAAATGTACTAGCCGAGGGCGGCGTGGTGCAGCAATTGGTGGGGCAAGATACAGGACTCATCACCCTATGGATTACCGTAACCTTTGTCACCATGGCTGTGGGTGCCTTAACGGGCATTCTCATTGCAGCAGCGGGGGCGGTCTTTCCGCTTATCATTGTCTTGGTGGAAACCTTAGGTCTTGGTTCCCCCATTCCATGGATTATGCTAGGACTTGCTTCCGGACTAGCCGGCGCCATGATGAGTCCTTTGCACATTTGTTTTGTACTTTCTTGCCAATATTTTAAAGTGAGCTTACCCAAATCATTGCGTAAGGTTATTTTGCCAGGCATATTATATATGTGTGGCGGCATAGGGTATTTCTTTATACTTTCAGCCATCTTAAACTAAGATGGCCCTTTCTGATGTAGCAAACTATATGGAAGCCTTACTGGCTTCCTCCTTTGGGGCGCAAGTTACCCATCATACCATATTGCAGAGCAAAGAGGCTCTATTGGCACAACCAGAGCGCCCTCTTTCCCAAGCGGTACAAAAGCTTTTGCAGGCCAGGGGCATTCAAGGGCTTTTTTCTCATCAGGCCCATGCGGTGGATGTGCTTCGCTCAGGGCGTGCCGTGGTGGTAGCCACGCCCACAGCCAGCGGAAAAAGCCTTATTTACACCTTACCCGTACTAGAAACCATTTTGCAAGATAGCGAAGCGCGCGCTTTGTATCTTTTTCCGCTAAAAGCCTTATCCCAAGATCAAAAAAATACTTTTGAAGCTTTTGTCGCACCTTGGCCTAAAGAAGCCAGACCTAGCATAGCCATTTATGATGGTGACACTTCAGCGCATTTTAGGCGCAAATTACGTTTACAGCCGCCGCATATTCTCATCACCACACCGGAAATGCTGCACCTGGGCATTGTGGCACACCATGAAAAATGGAGTACTTTTTTTGCTGGACTCAGTCATATTGTGGTGGATGAAGCCCATACCTATAGAGGCGTACTGGGCGCCCATATGGCTCAGCTTTTTCAACGTGTGCAACGCATAGCCGCACGCTATGGCGCAAGGCCTAATTTTACTTTTTGCACGGCTACTGTGGGGAATGCCGAAGAATTAGCCCAAAACCTTGTGGGGAAAAATCATGCCCCTGTACCCATTCTTGAATCCGGCGCTCCGCAAGGGAAGCGACATTTTGCTTTTTTAAACCCTTTGGACAGCCCTTCCACCGCCGCCATTGGTTTATTAAAAGCGGCCTTGGCACGTAATCTACGCACCATTGTCTATTGCCGATCAAGACGCATGACAGAGCTTTTAGCCTTATGGGCCACGCAACATAGTGAACAGTGGCAAGGAAAGATCTCTGCCTATCGCGCCGGTTTTTTGCCGGAAGAGCGCCGTGAAATTGAAGAAAAAATGCATTCCGGTGAACTACTTGCCATCATTTCCACCTCAGCTTTAGAGCTTGGTATTGATATTGGCTCCCTTGATGTATGCATTTTGGTGGGTTATCCCGGCACTGTCATGTCTACCTTGCAACGCGGAGGACGCGTAGGTCGTGCACAGCAAGATGCCGCTGTTATCTTGGTAGCCGGTGAAGACGCTTTGGATCAATACATAGTGCGCCACCCAGAGGAATTTTTTAGACGCCCTGCGGAAAAGGCCATTATCAACGTTCACAACCCCGTAATTTTACAAAAACACTTGGTTTGCGCCGCCGCTGAATCTCCTTTGCGCCCACAAGATAAAGACGCCTTATGGCTCAGCGCCCCTGCCACACAAGAGGCCATGGCGCATTTATGTGCTCACGGGGAGCTGCTGCAAAGCGCCGACGGTGTGGAGTATATGGCAGCGCGCAAAAGACCACAACGCCATGTGGATCTACGCGGTTGCGATGGTACAGGCGCCCCCTATACCATTATCAATGAGCAAGAAGAATGCATTGGTATGGTGGATGCTTTGCGTGCTCTCAAAGAAAATCACCCCGGAGCCATATACTTGCACCGAGGACAAAGCTATGAAATTTGTGTGTTAGATCAAGGGCGACGCACGATTTTAGCCAAGCCTGCCCGTAGACCTTGGTTTACGCGAGTGCGCACCCAAAAGCATACAGATATTTTGGAAGTGAAAGAGCATAAATTTTTGCACTTAGATGGTGGTACGCAAGTGGCTTGGGGACGATTACGCATTACAGAATACATTACCGGTTATGAAAAGCGCTCTGTGACTGGTAATAAATTATTGTCCATTATCCCCCTTGATTTTGACCCCATCATTTTTGAAACTGTGGGCTTGTGGATTACCATTCCTGATGCCATTCGCCGCTGCGTGGAAGATGAATATTTACATTTTATGGGTGCCATTCACGCTTTAGAACATGTGTCCATAGGCATGCTCCCCCTTTTAGTCATGGCAGATCGCAATGACTTTGGCGGCATTTCCACGCCCATGCATGCAGATCTCGCTTTACCGGCTGTTTTTATTTATGACGCTCTTCCCGGTGGTGCAGGACTTTGCCAAGCTGCCTACAAAGACGCTTTAGAGCTTTTTAGAAATTGCCAAAAAGCCATGACGCAATGTACGTGCGATGATGGCTGCCCCTCTTGTGTGCATTCACCGAAATGCGGTTCCGGCAATAGACCCATCAGTAAATTAGGCGCCACACGTCTTTTGGAGCTTATTATGAAAATGAAAATCAATGATAATCAACATATTTTACCTCTCATGGCCTTAGAAAAAAAATTGCAGGGTGAACATCATGCAAAAAGTACCACTGCGCAAACAGCGCCCTCGCGCCATATGGTCTTGGATGTAGAAACACGGCGTTCTGCCGCAGAAGTGGGGGGATGGCATAAGGCGGCAGATATGGGCGTAAGCATTGCTGTGCTTTATGATAGCGAAAAAGAGACTTTCTTCCACTATAAACAAGAAGAATTAGGTGCTCTGTTTGAACGCTTACAAAAAGCTGATGCCGTCATTGGATTTAATATTTCGCGCTTTGACTATACGGTGCTGCAAAGTTTTTGTTCTTATAACTTACAAACACTGCCCACCATAGATCTTTTGGAAAAAGTTAAGGATAAACTTAGCTACCGTGTGTCTCTAGATAATATTGCCAGCGCCACCCTAGGCACACAAAAAAGCGCCGATGGACTCTTGGCTTTACAATGGTGGAAAGAAGGCAAGCTTGACCTCATTGCTTCTTATTGTGAAAAAGATGTGGATATTACCCGCCTTGTATACCAATACGGCCTTGAGCATGGGCATGTGCTCTTTACCAATAAGGCCGGCCAAAAGGTGCGCATTCTTGTAAGTTTTACCTTATAAAGCATCAAAAAATAAATACCTTCAAGATCCCAGCATCTTGAAGGTATTTTGTGCCATTTCTGGCTCAGGATATGTGAGCACCTTCCCGAAAAGGCGCCCACACAACCCAGATAGTATTAGCCGCCGATAAGGTTCATGGCCATACGGGGCATGGAGTTTGCTTGACCAAGCATGGCCACAGCAGACTGTGTAAGAATTTGGTTACGCACAAAGTTCGTCATTTCCATGGATACGTCCACGTCGGAAATACGAGATTCAGCAGCAGCCATATTCTCAGATTGAACGGTCAAGTTGTTCACAGTGGATTCTAAGCGGTTTTGCAAAGCACCAATGTGAGCACGGATCTTGTCCTTAGAAACAATAGCGTCGTTAATGGCCACAAGAGCAGCCTGAGCTTGCGACTGAGTAGACACACTATAGCCTGCATTTTCGGTACTTTGGTTACCAAGACCTAAAGCAGAAGCGGTGCTATCACCAATACGCACATAGTAGTAATCTTGTGCTGAGTCGTTCATGGTACCAAAGTGCACCTTGAGCTGACCTGTAGACTTAAGACCATTACCGTTGTGCTGACCAGAGAGCGAACCGTCAAGCAGCTTTACGCCGTTAAAGTCGGTTGCATTGGCAATACGAGTGATTTCAGAAGCGATGGCTTGGTACTCAGATTCAATCATAAGACGTTGTGTAGAATCATAGGTACCTGTGGCGCCTTGCTCGGCTAGTTCCTTCATACGAATGAGCTGAGCATCGATTTCAGCCAAAGCGCCGTCAGCTGTCTGCAATAAAGAGATAGCGTCGTTGGCGTTTCTTACACCTTGGTTCAATGCAGTAATATCAGCACGCATAAGCTCGCGAATGGCAAGACCGGCGGCATCATCGGCGGCGCCGTTGATACGCATACCGGAAGACAAGCGAGCAGTAGAAGTGCTTAAGTTTCCGTAGTGATTATTTAAGGTGTTAGCAGCATTAAGGGCCATTGCGTTGTGATTAATTGTAAGTCCCATAACATTCCTCCATGAATGTTTTGACAGCCTAGTGGAGCATAAACGCGCGATTGCTTCCGTGCAATCTTCCACCGACAGCGCCCTGCTTTGCAGCAAAGCTTTATGTTATTTTCACTTTACGTACATACTGTACATAGCCTAGTAAAACAGAGTAAACTTCTGGGGAGTTTTTGGTGGGTAAAAATTACCGCACCGCCTCTGTATATAATGAAGAGCAAAATACATACCAAGGGAAGTTTTTGCCTAGCATGGAAAATTCTTTATATATACCACATTTATAAAAATTGTCTAGACTTTTTTTAGAGCGTGCACTGTCAAAAAAAATACAAAAAAAACGCCTTCAAGATCCCAGAATCTTGAAGGCATTTTGAACCCGTAAGGGAATCTGTGCGGCCCATAAAACAGAGCCGCACAGAGGTATTTTTTACTAGCCGCCGATAAGGTTCATGGCCATACGGGGCATGGAGTTGGCTTGACCAAGCATTGCCACAGCAGACTGTGTCAAAATTTGGTTACGCACAAAGTTGGTCATTTCCATGGACACGTCCACGTCAGAAATACGAGATTCGGCAGCAGCCATATTCTCAGACTGAACGGTCAAGTTGTTCACAGTGGCTTCTAAGCGGTTTTGCAAAGCACCAATGTGAGCACGGATCTTATCCTTGGAAACGATGGCGTCGTTAATGGCCACAAGAGCAGCCTGAGCCTGCGACTGAGTTGAAACACTGTAGCCTGCATTTTCCACACTTTGATTACCAATACCTAAAGCAGAAGCGGTGCTATCACCGATACGCACATAGTAGTAATCTTGCGCAGAGTCGTTCATGGAACCAAAGTGCACAAGTAATTGACCTGTAGACTTAAGCCCGTCACCATTATGTTCACCGGAAAGGGAACCATCAAGCAACTTTACACCGTTAAAGTCGGTGGCATTAGCAATACGAGTAATTTCAGAAGCAATGGCTTGATACTCAGATTCAATCATAAGACGCTGTGTAGAGTCATAAGTACCGGTGGCACCTTGCTCTGCCAGTTCCTTCATACGAATGAGCTGAGCATCGATTTCGGCCAAAGCGCCGTCTGCTGTTTGCAACAAAGAAATAGCATCGTTGGCGTTTCTTACACCTTGATTTAATGCAGTGATATCTGCGCGCATAAGCTCGCGAATGGCAAGGCCAGCGGCGTCATCGGCGGCGCCGTTGATACGCATACCAGAAGACAAACGAGCGGTAGAAGTGCTTAAGTTACCATAGTGATTATTTAAGGTATTAGCAGCATTAAGGGCCATGGCGTTGTGATTAATTGTAAGTCCCATAACATTCCTCCATGAATGTTTTGACAGCCTAGCGGAGCATAAAGCGCGATTGCATCCTTGCAATCTTCCGCCGACAGTAGCCTAAAAAGGCTTTATGAATGTTCTTATGCGTACATACTATACGCATCCAGTTGCCAAATCTTTGACAAATTCATGCAAAGATATATGCACAGACGAAGTGTACAGTTTCTGGGAACTCTACATAGGCAAATTTTGCCTAGTTCATCTGTAATATAAAATCCTGCAAAATACATGCCTAAATGCATCATTATAGTCTATAATTTCATGGAGATATATTTTTTCACCCTGCCCTAAAGTTTCCTTTATTCATGCCGATAAACGCAAAAATGGGGAGCCTTTTACAAGACTCCCCTTCCCTTTCCCACTGGTGTGAAAATCTATATATTAGCCACCAATAAGGTTCAACGCCATACGTGGCATGGAGTTGGCCTGACCAAGCATGGCCACAGCAGATTGCGTAAGAATTTGATTACGCACAAATTGTGTCATTTCAGCCGCTACGTCTGCATCAGAAATACGAGATTCTGCCGCTTGCACATTTTCAGACTGAATGGTGAGGTTATTCACCGTGGCTTCCAAGCGATTTTGCATGGCACCAAGGTTAGCTCTGATCTTATCCTTAGAAATAATAGCATTATTTACAGCAGTAAGTGCCACCTGTGCTGCAGACTGCGTAGAAATACTAAAGCCAAGAGCAGAACTGCCCGCCGAAATACCAATACCTAAAGCAGAAGCAGTACTATTACCGATTTCGATATCATAATAGTCTTGTGCAGAGTCATTGGCAGAACCAAAGTGAATGCGCAATGCACCGGTGGCCTTTAAGGTTGTGCCATCATGTTCACCCGAAAGGGAGCCATCTAGCAATTGAATACCGTTAAAGTCCGTGGCGGTGGCGATACGGGTGATTTCTGAAGCAAGGGCTTGATATTCTGATTCAATCATCAAACGCTGCGTCGAATCATATGTACCTGTGGAAGCTTGCTCTGTGAGCTCTTTCATACGAATGAGCTGCTCATCGATAACACCTAAAGCGCCGTCAGCCGTTTGCAAAAGCGAAATGGCGTCATTGGCATTTCTTACACCTTGGTTCAAAGCAGCCACATCAGCGCGCATGAGCTCGCGAATGGCCAAACCAGCAGCGTCATCGGCAGAGCTATTAATGCGAAGACCAGAAGAAAGACGCTCAATAGAGGTTTGCAAATTCCCATAATGGGTACCTAAATTGTTTTGCGCTCCAAGGGCCATCGTATTACTATTAATATACATTCCCATAACATTCCTCCTTGAATGTAGCGTGGATTTTGGCGAAGCATATTCTTTCATCCATGAAAGTTTCATCGCCTTACACACCCCTATCGGCAAAATTTGCCTACCCTTTAGGGCTACTAGGCAAAATTTGCCTAGTTTTTATTTTTTCGCTATAAGCTTGCATAGCTACACACTGTCATGTACCTTGCCAAACAAGCGCATACAGCCATAAAAGGTTCGCATTAAGGCTTTTAGAAAGCATTTTTTTGTTATACGACCCGAAAAGAAAGAGGCATTTTTAGCACGCTTTCATACAAAGGAAATATATGTCTACACAAAGCAAGCCCAAGGCAGTAACAAGCCTGCATATTCGTGAACGTAAAGGGCATACAAAAATAGCCATGCTTACGGCCTATGATTACCCTTCTGCTTTGCTGGCCAATACTGCAGGCGTTGACATCATCTTGGTGGGAGACTCTCTGGGCATGGTGGTACTGGGTCAAGAAGATACCCTTGGCGTTACCATGGACATCATGGTGCACCATTGCCGCGCTGTGGCACATGCGCAAAAACGTGGTCACGGCAATGCCTTGGTGGTGTGTGATATGCCTTTTTTAAGTTATGAAAAGGGTGTCAAAAGCGCTTTAAAACACGCGGGGCGACTCATGGCGCAAGGCGGTGCACGTGCCGTGAAACTTGAAGGGGCTTTTTCTATCTTACCACAAGTGCGTGCCTTAGTGGCAGCGGGAATTCCTGTCATGGGGCATATTGGCTTAACTCCGCAGCGCTTTTCCACCTTGGGTGGCTATAAAGTGCAAGGCCGCACGGCACAGAGCGCCAAATTGCTTTTGGAAGAAGCCAAGGCCTTGGAAGAAGCCGGCTGTTTTTCCCTAGTGCTGGAATGCGTCCCCGAAGAAGTGGCGGCCATTATTACGCAGTCCATCACCATTCCAACCCTGGGCATTGGCGCCGGCAAAGAATGCGACGGACAAGTACTTGTATTTCATGACATGCTCGGTATAAACACCGGCCACACGCCTAAATTTGTTAAAAAATATGCGCACATTGCCCAAAATATACAAGAAGCCATAGAGCAATATGTACAAGAAGTGCAGCAAGGAACTTTTCCCGAACAGCAACACAGCTTTTCTTTACCCGCAGAAGAGCGCGAGTCCTTACATGACCATATGAAGGAGAGCACATAAATGTTTCGTCCCCTGGTGCCTCGTGTGGCAGCCATACATGATTTATCAGGCTTTGGGCGTACTTCGCTCACGGTGGTTATTCCCATTCTTTCTGCCATGGGCATTCAGGTTTGCCCCATGCCCACGGCGGTACTCTCCACGCACACCACAGAATTTACCGACTTTTCTTTTTGTGATCTTGCCACAGAAATGCGACATTTCCTCACCCATTGGCGTCAGCTTGACCTTACTTTTGACGCCATTTATTCCGGTTTTTTAGGCTCACCTGAACAAATGGATGTGGTGGAAGAAACCATTAAATATTGTAAGACACCTCACGGCGCCACCATCATTGACCCCGTATTGGGTGACAATGGCAAGCTTGACCCCACCATGACCCCGCAAATGGTGGCACGCATGCGCAGCCTCATTGCTCATGCCGACTGCATCACCCCCAATCACTCCGAGTCATGCTGGTTATTAGACATACCCTATACCCCCAGCGTGAGCATTGCCGAAGTGCGTGAGCGATTGGTGCGCCTCACCCACATGGGGCCAAGTATAGCCGTCATCACCTCAGCGCCCATTAGCCCTGATCAAAATACCTGCTCTGCCGTGGCCTATGATGCTAAACAGCAACGCTTTTGGCGTGTAGATTGCCCTTATATTCCTGCATTTTACCCAGGAACAGGTGATTGCTTTGCCTCTGTACTCACCGGCGCCCTTTTACAAGGCGACTCTTTGCCTGTGGCCATGGACAGAGCCGTTACCTTTGTAACCATGGGCATACGAGCCACCTTTGGCCACTGCGAGCCCAATCGCTATGGCATATTATTGGAGCATGTACTGGACTCTTTGCGCACGCCTGTCACAGCCTCTAATTACAAACTCCTAGAAGAAGATAAATAATGACCACAAAAAATTCCCTGCCCATTGGCATTTTTGACTCCGGCGTAGGAGGCCTTACGGTTTTGCGCGCCATCCATGAAGCCTTACCGCAAGAAGATTTACTCTACCTTGGCGACACCGCACGCCTTCCCTATGGCACCAAAAGCCGCGAAACCGTCACAGCTTACGCCCTACAAGCGGCGGCTAAATTGGTGGAGCGCGGCATAAAAATGTTGGTCATTGCCTGCAACACCGCCACAGCAGCGGCGCTTCCGGCCTTAAGTCAAGCCTTTGCCCCTCTCCCCGTGGTGGGTGTTATAGACCCTGGCGCCAAAGCGGCTGTGGAAAAAACCCGCAATGGACATATTGCCGTCATTGCCACCGAAGGCACCATCAACGGGCTAGCCTACCATAAAGCCATCGCTGCCCTGCGCCAGGACACGCGAATCACCGGTCAAGCTTGCACGCTCTTTGTGCCTCTTGCTGAAGAAGGATGGATGGATGGCCCCTTGGTGGAAGGCATAGCTCAACGCTACTTGGGAGATATTTTTCATGAAGACAGTGATGAAAGCCAACCAGACACTTTGCTTTTAGGATGTACTCACTTTCCCCCTTTACGCGCTGCATTGGCTCGCGTGGTGGGGAAAAATGTCTGCCTTGTGGATTCTGCCGCCACCACGGCTGAAGCTGTGGCTTTGGCGCTTAAAGAACAAAATTTACTCAAAAGCCAAAACATGCCCCATGCCACCAGCGCTGCAGGTCATTGCCACTTTATGACCACCGACGATACAGAGCGTTTTGCAAGGGTTGGATCACTCTTTTTAGGGCAAAAATTGCAAAAAAACAGCGTTGAGCATATGGACTTATAGACATAAGTCGGTATACAGTATTTCTCGGATTTCAAGTGCGAAATAAAGGATTCACCCATGGTTTACACACCCATATCCATGATTCCCGGCCCCACGCAGGTTCCTGCCTTTGTGCGTGAAGTACTGGCTAGGGATTACGGACAAAATGAGGAAGACTTTCTCCCCATTTACTCGGCAACCAATGCTCTTTTAGCGCAATTTATGGGCACAAAACATTCTGTTATTTCCATGACAGGTGAAGGAATGCTCGCCCTGTGGGCTGGCTTAAAGAGCTGTCTTGCACCGAAAGATCGCGTTTTAGCCATAGGCACAGGAGTTTTTGGCGATGGCATTGGAGACATGGCCGCAAGCCTTGGTTGTGAGGTGCGCAAAATTTCTCAAAGCTATGCCAGCACCTTGGACGATATGAGCGCCATAGAAGCTGCCATACAAGAGTTTAAGCCGCATATGATTACGGCTGTACACTGCGAAACCCCTTCTGGCACATTGAACCCCTTAGAAGCCTTAGGCGCCCTTAAGAAAAAATATGAGGAGCCGTTATTCTATGTGGATGCTGTGGCAAGCCTTGGGGGCACGCCTGTGGCCATGGATGCTTGGAATATTGATATTTTGCTCGGTGGTTCGCAAAAATGTTTTTCCGCACCACCCAATATGTGTTTTTTGGGCTTAAGCCCGGCAGCTTGGGACAAAGCCGAAGCCGTAGCTTATGCAGGTTACGACGCTATTTTACCATGGCGCCATGTCATTGAAGAAAATTTGTGTCCTTACACCCCTTACCTTCATGGTGTGGCAGCTTTGCATACTTCTTTACAAAGCCTTATACATGAAGGTATGGAAGCCGTGTTTAGTCGCCATGAGCTCGCAGCGCGTACCTGCCGCCAAGGATTGGCTGATCTTGGTATTAAACTTTGGACACTACCTGAGGCGCAAAACTCTCCCACCGTCACGGCGGCGTATATCCCACAAGGATTTACTTGGGAAAGTTTTCGAAAAGCATTACACATGCGCGGATTGCATGTGGGAGGGTCTTTTGGCCCGATGACCGGAAAAGTGTTCCGCATGGGACATATGGGAAGCCAAGCACAACAAGATCTTGTAAAACAAGCCCTTGATGTAATAGCTGAGGTTATTTAAACTGCCACTTAAAAGGCAAATTTCCGACAAAAGTGCATTTGTTGTTGACAAAAACCTCAGCTTTAACTAAAGCAGAGTTTGTCATTTATTTGCAAACCTTTTTTCCTCTTTACGGAGAAGCGACATGACAAAAGCAGAACTCGTTGAAAAGATTTACGCAAAAGCAGGCCTTCCTACCAAAACCATGGCCGAAAGTGCCTTGGACGCTGTTATAGCCTCTGTGCGCGAAGCCCTTGCTGAAGGTGAATCTGTAACTTTCACCGGTTTTGGCACCTTTAAAGTGTCCGAACGTGCTGCCCGCAAAGGCCGCAACCCACGTACCGGCGCTGAAATTGAAATTCCTGCCAGCAAGGTAGCTAAATTTACCCCTGGCAAACAACTCAAAGACGCTTTAAAATAACATTTCCTTGGGATTTATTCCCATATATCGCGGAGGGGTGGCAGAGCTCGGTTTATCGCGGCGGTCTTGAAAACCGTTGAAGGTGAGAGCCTTCCGGGGGTTCGAATCCCTCCCCCTCCGCCATCATTTCAATAGCTTATATACAAAAAAAAGCAATCTCGAAAGAGATTGCTTTTTTTGTTTTCAGTGAGTTTGCCCCATGCCTGCCCCAGGTGATTCTTCACCAAAGATAGGGGCAACATATTTAAATTTCAAATGGTCAAAAAAATTCTTAAATGGGATAGTGTCGTCAAATTATTGCAGCCCATAAAGATACGCAGCGAATTTGTACTGAGGCAAGAAAAGAACCTGCTCATTTCGCATATCGAATTGCTACAACTCTCCATTTTTTTAAGTGCAAAAATGTATTTTCAACAAGGTGGCGTATTTTATATAAATGCTTATCATAGCCGCGCTGTTCTTTACGATTTTTTTTGGGTGGAATTTTTGCAAGCATAGCGTTTGAAGTTGCTTTGTCTAAAATTTCATTGGTGTCGTATTCACGGTCAGCTAATAGTTTTTTCTGCTGTAAAACCAGCTATTAAGGCACATACTTCGTTGCAATTAGCTCTGGTACCTTCCGTAATAATAGCTCTGAGCTTCTAAATGGAAAGTTCAGTCAATGCACTGGCCCTTGGATGTTCATTACGCAGAAGACAAAGCGCACTCAAGAGACACGGAAGTTCAAAAAAACTTAACATGATGAGAAAAATAGCTTTGAATTTTGTTAAATATACCAAACGTTACTTGAAAAAACTACACCTGTCTCAAGAATCTTATAAACAACCTTTTGGGCATAGATATTGAGTTGAATTTATAGCACATTTTAGAAGCTTTGCAAAAGCGGAATGACGTGTGCTTGCAAGGTCGCCCAACTTTTTTAGGGGCATCAAAAAAAAGGAGCTATAACTTCCCATTGTGCATTTAGTATATCCATAACTAGCCATAATAAACATTATACATTTTTCAACGGAATATAATGTTGCAATATAAATAATTATGAGAAGACTTCTAAAAATATCACAATAATACTTGAGTTTTGCAGCAGACAGCTAGAGTGCAGTACTTTCATTTTTTCCATGACTTATACTAGACTTTTCATAGCTCTTGCTGTAATTTGTGAAGATGTTTCGCATGATGTGAATTTCTCTTATGGAAAAATTCACTAGTAGCACAATGTGTAAGGAGTAAGTGTCAAAAGTAGTTGCAAAAGACAAAGGGTTGAGTCTTTGCAAAAAAATATTTTTCGCTAAAGCTGTAACACATATTTTCTATTAGGTTGATAAATGCAAAGGGGAAAATACTATATGCGTATGCTCAATCTTGGTTGCGGTGCTACCTTTCATGAAGATTGGGTCAATGTGGACTTTACCGATCACGGTGGAAAAGTGTTGGCCTATGACTTACGCCTTGGAATT
Source organism: uncultured Desulfovibrionaceae bacterium (assembly GCA_964369995.1). GTDB lineage: Bacteria > Desulfobacterota > Desulfovibrionia > Desulfovibrionales > Desulfovibrionaceae > CAYJAD01. The sequence goes on from CAYJHH010000008.1 coordinate 34,196, forward strand.
CCCTTTGGTGACGATAGTTTTGATGTGGTTTATCATTCGCATGTGCTAGAGCACATGCCTAAGGCTTGGGGAGAGTTTTTCTTGAGCGAGTGCCATCGCGTGTTGCGCCCCGGTGGGCTGTTACGGGTGGTATTGCCTGACTTAGAAAATATTACTCGAGCTTATCTGGACGCGGTTGAGGCTGTGCGTAATGGTGAAGAGGGAGCTGAGGCTCGCCACCAATGGATGGTAATTGAGCTTATAGATCAGCTTACGCGCGCTAATAGTGGCGGAGAAATGTTCAATTGGTGGAAACAATCACCCGTACCACAAGAAGATTTTATTATACAGCGCCTCGGTAAGGAGGCGGAGCTTGGTATTGCACGCGCCACAGGACAGGTGCTGGATAGCCCCAAAACGGCTTTACCCCCTGTGGACACGAATTTTCTCTTGAGCGGAGAAGCGCATAAATGGATGTATGATGCTCTGTCTTTAAGAACTTTGTTGCGCAAAAATGGTTTTGAAGACATACAGCAGGTGGCTCATAATGAGAGTACCCTGCCTAACATAACACGCTATGGCCTTGATACTCAGAGCGATGGATTTGTGCGTAAACCAGATTCTTTCTTTATGGAAGCGAAGAAACCTCAGGCATTAGAAGAAAAGCCTCTACGTGTGTCTATTTTTTCCACCTCCGACGGTGGTGGGGCGGGCATTGCTACTTTGCGTCTCCATGAAGCTCTATGTAATGTCAATATACAAAGCCGTATGTATGTGGCGCAACAGCAATTTTTTCAAAATAGGGTACATGTCATCCCATCAAATCCCACGCCTACGGGCGGCGGTATTGTGGTAGATGGTCACCGAGCAGAAAAGTCTGTTCGTAAAGAGCTACAGGTCTATAGGCAAAAATTACACCAAGCAATAAAGCATTATCCTAAGCGCCCACAAGGCTCAGAGTATTTTTCCATGCCTGGGCAATGTGTTCCTTTAGAGAATGTACCCTTTTTGGATGATACCGATATCATACATTTGCACTGGGTGGCAGGTATGCTTGATCCTTCACTTTGTCATACGTATTTACGCGGAAAGAAAGTTGTTTGGACGTTGCACGATATGAATGCCTTTACGGGAGGTTGCCACTACAGCAATGGCTGCCGTAAGTTTGAAAAGATGTGCGGTGCTTGCCCTGAACTTGGTTCAACACAAGAGCAAGATTTGTCTTTTAGTACATGGCGGGCACGCATGGCGGTCTATCGTGAATTGGATATTCATGTGGTGACGCCTAGCAAATGGTTGGCAGAAGAAGCAAAAAAGAGTGCGTTGCTTGGTAGGTTTCCTGTACATGTGATTCCCAATGCGCACCCCTTGCAAGTGTATCAACCTTTAAGCAGGGCATCTATTCGAGAGCAGTTGGGGCTTAATCCGCACACTTTTGTTTTAATGTTTGCTTCGCAAAATCTTTCCAATAAAAGAAAAGGCGGGGTGTACTTATTGCAACTATTAGAGCGGTTGGCGCAGACGGAGCTTAAAGAAAACATGGTTGTTTTCCTGCTAGGAGATCATGTTGCACCGGAATTTAAACAGACGGGCATACGCGTAGAGAGCTTTGGGCATATTAATGACCCTACGCATATGGCAGCTTTATACAATGTGGCAGATGTTTTTATACTGCCATCCTTAGAAGATAATTTGCCCAATGTAATTTGTGAAGCTTTAGCCTGTGGTACACCTGTGGTGGCTTTTGCCAATGGGGGCATTGCAGAGATGATTCGGCATAAGGAAACAGGTTTTCTTGCTGAATCTAAAAATATAGAACAATTATTGCGAGGGGTGCATTGGGCTCATGAACAATGCGCCACCCCCTTGACGCGTCGTTTATGCCGCGCTCATGCGCTTAATAGTTGGGACAATGCTAAAATAGCAGAACGCTATGCAAAACTTTATTGTACCATCTTACAAGGAAAAGGGAAATAAGATGCCTACAGTTGAATGGCTTAAACAAGAATTTCATTATGGCTATAGAAGCGGTGATATTTTATCACAGACCCCAGATGAACAAAGAGCGAAAGAAGAACGCGTTATTGGCGGTTCTTATAAATATTTTTTCATAAAAAAGGTACTGCCATTTTTAACAGAGAGCTCTAAAGTATTAGAGCTTGGGCCTGGTGGCGGTGACTGGACACGAGCTTTATTGCAATCCATGCCAGAAGGCCTTGTGCACACATGCGACTTTCAAGATGTGCGTCCATGGTTACAACCCGAAAGCTATGCCGGGCGCTTACAGTGTCATCAAGTGACAGATAATTCTTTTTCTTGCGTAGATGATAATTTCTTTGATGTATTTTTTTCTTTTGGGGTGCTCGTGCATTGCAATAAAGAACTCATTGTGGAAATTTTACACAATGCTCTGCCTAAAATAAAACCTGGTGGCCATGCTATACTTAACTATAATTGTTGGGAAAAACTCGCTAACTATGGTTGGGAGAATGGCGGCATTCCTGTGAAATTTCAACAATTATCCGATGATGAAATATGGTGGCCGCGTAATTCTGTAGCAGAAATGGAGGCAATGGCATTACGCGCTGGATGGGCAGTGTTAGAAAAAGATATGAATTGCTTTAAACGCGATGGAATTATTGTTTTGCAACGCTTCATTTCTTAAACGCAAAGAAAGAAAATTGAAGAAAGATTGAACTTTTCAAAGGCTATTTTCTGCTTGTAACTTGATGTGATATTTTTATATAAGGATAACAATTAAGATGAATGTGTTGGAAAAATATACAGGGTTACCAAAAGAAGTTGATTCTCTTTTAGCTCCACAAGGAAGAGCAAAGCTTGAGCACGTATTGGCATCAAAAAATATAATTTTAAGCTATGCACGGATGCAAGTGGAAGTAGCTAATGAGTTTGGAGATGTGACACATTTGGGGCTGTATAGATGTCAACAAACGGATTTAGTACAATTTTTTCCTGTTATCTGTGGTTCAGAAAATTTGTATCATCAATTGCAAAAATTTTCGTGGTATTATTCTGAAGATAAAAATGAATACACTGTAGCTGCCAAACATATTCTTGATGGAGCAAGTGTTCTTGAAATTGGTTGTGGTAGTGGGCATTTTGCCTCAAAAATTCCACATGCGCACTTTTTTGGTTTAGAGTTTAATACGCTAGCTTTGCAAAAATGCCAACAAAAAGGCTTACAGGTTTCTCATCAGTCTATTGAGGCTTATGCAAAAGTAAATGAAGCGTGTTTTGATGTGGTTTGCGCTTTTCAAGTACTTGAACACATTTCACATCCATATAATTTCTTATCTTCCATGCTGTCTTGTTTAAAACCAGGTGGAAAGCTTATCTTTTCAGTGCCAGCGGAAGACTCTTTTGTCCAAAAAATTCCAACATATACTCTTAATCTTCCACCGCATCATGTAACACGTTGGTCAAATACTGCCATTAAATCTTTAGAAAAAATTTTTCCTCTCAACATTATTGAATTACATATGGATTCACTGCAGTTAGAGCATTTTCAACATTATGCTACAAACATGGCTCGTTATATGGCTTGCTGTGAATTAGGCTTTTCTCATATTTGCCTTTCAACTCAACAGTTTGAAAAAGTTATTAACCTTTCGCACAAATTTATACCGTTATTTTTTGAAAAAGCTCAAAAAGAACATCAAAAAATTAATGGTCATGATGTTGTTGCTGTTTTTGTAAAAAAGTAGGCTTTGAATTGTATAAAATATGATACTGGGGTTAGGTTTAAAAAATAAAATAAATATATCTGGCTTTTGTGAGGTTTGAATAAATTAGCGCTACAGTAGAGGGAATTTATGTGCGGTGTTAATGGATATAATTCCATTTTTGCTATAACAGAAAAGAGAAAAGAAAAAAAATGCCTACATGAATGAAGGCATGCGACAACAAGGCTCGGATGAGCAATACTTCTGGGAGGGCATTGTGCCCGATTATATTTTGGGCGCATCCAAAAGAGGTTTTACCCCGCCAAGTGCGTCCATAAATCATATTCATTCGTGTTATCAATCTCAATTTTTTTTTACACAGCTTACTGATTGGACGCAAATAGTAGTGGATGCTTTTTTTAGCAAAACATGCCCCATAACAGAGTAAACTCTGCTTTATAAAAGGAAGGTTATGAGTTCAAAAATACAACTTATGCACTATAAAGGCAGACCTTTACGCATCATGCAAGTGCATACGTGCTATGCTGGCTTTTTGCAATCTTTATATAAAAAACATACAACTCTTGCACAATCTTCTTATGAAGCTCAAATTCAAGCATTTATACGCAGTGGATATGGAGCTATACACTTTCCGATGCCTTATATGTTTGGTTGTGAAACTCTTTCAGTGCTTGCTGATAATGAGCATATGCAAAATGCGTGGCTTAAAGAACACGGACTATCAACAGCAAATACAGCACAATGGCAAGAAGGCGTTTTACGTTTGCAAATTAAACATTTTCAACCTGACATCCTATACATTTTAGATCCCATACGTTTTGATGGGAATTTTCTTAACTCCCTAGAAACACTACCACCTTGTATATTAGGGTGGCGTGCTGCAGACATACCTGCGCAAACTGATTGGACAGGTTTTGATGCTATGCTTTCCGGCTTACCTAAGCTTTTGGCATTAGCAAAAACCTTGGGCGCAAAAGATGGTATTATGTTTCACCCCGGCATGCCCTCATGGATAGCGCGCGAGGTTTCTTCTTTGCCACATGAAGTGGATGTTGTTTTTGTAGGAAGTATAAAGCCGATGCAACATGTACGACGGCTTGCTTTTTTAGAGGATATAGCAAAGGCGGCTAACATTCATGGCTTTTCTTTGGAACTGTATCTAATGTGCGATAAAAATCTTATAAGTCCAATCATGCGTCCTTATGTGCGTCCTACTGTTTTTGGTCTTGATATGCACAGAGCTTTGCGCCGCGGTCGCATTGTGCTTGACGATAGAGCATGGCATGGTGTTGTTCTCCCTAATAGGAAAAAATCCATAGATTTAGGCGGAGAAGATACGTCAAATATGCGTATATTTGAAGGTACTGGTGGTGGTTCTTTGGTGCTTACAGAGCATCTTCAAGGTATATCACGCTACTTTGAAATTGATAAAGAAATAGTCACGTATAAAAACTCTGCCGAGGCTGTGGATAAGGCTTTGTATTATTTGAAAAATAGTTCCGAAAGAGAACGTATAGCCAAAGCAGGGCAAACTCGCTGCCTTAAAGATTGGAATATGCAAATAGCAATACAAAAATTTTTAGAAATTGCACGCAATATATTGGCAAAGAAATAAGGGACAAAATATATGGCTATTTTACCAAGACGATCATTGGAAAAATTTAATTTTAAGACTATTCAAGAAGCTTTAGCTTGCGTTCAAGCAATGCTCAAGGTTGGAGCTCATCATAAAGCATTGACGGCGATAATGGAAATAGCAGAAAAATTTCCTAAGGAGGCTGTGCCATTTTTGTCGTTAGCTTATGATATATATCAAAGTTTTTCAGATAAATCACGTTATAATCTCTATCAAAGGCTTTTTTATGATTTCCCCATCAAAGAAGGTGATAAAGTGCTTGATTTGGGGAGTGGGCATATTCCTTTTCCTTTGGCAACGCATTTGGCAGATATAGCGGTGGAAGATGGAAATGTGGGCAGAGCCGGTATTCCTTTTAAGCATGTAGACGGACTGCCCGTGTATGAATGTGGCGTGGAGAAGACTCCGTTTGCAGATAAGGAATTTGACTTTGTTTATTGTTCCCATGTGCTTGAGCATACGACCGACCCGCAAAAGGCATGTAAAGAGCTTATGCGTATTGCCAAAAGAGGCTACATTGAAACTCCCACCAAGGGGAAGGATGTTTTTATGCATACGGCAAGAATGTCAAATCATACGCAATGCGTAGAGCTTATCAATGGCGTTTTGACCTTTATGAAGTATGACGAAGACATTATGGACGGACTGGGGCATGGCTTACTTATGTCCATGCATTCAAACCCTCAAACGGAAAGAGAGAAAGCTTTTTCTGCCCTTCTTTATTTGGCCTCACCACGCATTAATACAATACTTATGTGGGAGGAAAATTTTGAATATAAGGTTGCTTGTAATGACTGTACAAAGTGCTATAATGACTACCCCCATGGTGCTCATGTAAAATATGGGTTACAAAATATAGATGAGATATGTTTGGAGCTGTCTTCATTGTGCAACTATGCAATATTGCATAAAAAATGCCTTCTATATAGTTCAAAAAAGCATGCCATTTTGCCTGCTAAGGTAGTATATTTTGTTTTTCAGCAATTGTCCGAAATAAACTATGATAAGTCTATTGCTTACCATACTTACAATGAACCAATGATTGATCCCAGATTATTTTTGTTTACCTTAAAAGCTAAAGAGTATTACCCCGAGTCTAAAAATAGAATTTATACCAACGGTTATTATTTAGATCAAAATTTATTAAATGAACTTCCATCTTATGTTATAGATGCTATCACGATTAATTTGTATTCGAAAAAAGAAGCAGACCGCATTCAATCTTTAGATTTTAAAAAATTACCAGTGTCATTTTTCGATGCTGTTGGAGGAGGTTTAGATGATCGGATGGATATATATAGAAAGACTCAAGAGCCGATGAAAAAAACGCCCCTTGTCCCCGTAAGGCTCCTTTGTCTCAAATCTGCATAAACCATGTTGGTGATGTTGTTTTATGTTGTCTTGATCATCGCTCAAAATATGTTTTTGGTAATGTTTTACTAAATAAGCTTTGTGATATAGTTGAAGCTGAGACATTTCAGACGGTATATTGTAGTCTATTACAAGGAAGGCGTGTTTAGATATTTGCAAAAACTGCACGTGGTAAAAATGATGTTATTTTACATTGGTTCTACTATCGCTTTTACAGATTGTTGGAGCAAAAATGGATAAATTTTTAAATGAAATGAAAGAAGCTGAGTTAGTAGGTGAAATTTTATCAGTTGAAGATACCACAGATATTTTAAATTTCACCATTCCGAATACTGAAATCCTACTGTGGCCAATTATTCGTGTAAATGTGTTTACAGAGTGTTTTTACAGAAAGAAAAATATGTCATTTCCTCAGGAAAATTTTTATCCTAAAAAAAGATTTTCTTTGGATGCTGGAGCTATTAATAAAACAATAAAAAAAATGCCGCAGCGCGATATATGGTTATATAGTTTTGTGGGAAGTGAACGCTTTAAAATGAAGGACGGCGAACTATATGAAAGCTGGCTTGAACCCTTCGCAGAGTGTGCTCCTGAAAAAACACTTTATCTGGATGCTTCAGAAGGGCCGTATTTTACAAGCCCAAAGTCAAATTATTCTATGTGCCGATTTACGCCATTATTAATGTTGCGTAATCATATGGCTCAAGATGTGCCAGTAACAAGCTTTACTCCTGTTGTCGTAAACTTCATTTTATTCATTAGAGAACGTATAAAAAACAAATTACATTTGGATTTAGAAAATGTATTTTATGAGAAAATGGCTACGACATTATTGTGTTTTTGTCAGAAATACGTCATAAATAATGTTATTTATGATAAAATACTAGAAAAAACAAGACCAAAGATATATATTGGGACGTGCTTATGTTATGGGTATTGGGGGGATATTATATATAAATTTAGAAAAAATAATATACAAACTATCGAACTCCAACATGGTGTTTTTACTAAAAATAATTACATATATCGATGGGCAAAGTGTTTACAAGAAGAAAAAATTTTTCAAAATAATTTTCCCGAATATCATTTTTCATTTGGCACAGAGATTGACAAACGTATAGATTCAATGGTTAGACATGTGCTTATAGGAAATCCGTGGCTTGCTCATGCTTCAAAGTCATATGCAAATAGCACTGGAGAGGCAATACTTTTTGATAACTCTGCAGACTTAGACATTCAATTACCATGGATTAAGGCAGTAGCTGAAGCTTTTCCAGACAGAGAGGTGATAGTGCGCCCGCACCCAAGGTGGAGCTCAGCCTTTAAGGAATCACAAACCATGCAACTTTCTGGGATTAGCGTAGACTTTGAAGACGACATATATAAAGCACTTGCTAGGAGCAGGGTGGTTATTGGTGCTATTTCGGCGTTTTCAACAGTGCTCTATGAAGCTGCTGCTTTTGGGAAAGTGGCTTTTGGCCATGAACATAGCGTTGGGCTTGTTGAGTCTCAACATTTTATTGCGTACTCTTCTCCAGAGGATTTAGTAAAAAAAATCCATTTGCAAGAAAAGCGCTCTGACCACAATAACTATAATTTTTTTGAACTCTCGTGGGAGAAAAATTATAAAGATTTTCTTGCTAATCATGGCGTATTGTAGCTTATTTTAATACAACTTTAAAAAGCAATAAGGTTCTCATGTTCTCAAATAAAACACTACTCATAACCGGCGGCACAGGTTCCTTTGGCAAAAAATGTGTTGAAATCATTTTGCGTGACTATAAGCCAGCCAAGCTCATTATTTTTTCTCGGGATGAGTTAAAGCAATTTGAAATGTCACAGGCCTTCAATGAGCAACAATATCCTTGTATTCGTTATTTTTTGGGCGATGTACGCGATAAAGATCGTCTATATCGTGCTTTTAATGGAGTGGATTACGTTATTCATGCCGCAGCACTCAAGCAAGTACCTGCCGCTGAATATAATCCCACTGAGTTTATACGAACCAATATAAATGGAGCAGAAAATATTATAACAGCAGCTGCAGATTGTGGCGTTAAAAAGGTTGTTGCGCTGTCAACCGATAAGGCTGTATCCCCCATAAATTTATATGGTGCGACCAAACTTTGTTCCGACAAGCTTTTTATTGCCGCCAACCAATATGTGGGTGGTAAGGGGATTACCTATTCTGTAGTGCGCTATGGTAATGTTATGGGCTCGCGTGGTTCTGTGATTCCTTTTTTCATTAAAAAACGAGAAGAAGGTGGGGCTTTACCTATTACCGACCCACGCATGACTCGTTTTTGGATTACGCTTGAAGAAAGTGTAAATATGGTGCTTAATGCCTTTGAGCTTGCCTGCGGCGGTGAAGTTTTTGTGCCTAAAATTCCCAGTATGAAGATTACCGATTTAGCCTCAGCCATCTCGCCTGATATGCCTACAATCGAAGTTGGTATTCGCCCTGGTGAAAAACTCCACGAAACCATGATTACAGCAGAAGACAGCCGCCATACCATTGATATTGGGAAGTATTACGTTATTAAGCCGGAAACTTTTGGGTATCGCGGGCCAGAGGGTACGCCTGTTCCAGAAGGTTTTGAGTATAATTCCGGCACCAATGAAGAGTGGCTCAGTGTAGCACAACTGCAAGCGACATTGAGAAACCAAGGTTTTGATGTAAAATAATGGTACAAAACTTCATACCCTACGGGCGCCAATGCATAGACCAAGATGACATCCAGTCTGTTATAGATGTCTTGCA
>CAYJHH010000009.1:0-43173 GCA_964369995.1 uncultured Desulfovibrionaceae bacterium
CTTGAGCTTCGAACATACCGTAGAAGTCACCTACGCCTGCGTGGTCACGGCCTACGAGCAAGTTATTGATGCCATAGTTTTGGCGGAAAGTTGCGTGCAACAAAGCTTCGCGTGGACCAGCATAACGCATATCAAGTGGGTAACCAGCTTGAATTACGTGATCTTTCACAAAGTAATGTTCCACCAAGGTGTCGATGCACTCTACACGAACTTCTGCTGGAATATCGCCAGGCTTCAAGGAGCCCACAAGGGAGTGGATAACAACGCCGTCACAAATTTCTACGCCGATTTTGGCAAGATATTCATGGGAACGGTGCATGGGGTTACGCAATTGCAATGCAGCAACCTTGCCCCACTTACGCTCATCCATTTTCGCACGTAATTCAGCAGGAGTTAAGTATACGCCTGGGAATTTGGTGGGGAAATCACCTTGGGAAAGTACTTTTACAGCACCAGCCACGTTAAATTCCTTCTGTTCCATAACCATTTTTACGCCAGGGTGATCTTCTAAAGCCACGTCCCAGAACTTTTCTGAGTCAGGGCCTTCACCCTTAAAGATAAGTTCGCATTCCCACTTTTTGTCAGCGTCGGTCATTTCATATACTTCATCCACTTTTAAGGTGGCCATCAGTTCACCATTGCGAACAAGAGCAACTTCTTCACCAACTTTTAAGGATGCTGCATCGTCTTTGGACACATCAAGAGTCACAGGCACAGGCCAGAAACAACCGTCAGCAAGAGTCATATTTTCGCAAACACTCTTCCAATCAGCTTTATTCATGAAGCCGTTTAAGGGAGAGAATCCACCAATACCCATCATGATAAGGTCGCCTTTGGCGCGAGAAGAAATTTCAATTTGCTTTAAGCCAGCTGCTTTTGCTTTTTCAGCGTCTAAAGCCGCACCTTCAAGTAAGCAACATACAAGACCTTTAGAACCATGTGGGGGAACTAATCTAGACATCGTGAGACCTCCAAAAAAATTGTGTTGAAATGAGCATGATCAAGAAAATTTTCGCACTTTACTCACACGGAAATTATAATCAATCATGCGCAAGTTAATATTGTGAAAAATCTAACAACATGTCAAGTTACTTTTTTCACTTTTTCTATTCCTAAGTAATTTAAGTAGAAAAAGTACAAAAACAAACTTTCTTTTTAAGGCAAATCTCTTATACCACACTGGCGCCTAGTACACAAGATAGTTTTTCAAAAACTACAGCGCGGGGGAGCGCGTTTATGGTGTGGAGCAAAAAAACATAGCAAATTAGTAAGAAATCATGCAATAATGAATGGATACAGTAAAATCAAACTATTATTGACAGTACGCACTTTTTGCCCTATAAACTCGTTTCTAAAGTTTTTCTAGCATTTCTGTGCGTATTCTTTAGACTTTTTTTACCCATAAAACACTAAAATAAAAAGAATTTCTTTTTGCAAGAAATATTTTTTTTTACTTGTAAAAGAAAATAAAAAAAATTATACTCTTGTCATGAAGTTAATCTATTCAAAAGGAAGGTAGTCACATGTTACGTAAGTCCATCTCAACAGCTTTATTGCTAGCATGTCTTGTGCCCGCTCTGGGAACACAAGCACAAAGTGCAGCTGTACAGGCAAAAAACACCTCCGGCGGCCCATACGAGCTTGTAGAAGAAGGTAACGCCAATGCGCCTAAAACGAGCATGATGGATACGGTAAATGCCGTTTTACAAAACCATAAAGCTCTCAAGGTTATTCAAGAAAACCGTCAAGTGGCTATTCACGAATTGGAAGCCTCCAGAGCTGGTTACGGTCCCAGCGTAGACATTACCGGTAGCGCAGGCCTTACTCACCAAAGCACGTATACTACACGCCAAGAAGGCAAAGACAAATACGTTTTCGCCACTGGTCAAATACAATTACTCATTACCCAGCCCATTTGGGACGGTTTTGCCACACGTAGCCGCGTACGCGCCAGCGAATCCTTACTTCGCTCGGTTTCTACCCGCGTCATAGACAATGCCACCACTTTGGCTCTTGACGGTATCATTGCGCACGTGGATCTTATCTGGCGTAGAAAAAACCTTATGCTCGCTGATAAAAACGTACAAACCCATGAAAGAATCCTTGCTCTTACCAGAGATAGGGAATCCACAGGTGCTGACGTACTTGCCAGCGTAACCCAAACCCAAGGCCGTCTTGTGGACGCTTTGTCCACCTTTGAAGATAACCGTTCTTCGCTTATTCAAGGGGAAAACTCTTATCGTCGCTTGACAGAAATGCCTGTACCCAAAGGTCTTGGCGCTGTGAAGCAACCTTTAAAAATGTTCACCACTCCTGAAGAAGTGCTTGCTCTTGCCAAAGTAAATAACCCCAAGGTTATTGCTTACCTTGAAGATGTAACCACTGCTCAAGCAGAAAAAGAACTTGGTGACGCAGCTTTCCATCCTACATTTAATATTGAAGCAGGCCCAAGCTACAGCAATAACGGCTACCAATATGCCGGCGAAGAGTGGAATGCTAGCTTTGACGTACTTGGTACCATGCGTTGGAACATCTACAACAGCGGTGCTGATGTAGCCGCTTCCAAGGCTGCTGCAGCGCGTGTGCGTGAATCTCGCCAAACTGCCTACAGCTTCATGGACGATTTGCAATTGGATATTAAAAACTCTTGGACAGATTATCAAACTGCCATTGCCCAACTTGCTTATCATAACCAAGCCATTAAGTACAAAATCCAAACTCGTGATGCGTACATGGAACAATACATCATTGGTCAGCGTACCTTGCTTGACTTACTTGATGCTGAAAGTGAGCTGTATAACTCTGAAGTACAGTCCATCACTGCTCGTGCCAACGTACTTATCAGCACTTATCGCTTATATGCTTTAGCCGGATTACTTTTACCCGAGCTAAACATCTCTGCAGAGCAAGTATTGGTAAAGCCAGCTGAATAAGTAGCTTAGGTTTACTTTCGTCTTTTAGAGACCTTAAACTTTCCATAAGCGCCTGTTTAAGTTGCTTATGGAAAGTTTTTTTTGGGTTGACAATACACACTTTCGTTCGTAATTAAGTAGTGAGTACTATCGCTTTATGGTGAGCAAAAGAGAGCGTGTGTCTAAAAGAAAAATCTTCGTTCAAGTGGATAGCCTTTGGAAAGTCATAAGCCTCTGAGGACAAAGAGTAATATACAAAAAACTCTGCTCACCTTGGTAGCACGGCTTTATCAATGCCCACACACACAGAGAAAGAAATTTTCTTTACTGTCACCTTTACGCAACCATTGCAGCCCAAAATAAAATACCCTCAATCATGAGTACAAATCCACAAGAAAGACGTATGACTGAAAAAAAAGCACCAGAATCTATACATAAGCAAGCGTCTGCCCCCCAAGCAAGCGCGGCTTCTGTAGCACAGGCAACGCCCGTAGCCGAAGCTAAACGGCCTCCTTCCCCCATGGCAAAATCTCCAGAAACGGCCATGACTTCTCAATTAGGGGCACAAGCTCCACCTAAGCCTAGTGCTCCCACACCTAGCACGCCTAAGCCTGCTGCACCTCCTACGGCCACGCCTAAATCTGCGCCAACACCAAGTGCAGAAGCAGTAGACCAAAGCCCAGCCAGTGCTTTGGTGCAGGAAGACGACGACCTTACCAGTACCGAGGCTACGGCTACTACAACAGCGCCAGAACAAGAGAAAAAAGCTCCCAATTATGAGCCAGAAGCCATGCCTGTGGCTCCGGCAGAAGTGGACTATGTGCCACCGCTTTTACGTAGCTTAAGTACTCTACTACGTCTTCGCGGAAAAAGCGTTACGCCACAATTTCTCTATGCAGGCCTTGCTGGTATTGGCGAAGTCACACCTGGAGAGTGCATACGCGCTGCGGCTCGCTCGGGTTTGCAAGCTAAAATTATGCAACGTCCCACTTTGGACGATATTTCTCCACTTACCTTGCCCTGCGTGCTCATTTTAGAAAACAGACGTTCTTGTGTTCTCACAGCATTATCACAGCACCTTGCTACAGTCATACTTCCCGAACTTGGGGACGAACCACAGCAAGTAAACAGAGAACGCATATCGCAAGAATATACCGGCTATGCTGTCTTTGGCTCTGTGGATAATCATGGCGATAAACGCATTGATTCTTTCCGTCGCCCTCAGGGTAAGCGTTGGTTCTGGGATGCCATTAAGCACTATGGCCCCATTTACCGTCACGCGGCCTTTGCCAGTGTTATCATTAACCTCATTGCCCTTGGCAGCCCTCTTTTTGTCATGAACGTGTATGACCGTGTGGTGCCTAACAATGCCATTGATACGCTTTGGGTGCTTGCCATTGGTATTAGCCTTGCTTACCTATTTGACTTTTTACTACGTACCTTACGTAACCACTTTGTAGATACAGCGGGGCGCAATGCAGACGTTGTTATCTCAAGTATGCTTGTGGATAAAGTTCTTTCCATGCAATTGGATCATAAACCAGAATCCACAGGGGCATTGGTAAACAACGTCCGTGAATTTGAATCATTACGAGAGTTTTTCTCCTCATCTACCCTTTTATCTTGTATTGACTTACCCTTTTTATTCCTCTTTATTGTGTTCCTCGGCTTCATCGGCGGACCACTGATTATTCTCCCCCTTGTGGCCATGCCCATCATGTTTGGCGCAGGTATTTTATTGCAATCTCTGGCTAAACGAGCAGCAGAAAAAAGCTACTCACAAAATATGCATAAAAATGCGCTTCTTACAGAAATTGTCAACGGCCTTGAAACCTTAAAGTGCTGCCAAGGCGAAACTCGCATGCAACATATGTGGGAAAAGGTTGTAGAAGAATCTGCCCAAGCCAACATTGAAACCAAGAAGTACGGGTCCTTAGCCGTGGGCTTTTCCGTATTTATTACCCAATTTGTCACCGTGGCCATGGTTGTTTGGGGTGTGCATCTCATTGCCGCCGGCGAACTTACCATGGGTGGTCTTATTGGTAGTAATATTTTAGCTGGTCGCGCCATGGCTCCGCTTATGCAAATGGCCGGACTCATTACGCGTTACCAAAATTCACGCATTTCCTTGGATGCTTTGAATACGTTAATGTCTCTGCCTTCAGAAGACAGAGATGCCAATTCCACCGTGGACTTTGGCCCCTTGGATCCGGCTTTCACATTAGAAAATGTAAGCTTTGCCTATCCTAACGCCGCCCGCGCAGCTGTGGAAAATCTTTCCATACATATTGCTCCTGGCGAAAAAGTGGGAGTTATTGGACGTATGGGATCAGGGAAATCCACCCTTATTCGCTTGCTCATTGGCTTATATCAGCCCACTGACGGCGCTGTGAAGTTTGGCGGCATTGATATTCGCCAAATGGCCGGAACGGACTTACGCACACGCGTTGGTTTTGCCCCACAAGATACTGTACTTTTTTACGGTAGCGTTCGCGATAACATTGTTTTGGGAGACCCTTTTGTTAGTGACCAAAGAATGTTACGCGCTTCATCCATCTCTAGCGTGACGGACTTTATCCGCACCAAACCAGAAGGATTTGGTACTCAAGTAGGTGAACAAGGAAAAGCTCTTTCCGGCGGACAAAGACAAGCCATTGGTTTGGCACGTGCCTTGGTGCGTGACCCAGAAGTGCTTATATTAGACGAACCCACAAGTAATATGGATACGTCTTCTGAGCTCACAGTACAAACTCGTTTAATGAAACATATGAAAAATAAGACTCTTATCCTCGTAACGCACCGCATGAGCATGCTAAAACTTGTGGACAGATTGGTGGTTATGGATGGCGGGCGTATTGTGGCAGATGGTCCTAAAGACCTTGTCATTGAAAAGCTACGCGCTTCCTCTGTGGGGAAGAGTGGAGAACAAAAGCAGGAAATGACCTAAAAACTCTTCCTGAGTTCTAAGACAAGAAACATTGAGGTATTTATGCAAGACAATACAAATAAACCTAAGGAACAACACAATCCTTTGGCAAATCCTCTTCAAGATAGCGTATTGCAATCGGAAGAGAAAGAAAAGATACTTCCCAATGAGTTAGTGTATGCGGACGTGGTGGAGGCTGCATTGCAGCGTAACCCTACCATGCAGGCGCGTATGCTTTCTCTTGCCACAGGCCTATTCATTGTCATTTTTATTGGATGGGCTGCTTGGGCAGAAGTGGATGAAGTCACCCGTGCTGAAGGCAAGGTTATTGCTTCTCAGGGCACACAAATTATTCAAAACTTGGAAGGCGGTATTTTGCAAGCCGTGCTGGTGCGCGAAGGGCAAATCATCACGCAAGGAACGCCCTTGGCTCGTTTGGATAACGAAGTAGCCGCTTCTACCTTTAGAGACGCTCTCACAAAATCCTTGGAGAGCCGCGCTGCCATTGCGCGCTTGGAAGCTGAACTAAGCAGGGAAGAACCTGTTTTTCCAGATGATATTAAAGAAACAGCGCCGCAGGTCATTACAGATCAAGTGACCATCATGCAAGCGCGTATTTTACAAAGAGATAGCGAAATTCGTCTTTTAGAATCACAATATGATCAGCGTATTAAGGAAGTGGAAGAACAAGAAACACGTAAAGCTTCGGTGGCACGTAACCTTGCCTTAGCCATTGAGCAACGCAATACAGTTCTCCCCTTGTTAGAGCGTAAAAACTATTCTCGTATTGAATTTTTGGACTTAGAGCAAAAAGTGGCCAACCTTGAGGGAGAACTTAATGGTCTTGCTGCCTCTATTCCAAAAACACAGGCGGCAGCCAATGAAGCTAAACAACGCATTGCCTTTCGTGAAGCTGAGCTTGATGCAGCCATCACTGAGGAAATCAATAAGTATCGTACTGAGCTTAATTCATTAAAAGAAACAATTTCCGCCGGTAGTGACCGTGTTACTCGTACAGTTATGCGTTCTCCGGTCAATGGTACCGTTAAGCAAATACATATAAATACCATTGGTGGGGTTGTAAAACCTGGTGAACCCATCATGGAAATTGTGCCTTTAGATGATACATTACTGGTAGAAGTACGTGTACGCCCCTCAGACGTGGCCTTTTTGCACCCAAACCAAAAAGCTATGGTGAAATTCTCCGCGTATGATTTTGGTATCTACGGAGGTCTTGAAGGGGTTCTTGAGCAAATCAGTGCTGACACCATTGAAGACAAAAAAGGTGAAGTTTTTTACTTAGCCAAATTACGTACGCAAAAAAATGGCATCATTTATCATGATGACACCTTGCCCATCATTCCGGGTATGACAGCCACAGCTGATATTCTCACAGGGCGAAAAACCATTTTAGACTATATTTTGAAACCCATTTTGAAAGCGCATCAAAACGCTCTTCGCGAAAGGTAGAATCCCATGTCGAACGCTTTGTCTCCCAAAACACCTCGGTATCGCGGTATTGCGCTTATTATACTTATTATGCTTGCAGTGACTGG
Organism: uncultured Desulfovibrionaceae bacterium; assembly: GCA_964369995.1. Lineage (GTDB taxonomy): Bacteria > Desulfobacterota > Desulfovibrionia > Desulfovibrionales > Desulfovibrionaceae > CAYJAD01. The sequence goes on from CAYJHH010000009.1 coordinate 7,395, forward strand.
TTCTTCCATGTTGTTTGCAACATACACTTTGCGCCATGCTTCAGACAGCATGACACATAATCTCGAAATAACTTTACATGCCGATGCCACTACCAAGGCAGGTGAAGTGGATTTATGGTTCAAAAGATTAGAAAAAGACACAGAACGTTTCGTAAGTAAAGACATGCTGCGTCTGTACTGTGCTGAATACCTCGTACATAACAATCAATTGGATAGCGGCACACTACCCTCATGGGCCACCCAAGGCGGAGCTGGAGAGCTTGATCTTGAAAGTACTAAGGAAGCTATTCGACAACAGTTAGAAACATTTATGCGCGAAGAGGAAGATATCGTAGATGTGGGTATTTGGGACACAGAGCTTAAGCCTCTTTTCCTATCATCAGAACACATAGCGACTCTCACCCCTTTACTAGACGGAGTTATGCGTAAAGCTTTGCTTTTGCACAAGCCTGTATATTCCTCTATTTATGATAGCCCCAATGGCCTTATGATTAACTTGGCCTATCCTATCTATCCACCAGAATATACAGATCTTGACCCCACAGAAGCTGTAGGTGTCACTTTACTTTTTGTGCCTGTTGAAAGCATGCTTGCCGAAATTTTGCAAAATGAAAAAAATGCCGACGAGCCTTTCCGTCTTTTACAATGGACAGAAGACTCGGAAGAGCTTTTGGAATTTGCTGACCTGCAAGGTGGTAGTTTGTACTATTTAGCCAATTGGCTTGCACCCAAAAACACCTTGCTTACACTGCAAAAGCGTAAAATCCCCAATGGTGAAGAAGTCTATTCCATGGGCGTGCCTGTGGTTCAACGCGATTTACTCATAAGCCATGAAAAACCAGCCTATGTGGCAGAAGAATTTTATAATAACTTCCGTATCATCATGTACTCCATGGTGGGCGGCAGTATATTCCTCATTTTCATCGTGGGCGGCCTTGGTTGGTGGTTCCTTGTACACCGTAGTGAACAAGACATTACCAAAAATATGCGTATTCTCTATGAAGATGTAAATACAAAACAGCAAATCCTTAACGGCATCAATGCCACCTTGGTAGATGGCGTGGTGCTCACCGATAGTTTAGGAAATATTCAACACGCCAATGCTTCTTTTGCCAAAATGGTAAAGCATGACATTGACAGTTTACATGGCTATAAAATAGGCAATATTATCAATGCCGATGCCGCAGAACGTTTGCAAAGGCAAATTGATCAGGTGGTACGTTCAGAGACAACCCATACCTTTGAAGATAAAATGACCATCCACGATCAACTCTACTATTTGCAAACGGTATGTACCCCTTACTTTGGTTCAAAAAATCGTGTAGATGGTGTAGTATCTGTGTACCGTGACGTAACTCAGATGTTGCTTGAACGTGAAAAAGAGCAAGCCCGCGTAGATCAACTCATTCAGGTGCTCACCATGGCCATTGAGCTTGTGAACCCCTACTTGTGCGGTCACTCACAAGCCATTGGAGACCTTGGCGTAAAACTGGCTGAAAACTTAAAGTGCTCTTCCGAAGAGATTAAAACCATTCGTATTTCAGCATCTTTAAGCCAAATTGGTATGCTCAGCTTGCCTCAAGAATTACTTAATAAGAAGGGCGCCCTCACTGACGAAGAACGTGCGCTCATGCATACGCACGTGGACAAAACATGTAATATTTTGGCAGATTTTGACTTTGGACTTCCTGTTCAAGACACCATTCGTCAAATGTATGAAAATATAGATGGCTCTGGCTACCCCAACCATATACAAGGGGATGAAATTACTTTCTTGCCACGTATATTATCTGTAGCCAACGTGTTTTGCGCCATTTTGCGTCCTCGTGTGTGGCGTAAAGCAAAGACACTTAAAGAAACCTTGTTTTTACTTGATAAAGACAAGCATATGTTTGATCCAAAAGTAATTGCAGCCTTACATGCCTACTCCGCTACGGAAGAAGGAAAGGCCTTTATTGCTCAATTACAACGTAAGAATGTGCATTCATAGGGTTATTTTCTATGAAAGTGTTGTTTCTGTCTCATAACTTTCCGGGGCCTTTCCGTGGTGCGGCCAGTCGCTTTGCAGCTCTTGACGAGTCAAAAGTACTTTTTATTAGTGGTCGCTCACGCAATGACGTGCGCATTCCCGGTGTGGGACGTATTTTAATTAATCAACCCGCTGTACCTGAAATTCAGGATAGAGCAGAACTTGAAGCCGTGCGTGGCATGCGACGTGCCACGCACATGGCGCATGCCCTCATGCGCCTTAAAGGTACAGGGTTTAGCCCTGACATAGTCATTGCCAATGCAGGCTTTGGCTATTCTTTGTATATTAAAGATATTTTCCCCAAAACATTCTTGGTTGCTTATGCTGAAGGCTTTAATGAGCAAGGCAATACCTTTACCCTTTTTAGCAAGGGCAAAGCACATCCTTCTTTAGATTTTTCTCCAGACCGTGTGCGAAACTTTTTTCAGTGGAATACTTTGCATGATTGCCAAATGGCCTATACATCCACAAAATGGCAGCGTTCCTTATATCCTGAAATACTATCTAAGGACATACAAGTTTTTCACGAAGGCATTGATACTGACTTCTTCAAACCCAAAGCTGGAGAGCGCTTTGCTGTAGAAGATTGCGATTTAACACATGTGGAAGAATTGGTAACTTTTTCCGGTCGTAGCTTAGAAAATAATCAAAGTTGTCCCACATTTTTACACTCATTTGCGCATATTTTAGAAGAACGCCCCAAGGCGCATATTCTCATCATGTCGCCCATGTCTGCTAAAAACAACCCACAGACAGAAAAATGGCGCAACATGCTTAGTGAAAACTATGCCATTGATGAACGACGGGTGCATTTTATACATTTTCATCCACATAAAGATTATCGGCGCTTGCTACAATCATCGCATGTGCATATATTTCTTTCTGCGCCTTTGGCTTTGTCTTCAGGCATTTTTGAAGCCATGAGCTGCGAATGCCTTGTGGTTGCAGGAGATTCAGGCCCCATCAGTGAAGTTATTTCACATGGCATTAATGGCTTTTTATATGATCCCAATGATAGTAAAGCTTTAGCAACTATGATAGTTTCCATTCTTGAAAAAAGAGAGCAAATGCGTTCCATTGGACAAGAAGCGCGCCGAACTGTTACCAAAGACTATAATGTTTTAACCCAAACCCAAAAAACCATGAGCTCCATTTTAGCTCATTATGAAGCTTGGAAAGATAAAAATTCTTAAGTCTTAACAGAGTTTATGAGTCCTTATGCAAAGCCCACAGACCTCTCCTCCTTCTAGGTTTAAACAACCTTGGCTAGCACCTCACTACCTAGTAGTAAGTGCTATGCTTACCTACGTGCTTTGCTTTGGCCTTACAAGTACAGCTCATGGTGCTGCTGCTCCCAAAATTTTTGGTTCCATTGAATTTAAAGGCTCCATGAAAGGACTTAAGCAATGGTTAAGCGTAAAAGACAGACATTATAAAGACGATATTTTAGTAAAAGGTTCTAAGCTTAATCATGGAACCACTTGGGATTCTTTAATGGCTAAGCTCGAAGGGAAAAGCACCCTTGACCAGCTGAAAATTGTTAATAATTTTTGGAATCAATGGCCGTACAAGCAAGACCCAGCTTTGTACAAGTCGCCAGACTATTGGGCCACACCCAGTGAGTTTAAAAAACGCTCTGGTGATTGTGAAGACTATGCCATTGCCAAATATTTTACCCTACGCAGCGCTGGATTTCCCATGGAAAAAATGCGCATTGTAGTGGTAAAGGATACCATTTTAAAACTTGCCCACGCGATTCTTGCAGTATATGTTGACGACGAAATTTATATTTTGGACAACCTCTCAAGAAACGTGCTTTCCCATTCAAGAATACGCAACTACATTCCACAGTATTCTGTTAATGAGAAAAGTAGATGGATGCATGTAATGCCCAAAAAAAAGTAGACGGAGATGCCCATGTATCAGGAAAAACAAAACGCGCTTGCCCCTAATGTGCAAACCACTTCAAAAAAATCTCGCTTAGTGATTTTTGGTGGCGTTGTTTTGGCATTTTGCGGTGTTACTGCACTCATATGCCACACATTTTACTCGGCTCAAAAAACTGACATTTTGCTTTCGCAGCAAGAACGTTTGCAGCTCAATGTGGATACAACTACCGAAAGTATCCGTCTTTGGCGTGTAAGTCTTGAAAATCAATCTGCACGCGTCAGCGAATCTGAACTTTTTCGCCTTTTTGCACAAGACATTGCCAGCATGAACGTCAATGATGTAAAATTGCTCAACGATACGGAAGATGTTAGCGCACAAAGCGAAGACCTTGCCTATATTGCCGAGCAATTACCGCATATGCGAAATATCCTGTTGGACTTTACTTCATATAATGGCTTGCAAGATGCGCGTATTACCAATGCCGAAGGCAGCACTTTGCTCTCCTCTGCACCGCGCCCCTTACCCATCACAGCGGCGCAAACAACTACCATAAAAAGAGCAGCTAGCACAAATACCACATCATACGCCCCAGTGCGTAATTCCACCACTGGTATGATGTTAGATTACGCTTCACCCATTTTAGCAGAGCAAGGGGAAAGCGCCACTCCACAAGCCGTTGCAACTTTTTTGATAACCACACCTGTGACGGGACAATTGGCGAACTTTTTAAGTCGTACTTCTGGCGCTAATCAAGAAATTCGTTGTAATATTTTACAACTTAATGAAAATTCTTGGCAAGTTTTACGCTCAGACGGTACTAAAGCCACACCCCCTTCATTACAGCTAGCCACCGATGCAGAAAAAATGACCTTTGAACGTCGCGCTACCCTTTCTGGTTCCGGCGATGTCTACTCCATAGGTCAACGTGTGGATGGCCTTAATTGGATGGTTACTCAAGAAATTCCTGCATCTTTAGTAGATGCACAGCTTAGCCGTGCATTTAATTTGGTATATGGCGCCGGTATTTTCCTTTGCCTTAGCGTATTGCTTATGTTTGCTTTGGTATGGTGGATAATGATTGGGCGTGAGCAACGCACTGTGGCTGAAGAATTTAAAAAGCTGTATCAAGTTATCAGAAAACAAAAGCACCTTTTGGATAGCATAAACGTCTCCTTAGATGTGGGTCTTATCATGGTGGATATTAGCGGAATGCTTCACCTTGCCAACCGCGCTTTTGGCGAAATTCTGGGCAAAAATGAAGCAGAATTGCAAGGGCAAAATTTACATACTTTCATGTCAGAAAAAGCAGCATTCCAAGTACAAGAAGCTATTTCTGCCGTGGCCAAAAGTGAAAATTCTAAAACCATTGAGTTGACGCTTTCCATCAAAGGCGAAGATCGCCTTTTCCGCGCCACGCTCTTCCCCTTCATGGATAAAGAAGACAGTACTGCTGCTGCCGTTATTACCATGCAAGATATTACGGAATTCCGTAGAAATAGTGAAAAACGCAATAAACAACAAATGAGTACCATTGAAGCTTTGGTAGGCACCATCGAACGAGTGGATCCTTACCTTGCAGGCCACTCTGCCCTCATGCGTCGTCTATGCGAATTGCTTGCTGACGAAATGGCCTTAGAAGGCAAAGACAAGGACACCCTTGCCACTGCCGCCGTGCTCTCTCAAATTGGTAGAATATTTGTGCCGCGTGAACTTTTATCAAAAACGGGTAAGCTTTCACCAGAAGAACAAGCCGAACTTGGCAGGATTCCTGAGTATGCCTTTAACATTCTCAGCACCATTGACTTTGGTATTCCCGTACCTGCTGCTATTTTACAAATGAATGAAAAATTAGATGGTTCTGGGTCACCTAAGAAGTTGCACGATGCAGAAATCACCATGCATGGCCGTGTGCTCGGTATCATTAACACTTTCTGCGCCATGGTAAGTCCTCGCGCTTTCCGTGACGGACTGCCTGTGGATAAAGCTTTAAATATTTTACGCGATAACAACAATGCTTATGATGCCAACGTGGTTGAAAAGCTCGCTCATGTACTAAGCACCGCTGAGGGATCTCAAGCTGTAAGCGAAAGATTGACAAGCGTACAAGCGAAAAAGGAAGCATAAAACAGCTCACCAAAGGGGAGAAAAGAGAATGCATTTCTCCCCTTTTTTACAATTTGATACAATTACTTGCATTTGTTACCAGCCCTCACAATTTTCATACTGTCTTTAGATACGCGTAGCACATGTGCACACCAATAGTTGTACGCAGATACGTGATGCTAAAATAGCATTTAACTCTCTAGTTGACACTTAAAAACGTGTTACCGCGTTTTTTTACGCAGCCACTAGAGAATAAAGCACTGCTAACCATAAAAATTTCTATCTTTGTACTTTCCTCTACATAAAAAAAGATTATATGAGGAAAAATGGTGTAAAGCTCTTTTTAGCCTTGTAAAAAAAGAGGCTCTGGGGTATTCTACCTCTATTCAGCATAAGTTTAGCTTTCACGCGCCTAAATTTTGCCCACTGACAATTTAAATTAGGAGCTTTCTGTGATAAAGGTTCTCATCGTTGACGATTCTGTTTTCATGTGTAAAGCCTTGAAACATCTCATATCTACCGATGCGAACATTGAAGTTGTGGGTATTGCTCATAATGGAAAAGAAGCTCTAGATAAATTAAAAGTTCTTGATCCTGATGTGATAACTATGGATGTGGAAATGCCCAAAATGGACGGGCTTACGGCTTTACAAGAACTTATGAAAATAAAGCCCATCCCCACCATTATGATTAGCTCACTCACAGAGTCAGGCGCAGAAACAACGCTCAAAGCCTTAGATGCCGGAGCTTTGGACTTCATGCCCAAATCTCAAAGTTCGCAAGAACTTTTTGGTAAAGAGCTTATACAAAAAATTCGTATTTTAGCGCGTAAAAAGCCCTTAATGCAATTGCGTTTTGGTATGAAAAAAAACCAAGAACAACGCCGCGCAACCAGCACGGTGAGGGACAGTACCTTCACACCTTGTCGCGGTATGCGAGATATGATTGCCATAGGTGTTTCCACAGGAGGCCCTCCGGCCGTGCAGAAAATTTTGGCAGCCCTGCCAGCTAATTTTCCGGCAAGCATTCTCATTGCGCAACACATGCCCGCAGCCTTTACTGGTCCTTTTGCCAAAAGGCTCGACAGCACTTGCGCCATAACGGTGAGCGAAGCTGTACACGGAGAGCGCCCCAAAGCAGGTCACGCCTACATAGCTCCCGGTGGTAAGCATTTGCGCTTACGAATGAAAGGCCCTTTACCTGAACTTGAAATTTCAGATGAGCCAGCTTCGGCTCTCTATAAACCCTCAGCCACAGAGCTTATTACATCAGTGGCACAGTGCATGCCACGCAGATCCATTGGTCTTATTCTTACAGGAATGGGGAGTGATGGCCTTGAAGGTATACGTGCACTTAAAGAAAAAGGTGGTTATATTATGGCACAAAATGAAGCCTCATGTGTCGTATACGGTATGCCCAAAGCCATCGTTGATGCAAACCTTTCTGACCAGACATTAGAGTTAGACGCTGTGGCTGGAGCTTTAATGACAGCCATTAAAGGATAATTTCCAAAAAGGAATTACTATGAGCGCAATTAAAAATACTGACGCTTTAACAATCTTGGAATCCTTAAGGAGCCGTGATACGGATGAAGTTCGTAGTGCTGCTTTTGAGGCTGGAGATCTGAACCTCACAGATGCCATCCCTATGCTCAGCGACCATATAAAAAGTCGTAATGTGGGCGTGCAAGAAGCAGCTGAATACGCTTTGCGTAAAATCCGCGGCCCCAAAGTTGTGGAAAAAATGATTCCTTATTTGCACAGTGATGACTCATCACTGCGCAACGTCGCCATGGATATCTTGCGCGAAATTGGCTGCGACGATGTACCGTCTTTGTGCCCATTATTGCGTCACGAAGATCCTGACATTCGCATTTTTATGGCTGATATCATTGGGCATAGTAAAAGCCGCTTAGCAGTGCCTCCCCTTTGTGAAGCTCTGTTAAAAGACCCCGAAGTCAATGTACGCTATCAGGCTGCCATGAGTCTTGGAACTTTAGCTTTTCCTGAAGCTGCAGAAACCTTGCACCAAGCCATGCATGACGAGGAGTGGGTACAATTTTCTGTTGTGGAAGCTCTTACCAAGATTGGCGCTGATAGTACTATTAGTACCTTTGTACAATCACTAAGTACAAGTTCTCCCTTGGTAGCTTCCATTATCATTGACGCTCTTGGTGAACTTAAAAATATTAGAGCCGTACCACAGCTTTTAAAATTTATTGATAACGCTCCTGAAATTTTGCGCAATAAAATTGTGAAAACTATTGTGCAAATTTTAGGCCCAGAATCCTTGTGCCTTATTGCTCAAGGTGAGCAAGATAAATTCAAAAAATGCCTTGAAGAGGCTCTTACCGATGAAGATGATGATGTGCAACAAATTGCCCTCTCTGGCCTTTCTGTCATGGGCGATGCCACAGCCACCAGAGCTGTTATGGCCTTACTGAAAGAAAATGCACGAAAACCAGAAAGTGACATCTATCAAGCAGCTGTGGCCGCATTGGCTGCCATCGGTTACAATGAAGCCTTTGTTTCTTATTTAAGCACAGAAGACCCTGTGGCATTACATATTGCCACCTTAGCTTGCTTACAAATGGAGTGCTCTGATTGCCTGCCCACACTCAAAGAGATTTTCTTTGATATGGACAGAGATAGTCAACGTCTCGCCGCTAAGTATATTTCTGTGAATGCCAAAGAAGAAGATGCAGCATTCATCATGCATATGTTGCAAAACAGCCAAGATGATAATGTCATCAAATGCGCCATCACATGCCTTGGCAATACCCTTAAATACGAGCCTGCCCAAGAAGCTATTTTTAACTTTTTAGAGCACCCCTATACAGATGTAAAGGAAGCTGCTCTTGAAGCGTGCATTACACTTCACACCGAAGGTCTTTCTGATCACTTTAAAGACTGGGTACAAAATGGCAATGAAGAGCAGCGTATGATGGCTGTGTATGCCTTAGGCGCTTTTGGCGTGCAAGAAAACTATTCTGCCATTTTACGCGCCCTTGAAGATGAAAGCTTTTCCGTACGCCAATTGGCTGTGGAAGCCTTTGGGCAGCAAAGCTTTATTTTACAAGATCAACTAGAAATCTTATACACTGCACTTCAAGACCCCACTCCGGAAGTGCGTACCTCTGTCATTGATGTACTTGGTGCATCGCATGATATGGCTGTTGTTCCCTACATTATTAAGGCCCTTGATGATGAAAACGACTGGGTGTGCATACGTGCCATAGAAGCCCTTTCAGCCTTACAAGCGGAGAACATTGTTCCTATACTTCTTAAAAAAAGAGAAAAAGCCATGCCTATGGTTACTCTTAAAATTATTGAAGTGCTTTCAGATGTTGGTGGGGAAGATGCATTTAAGGCTCTTCTTGAATTGGTACAAAGTGACATTGTAGAAATTCAACAGGCAGCTACAGAAGCTATCGCAAAAATAAAGGCAGGCTAGACATATGTCTTCGTTATTCAAACGCCCCAACTCTCCCTTTAAGCAAGAACTTAAAATTTCTGATGAAGAATTTCTCCAACTTCGTGACTTTATTTATCAGCAATGTGGGATTTTTATTGCTGAAAACCGCAAATATCTTGTGGAAAACCGCCTAAGTAATCGCATTAAAGAACTAAAACTTAAATCGTACTCTGAGTATTACAACTTCTTACGTTTTGACGCCACGAAGAAAACTGAATTAAACAGACTCTTTGAAGTTGTAACCACCAATGAAACAAGCTTTTACAGAAATCCTCCTCAGCTAAAGGTGTTTCAAGATGTTATCATCAAAAATACCATTGAAGAGTGTCGTAAAGCTGGCAAAAAACGTTTGCGTATTTGGTCTGCAGGATGTTCCACTGGCGAAGAACCTTACACCATAGCAATTATTTTGCATGAAATACTTAAAACAGAAATTTCGCAATGGGATATAAAAATCACAGCCAGCGATTTATCTGAAGCGGTTCTTCAAGCAGGACGACAAGGTGTCTATGGCGAGTATGCCCTTCGCACCACGCCCAAAGATATTGTATCACGCTACTTTACGCCCAAGGATGGCTTGTTTGCTGTAAATCCTCAGGTAAAGCGCTTGGTAAACTTTTGCCAGATCAACCTTAACGATAAGATGCAAATGAGCCGTGTGGATAAGTCCCACGCTCTTTTTTGCCGTAATGTTATTATTTACTTTGATAATGACATGAAAAAACGCGTTATTAATTCCTTTTACGACAATCTTATTCCTGGTGGGTCTTTGCATATTGGGCACTCAGAATCATTGCATAATATTAGCCGTGCTTTTAGCCCAGAACATTATACAGGCATCATAGTTTATCGTAAACAAAGCTAGGAAGCTATGAGCGCTAAGGTTATTGCCATTGCCAACCAAAAAGGCGGTGTGGGAAAAACTACCACCACACTCACCTTGGGGACAGCTCTCACAAGAAAAGGCTATAAAGTACTTATTCTTGATTTGGATCCACATGCCTGTGCATCCTTACACATGAAGCTCTACCCCGAAGAGCAGGAAGTGACTTTACATGACCTTATATTAGCCGATGAATATGAATGGCCTAGCATCTGGGAAAAACTCGCCAAGCCCGTTGGTGATGGTAGCATACATTGCGCAGCCGGCAGTATACGCCTATCTGAGCTTGAGCTTGATTTACAAACGCGCAGAGGCAAAGGGATGGTGCTTTCCAAAGCTTTGGAATGTATACTCCCCAAATATGATTATATTTTGCTAGACTGTCCGCCGCATGTGGGCATTTTACTCGTAAACGCCCTTGTGGCATCAAATTTATTGATTATCCCCATTCAAACCGACTTTTTGGCTTTGCATGGATTAAAATTGCTCTTTGATACATTACGTACATTGAATAAAGTTTTACCAAGCCCTGTGCGCTACAGAGCTTTACCTACCATGTACGACAAAAGAGCCAGAGCTTGCACCAGAGTACTTGAACTTATGCGCCATAAAATGGGTAATGCTATGTTTGAAACAGTCATTGGTGTGGACACACGATTTCGTGAGGCCAGCGCGTTGGGTGCATCGGTTTATGATATCGCTCCTGATTGCCGCGGAGCACAGGCTTATGATGAATTGAGCGAAGAAGTTGTAAATTTATGGTAAGAACCCCAGAACAGTATTTTCAAGATCAAGACTTTGCCCTACCTGACAGTGTTAAAAGTGTGGATCTTACTTCCGCTGAGCAAGCTTTTTTGTTCAAGTATGTGGGAGTTGAGGGTGCAAAATCTTTAGGCATCGAGCTTGATGCTGCGTGCATGGGGCATGCAGGACTTGAGCAAATGCTGCAATCTGGCCCCACGTTAGTGGATGAGTTACGACATCTTGCACAATTACGCATGATTTTTTTTCATGTTTGTGGCCAAACGTACACCTTACCGCTCGAAGCTGTACGCGAGGTAATTAAATTTACTCAGCCCATGCGCTTACCCCTATCACCACATTATATTGCTGGGGTTATTAATTTACGAGGAAGAGTAACACCTCTTATATATTTAGAAAATTTGCTTTCTGAAACGAGGGCAAACGAAAACAGTACAGATAAATTTATTATTATCAGCCAAAGGAAAGGCATTCAATTTGGCATGATTATAGATAAAATTGATAATATGTTTGTTGTTAATCAAAAGGATATTTCTTGGAATATTGAAATGGATTTAGGATCAAATGTTGAATGTATTTGTGGTATTTTAGAGCATCACAAAAAAATATTTGGTATTATTTCTACAGATAAAATTGTAAATCATGTTCTTCAATCTCGAGGTACACTATGAGTAAGCATATCATGGTCGTTGACGACTCTAAGACCATTCGTAATCTATTAGCCTTTGTTATGAAGGCAGAAGGGTTTAAAGTCACCACTGCTGAGGACGGCCTAGACGGACTAGAAAAATTATACAATGGCGCCCAAGTAGATCTTATCATTTCGGATATCAATATGCCACGCATGGACGGTTTTACTTTTATTAAAACCTTACGCGAGCAAGATACGTATAAAGACACCCCTATCATTGTGCTCTCTACCGAAGGACAAGAAAAGGATATTCAACAAGGTATGAGCTTTGGTGCTAACCTTTACATGGTAAAACCTGCGCAACCAGAAAAAATGGTTCGAAACATAAAGATGTTACTCGGATAGCCGATAAGAGTATGTGAAGCGTTAATTGGCAACTTCGATACAATAATTTTTGCCTAAGGGTTAATTATGAGTCAAGATTTTATGGATGCCGAGATTTTTGCGGACTTTATTGTAGAAGCACGTGAACATCTGGAGACAATTGAGCCAAACTTGTTGGAGCTGGAAAAATGCCCTGATAATTTGGATTTGCTCAATGAGATTTTCCGACCTATGCACTCGCTCAAAGGCGCGTCCGGTTTTCTTGGGCTTAACCGAATCAATCAGTTAGCACATAGATGCGAAAATATCTTAGATGAAGTACGTCATGCTAAAATGACCATGACTTCTGGTATTATGGATATTATTCTCGCCTCCACTGATGCCTTGCGTCAGATGCTTGATTTTTTGGAAAGCGATAACACTGACGAAGGTGTTCCCATTGAAAGCCTAGTCACTGAAATTGACACCTTAATGGAAAATAATGGTCATGCTGCTCCTGAAAATGCCGTAGCGGCTCCTGAGCCCGAAGAAGCCCATACTGCGAACGCAGAACAGGACACAGTCCTTGAAGGTGAACAGGCACAAAGTGATGATCAGACTGAAAAGGCTCCTGATGACGCTCACCCAGAAGACAGCTCTACAACTCTTAAAAAAAGTGACAAAAGCCCCAAAGAATGGATTGCGGCTTTCCCCTGCCGTGAGCCCTACAAGCTCACAGCTTTTGGTGAAGGACATTTAAAAGACTTTGTCGATGAGTCCCGAGAAATTGTGGAAAACCTCAACACCGGTCTTTTATCTTTAGAAGAAGATTCCTCTGGGCAAGATGAACTCATTAATGACATTTTCCGCTTTTTCCACAATCTTAAGGGAAATAGCGGCATTATTGGATATAATGAAATTAATGCCCTCACCCACGAAGCAGAAACCGTACTCAATAATATGCGTAAGGGTGAAGTGGCTCCTAGCCATGAACTCATAGATTTGCTTCTCTTTGTGGTAGATATTTTAGAAATTCTAGTGGAGGCCATAGATTGCAGCGAAGGCACAGCCACGCCCCCTGATACCAGTCAAGTCTTACATCAACTCCAAGTAGCTTTGGCAGGTGGTCCTGTTATGTTACCTGCAAGTATGTATGAAGAAGTGAGCGAAACATCTGCGCAACCTGCAGAAAATACAGAATCCACCGCTGTGGCAGCGCCTGCTGTGGTAGCAATGGGTGTGGAAGCTGATGATAATGATATGTTCCGCTTAACGGTGGCACAACAACTGGAAATTATCCGCGCCTGCATGGAAACGCTCAGTGGTGATAGCAATCATAAACCTTCCATAGATGCTATTTATCGCTGCCTCATTGCCATAAAAAATGCATGTAATTTTGTGGAATTGCCAGAAATTTGTGTGTATGCAGAACGTACTGCAGGCATTGTGGACTCAGCACGAAACTCTGACATGGACTTTGCCCTTTTGCTTGACATGCTTGGTCAAGAAGTGGGTATCATTAAAGAAATGGTCATGAAAGAGCTGAATGTAGAAAGCCTTGATTTGGCCAAAAACGATGATACTGAAAAGCCCCTCACCGAAGAGGCAAAAGAAAAGACGCCAGAAACTACAGCGCAAAAGCCCTCAGCTGAGCAAGATGCACCCAAAGTTGCTGCGCCTGAGTCTAAAGCTGAAGCAGCTCCCGCGGCAAAAGCAGAAGCTAAAGCCGATGCTAAGCCTGAGCCTGCGGCTACTGAAGCTAAGCCTGCGCCTGCTAAAGCCGAAGCCAAGCCTGCCGCCCCTGCGGCTGCTAAGCCCGCTGCGCCTGCTAAACCAGCGGCTGCCGGTGAGCCTGCTAAATCTTCAGCTTCCTCTACCATTCGCGTAGACCATGAAAAGCTTGACCACCTTATGAACCTTATTGGCGAACTTATCATTAACCGTAACCGTTACACACTCATTGCGCGTCATTTAGAAGATGCGAACTCTGAGGTAGATATTCAGCATGTGGCACAAAGCTTGTCTGAAACAACATACGCCATGGCCCGTATTTCTGACGATTTGCAAGACACCATTATGAAGGTGCGCATGGTGCCTGTGGCTTCGGTGTTCTCACGCTTCCCACGTCTTGTGCGCGACCTTTCGCGTAAAAGCGGTAAAGAAGTGGATCTTGTCCTTGAAGGCGAAGAAACAGAACTGGATAAGAGCGTTGTGGAAGTTATTGGTGATCCTCTTGTTCACCTTATTCGTAACTCCGTAGACCACGGCATTGAATCTCAAGAAGATCGCATTGCTGCCGGCAAGCCCGTTAAAGGCAAGGTTGTCTTACGTGCTTTCCACAAAGGTAACTCTGTGGCCATTGAAATTGAAGATGACGGTAAGGGTATTAACCCAGATAAAATGCGCGAAGTGGCCATACGTAAGGGCATCATTAGCCCAGAAGATGCTAAGTTGCTCGACGATCGTGAAGCCATGGAGCTCATCTTTGCCCCAGGTTTCTCTTCAGCCGAAACCATCACCGACATATCTGGTCGTGGCGTTGGCATGGACGTTGTTCGCACAAATATTAAAAACCTTAAGGGTAGCGTAAACATTAGCTCCGAAATAGGTAAGGGTACTCGATTTACTTTGCTCCTTCCCCTTACTCTTGCCATCATTGATGCCCTTATGGTCAATGTGGCTGACGAAATGTTTGCCATCCCCCTTGATGCCGTTTCTGAAACCACCAAGATTGATGCTGAATTGCTCACAGATATTAACGGTCGTAAAGCTGTTACTCTACGCGGCGAAGTACTTGGTATCATCGAGCTTTCAGAAATACTCAATTTACCACAACCCACTGAAGAGCCAGACGTACTTTCCGTAGTTGTCATCCATGACAATGGCCGTAGATTGGGTATAGTGGTAGATAGATTGCTCGAACGTCAAGAAGTCGTTATTAAGCCCCTTGGCTCCTACCTTGGCGACCTTAAGGGTATCTCCGGTGCCACCATCATGGGCGACGGTTCTGTTATCCTTATTCTTGACCCACACGAGATTTATACAGTTTCCACCTCTAAATCACCTGTTGTATAGTAATAGCACTACAGATATGTAAATTTGTGGGGGAGATAAAAACTTTTTTCCAAAAGTTTTTATCTCCCCCACTCTCTTTTACAAAAAAATCATAGTATCACTGCAGGGCTTTAGCACATGTTAGCATCTTTGCCATATACAAGCCTTCATAAAAAAGAGGAAAAAATTCCCCTTCTCTTCACAACATGACATAAGCGAAAGCTCATACTATGACACACTCTTACTTAGTCGACACTGAAAAACGACTTAACTACTCGTAAAAACAAAACTTTTATTTTTTGACGCCGTAATAAACTTTGCCAGAAATTAACGTATGGAATACGTTTTCTGGCAAAGTTTAGACAACTGAAATACTTTTTTTCAGATGTCGACGACACAAGTCATGCCTGCGGCATGGCTTGCCGCCACGTAAAATAAGCCGGAATTTACTTCCGGCGTCCCCGAAAGGGGTATTTGTAGTGAGCGTGCCTTTCTTAAAAACGTATGAAAATACGTTTTTAAGCATCGACTACTTAGTCGACGCTTAAACTTTGCCAGAAAACGAATTTTATTGGTGTATTTCTGGTAAAATTTAGTAAGCATATGAACTAAAAGTTTTTTATTGGTAATTACATACTTTTCAGTGCCGACTACTTACTAAAGCGCACTAAAAACATGCCGCAAAACTTCTTACCCTTATACGTTTCTATGCGAAAAATAGTGCCACCATTATCAATGGAATAGCGCTTCATAAATTGCGCTTTTTTCAGCAGCATATGGCTTTCATTTTTCTTGCCCGTGTCTGCACCAATGGCATTCACTCTATATCCTTCAGGCGCAAGGGCTTTAATACTTGTCTTGGCATGCACCATTTCACCAAATTTAATCATACGTTCTTTACCATCCACCAGTACGGAAAGTCCATCCACACTGGTATCAAGCTCATGCCAATCCGGCGCAATCACTGTGAGTTTTCTATTGCCATAATGTACATCCAAAGTCTTTTTTTGTGGCAAAACGGCCATAATAGGCTTGGAGGTGAGGGGGGTTTTATCTTCTGAACATAGGGGCAGATAGTTGACTCTGGCACGCACATCTTCCAGCGGCAAAACCACGCGCCCATCCATAAAGCTTACGCTTAAATCGCTGTATAAAGCCTTATGCACGCCTTCCAGTGTGAGCGCAAAATCACGTTCAAGCTCAATGCCTAAAATTTTAGCAAAATTTTCAATCATATGTAAATGATAATAAGTACGGCGCACCACAGATAAATTCTTACTGGCTTCTAGGCCAAAGGCCGGCTTACCATGGCGCACCGCAAACCATGAAAGGCTTTTTTCCATTTCCTTATCGCCTTTAGCCGTTTCAGTATCGCGTACATGCATTTTATGCTCTGCTGTGAGCAAATGCTTATTCACCTCAGCGCTTACAAATGTAGCAGCTTTATGTAAATTTTCTAAATCCTGCACGCGTACATTATCCGTGGGCACCTGCATCTGCGGCATAAGCGCCTGATCAATAATCACAGATTGCCCCCATCGTTTGGGGTTATGCCATTTATCAAAATACTTTTCGCGATAAAAGCCACTACCATCATGTAAATTCAAAACCAAACACACTTTAGGATCTCGGATAATTTCTTGAATGCGTGACACAATATTAAATTGTGGATCCTTACTATCAAGAGCTGCAAATTTTCGATTCATATCTCCATGTACACCACGGGAGCGCTTAATAATACTAGGGAAATTTAAGTTAGGCACCACCCATAAGCTTCCTTTGCTTACTGTATAGCGCGTAGCAATAAGCGTTGCCGCCGAAAAACCACCGGGCTCATCTCCTTGAATACCGCCAATGACCAACATAACAGGATCATCTTTACCTTTTTCGAAAAATGAAAAGTCCAAGGCCGGAGTTGCCGCGGCTTGTGCTTTGTGCGCATTGACAAAAAAACAAGCCAAAAAAAGCCAAAAAGGAAGGAGTATAGAAAAAAGCCAAGGGGAGAAATGGGATGAAGAAAAACGTCGCATATGGGGTTTAGGTCTCACTTATATGGTGGAAAAAATATATTTCATACTAAGTATACGAAAGAGCTTAGACCATTGCAAGATATATAAATTCCTTATACTCGTCACAAAACAAAAGTCCTGCACACTATATTATGCAGGACTTTTAAAATAAATTATAACAATTAATGCTGGTTAACGTACCATATTTTGCAAACGAGCTATGCGCTCTTCAATGGGAGGGTGCGTACTAAATAAATTAGCCATACCGCCACCGAAAAGAGGGGACACAATAAACATTTGCTCTGTACTGGCATTGCCATTTTTCATGGGAATTTGCTTACTATAATTTTGCAATTTTTGCAGCGCTCCGGCAAGGGCCAAAGGATCGCCGCTGATATGCGCGCCGGTATCGTCAGCAAGATATTCACGCGAGCGTGAAATGGCCATTTGAATAATACTAGCAGCTATGGGCGCCAAAATGGCCAATAAAATGCCACTGAGCATTCCACCGCCGCCGCCTTCTTCTTCATCATTGCGTCCCATGCCAAAAATAGCCGCAAATTGCATCATATTAGCTATGGATACTATGGCAGAAGCAAGCACACCGGCCACAGTTTGGATGAGAATATCCCTATTGGCAATATGGCCAATTTCATGCGCAATAACACCGCGCAATTCTTCAGGGCTCAGCATATGCATTATGCCCTCAGTAACAGCCACCACGCCATGCTCTGGGTCGCGGCCTGTGGCAAAAGCATTGGGCGCTTGTTCTGGGATAACACACACTCGCGGCTTGGGAATGCCGGCGCGTGCGGCTAGCTCTTCCACCATGGCATGTAAAGCCGGAGCATCACTGGGGGCAAGCTCACGCGCTTTGTACATGGAAAGTACAATTTTATCAGAATACCAATAGGATCCCACATTCATTATAAGAGCAAAAGCAAAAGCAATAACAATGCCTGTCTTTCCCCCAAGGGCGCCGCCAAGCACGATGATAAGCCCTGAAAGTAAGGCTAAAAGTAACACGGTTTTTATTTGACTGGTCATATAATCTCCTTATCTATTTGGTGTAAAGTAAGCATTCTTTTATTTTTGACCATAGTTTTTTTAAAAAAATATGCCCCGCCCTGCTCACCTCACTTTTTCCTGACCGTTCTGGTCTCTTGCTTTTCCCACTTTTCCCTAGGCATTTTGGCCTCATGGCAGGCAAGGGCTAACCTCGGCTTATATACAAGCGCGGAATGGCCTTCACCACATCTTTCACAAAATCTTCCACAGGTTCTATGGGAGGATTCTTCACTGGTTTTGTACCAGGGGCATACACATGTGAACCAATGGCCACACGCGGCACATGAAAAGAATCCATCATCAGCTTACCATCATAGAGGCAATGCGGAATGGTCGTATGATGGGCTTCGCCCACGCCGGGATAGGTCAACACACCGCCCAAAAATTGCAAATCACGCAAGGCCATAAGTCCGGCATCATTGGGACGTGCGCTATAGGGATAGGCCATAATACGCACCACACGCTCAAACATGTGCTCTTTTTGTAGTTCTTCCATTTGAAACTCCACAATTTGCCGCATCATGGGGCCGCTCACACCGCCAAGGGGCGTATAAAATTTTGTTTGATAAGCAAATTCTATATGCGGCATCACCTGCAAGGCATCGGCAATATCCCTAAGTGGCATGACCGAGCCAAAATATCCGCTGGTTTTTTTGCCCTTAGGTATACTTAAAAAAAATGTCGCCCGCGGTACGGCAATATTTTGTAAAGAATTGGCAAAAATTTCTACAAAAGATTGCGCATTGCCCAAAGGACCTTTATCCGTTCCCTTGGTGGCGGTACTGGTAGAAAATATCATACTGGCATGGGCGCCATCTGCAGTTATGCCCAAAGGTTTCATGCCCTTTGGCACCACACTGTCCACCCTTCCCAGCATAATATCGCTCATATTCACAGGGCGATAGCCCATTTCCCAAGCTGTGGCAAATACCGCTGCCAATTGCTGTGTAGCTATATCCTCAGGAAAGCGCGGAGCATCATGCACACGGTAAAAAGCCAAAATGGGAATGGCAGAAATATGATCCACATAACGATCATATTTTTTTTGCACTGGCACCTCAGCCATGGCCAGGGAGGCAAAAGGCAAGGGCGCTGTTAAGGCTTGCAGGCTTGCCACAGCACCAAGGGATGTGACAGCGCGTAAAAATTGCCGCCTATGCATACGTGCCTAGCCGCGCCAGATTTTTTGCTCTTCTGCCGTGGCGTCAGGATTGTGTTCATCCTGCATGGCCGCGCCTTGGCTGCCGTCTTTTTGTGTATCATTTTCCAGTGGCGCCGCACTTTTATAAGCCAATTGTAAAAGCCAAGGCACCACAGGGGCGCACAAAATCACCACCACATATAAGGGCCAACGATAGCCCGTATTTTTGCCTAAATACCATGAGGTTCCTAGCAAGAACACCACCAACAATGCCAAGGCAACTTGGCGTAAGCGATTTTGTTCTATGGTCTTCTTAACTTCGCGCCAAAAGCTGATTTTCACATTGCAATGGGGGCATTGTTTATGCGTGGCAGAAATATCTTTTCCGCAATGAGAACATTGTAATAATGACATATACATTCCTCTAGGGGGTTTTTAATTCTAAGGGCATGAGACCCATATTTTTTTTCGCTTGCGTAATGCGTATCCACGATTGGCGAATACGCGCTTCAGAAATACGTCCTGATTGCACAAGTTGTAATAAAACGGCAAAAACTTTTTCTGCCTGTGTAGCTAAACCGGTATGCGGCTTGGCCTTGACCTCAGCCCCAAAAACGCCGGGCAAAAGCTTACTGCCTTGATTTTGCAAAAGCATTTGCAACAGCGCTTCTTCTGTGCTGTCTGCTTCGCTTTTTTTGGCTGAGTTCATAAGCCCCGCCAAAGCCTCCACATTGCCCATGCCGGGTAAGGAAGAAAGCACCCCCAAACCTGCTAAAGGCGAGCTTGCAGGGTCCACCGTGGCCGGCGGTTCAGTAATGAGTAAAACATCCACTCCAGCCAGTACCGATTGCAATACACTTTCCTCCAAAGAAAAGAAAGGCTGCAAAGCGCGTAAATCTTGCGAAACAATCATACCCTGAAAGCCCCATTGCTGGCGCAGCATACCGCCCAGCATGGTAGATGATAATGGCACAGGGTGCAAAGAATCATAGGTGCGATGATAGACAAGTGCCGGTTGCACGGCCAAGGCATAGGCAGCACGCAAAGCGCCAGGCGTAGCACTTTGCCCTTGCTGCTCGCCCAGATTTTGCATAATGCTTTCCTTATAGGGTACAAGCTCGCGCTGCTGCCACGTTCCTGAAATATCAGGAATACTTTCTAAAATATTTTTTTGCGCAGAAAGTGTTCCTTGCGTTGGCGCAAAGCCTCGTACATACGAGCCCGTGCCTGGATAATTGCGAATACAAGGTAATACCTTAGCCGCCACAAGGCCGCGCCCAAAAGCCATCACATGCGCTGCCACCTGCGCCGCATTACTGCCAAAAGATCGAAAACGCTTACCTATATGTTCACTTAGCGGATTTACATTCACATCCCCCGCCGGCCCCAGCGCAAAATTAATGCCCACGCCAGCCATTTCAAGCCCTGCGCGACGTGCAGCAATTTCCGTATTTTCCACGGAGCCTTGCCCCAAACGCGCCGCCGAAACCAAGCCCGCAAAGCCTAAATCAGGGCGTAGGGTTTGCGCCATGCCTCCCTCTTGCTCCACCGCCACCCAAAGAGCCGGAGCCTTTGCAGGAACAAAACTTTGTAAAGTAGCAATAAGCCTGCGCACTTGCCCTGCAGATTCCACATTACCGGGTAAGCCCACTTGCGCCAAAGCCGCCGCACTGTGTTGTGCGGAAAGGCCGCTTTGCGCCAAGGCCAAAAGCTCTTGCTCATGAGTATTGGAGGCTTTTTTCTCCGGCACAGCCTCCAGAAAAACACCGCCCACTTTATTTTCTTTAATGAGCGTGGCTATGGGCGAAAGGCGCTCCACCTCTGTACCGGTAAAGCCGGCAAGCAGCATTTGCCCAAGCATGGTCTCTAGCGGTGGAAAACCCGTGGGCTTAGGATCTACAGGGAGCACAGCCTGCCCCAAGGCATCTTGAGCAGAGGCGGCGTCCATATTGGCATGAGGCGTTGATGGATTCAGCGCACGGCGTAGGCTTTCTTCCAAAGCTTTTTGCTCCGGCGTTTTTTTCCCGTAAACCAAGGGTTGCGGTATGGCCAAAGGTTCTTTTGTGGGCGGTGCGGAGGGAAGAGACGTACTGGGGCTTAAGTGCACAGGCGAAGGATAGGCCGGAAAATCCTGCGCTTGGGTCTTTTGTTCTGCATCACCTGTACCATGAAGGGCTTTAGGATTTTTTCCCCCTTCATGTAAAGGCAAAGCCGGAATAAGCGGCGCCGCATCGGGCGCAAAGGGTATGGAAGGAGCACTGCCCCTCAGAGGCGCCGGAAAATGCTTTTGCATATCTTGTGGACTAATTTCTTTGCCGGGAAGAGTGGGTATGCCCCCGCTTTCCCCTTGCGATGCTCCAAAGCTTTGCGTCACTGACGTGGCTGCCATGGTCATGGCAGGCAAGCAAAGCAAAAAGAGCATAATAAAAAGCCTCAAAAGGATTTTTTCACTGCGCATATGGCCATTCCTCAACATTAAAACCATCAAATCCTCATATTTCCGTATGCCTTAAGCACTTAATTAGTTAATGCTTAAAACCGTGTTTCCACTCGTTTTTAAGAAAGGCACGCCTGCTCCAAATACCCCTTCGGGGCCGCCGGAAGTAAATTCCGGCTTATTTTACGCGCGGCAAGCCATGCCAAGGGCATGTCTTGAGTAGTCGACATCTAAAAAAAGCATTTCTTATGTCTAAACATTGCCAGAAAACGTATTCTATACGTTTATTTCCGGCAATCTTTATTACGTTATTTGACTTATAAGTTCTATTTTTACTGATAGTTAAGTTGTTTTTCAGTGTCGACTAATTAAAAATATTTTTTAGGTGATGCTTGTAAAAAACATTGCCATGCCTAACACCTAAAGCAAAAAAAATTATGCAAGGTCTTAGTATACATGCCAATACGGTGCCACGGCCATAACTATACCCGGGCGCCATTGGCACTGCACTCGTATATCCTTTCCGCCGCGCCCATATTCATCCAATGTGGCAAAAGCCTCCGCCCCCGTCACATCACAATGCCCATACGGCTCGCCCGCCATTCTTGGAGTTCCTAACCACCCTTGAGCGGCGGCGCTTTCTTGTAAAGCTTGCTGCGCCTTACGCTTGGCATGCTCCAAGGTAAAACCCTTTTCTAAGGTACCGTGCAATGCCAAGGTGGGTATATGCCACGTTCCTTGTAAAGTATCGGCCAGCAATTCCACATAATCTGTGGGCAAGGTGAGGGCTGCCCCCAAAGCGTTGGCATAACTGCTACATGCAGGCACATGCAAGGAAGCACCAAATTTTTCTTGTAAAAGAGGTGCTAGCCATGGCTGTAACAGCGCCGCCGGCCCGCCCACAAGACATACCTGCTGTGGCTGTAAAGTATATTCTTCCAAAAGCTGCGCCAAAGTATACACAGGGCGCCCCGCCAAGCGTGTCAATAAAGCATGTATGCCTTCCACTATACATGTGCAAGCTTCTTGCACCACGTCTTGCAAAAGAGCCTGTAAAGTAGCACCTTGCGCACAGGTTAACGCTTGCACCGCGGCGCGCGCCGCCTCTAAATTTTTCTGCTGTACCTTTTGCTCAGCTGTCACGCTCCTATCTTTTACAGACCTATGCGCAGCTTGTAAAAGCATAAGCGCGTCCACAAGTGTGGGGACACTTCCCCCAAAAACCATGGCCGCCCCTTGGCGTACGGTACAAAGGTGCAGACGCTGCTCCGTGGTATCATACAACAGCGGAGAGTCGCCCCCTAAGGCCAATGAATGTGTGGCCAGAGCACGCAGGGGGGTGCGTAGCACTTCCCTTTCTGAACTCGCTGGACTTTTCGCCACATCTTTCACTACTTCTTTTACTGTTATCTCTTGCTCTTGGTCATGCTCCATGCAAGCACGGGGAACGCTCACGCACATGCCTTGTGTATCAAGCACAGGCAATCCAGAAGCGTATACAGCCACATCGGTGGTGGTGCCGCCCACATCCAATAAAAGGGCATCTCCTGCTTCAAGTAAAGACTTTTGCCCCAAGGCCATGGCGCCCATGACGCTGGCCGCAGGTCCTGAAAGTACCGTGTATAAGGGAGATGCCTGCGCCGCCGTGAAGGAAATGGCGCCGCCGTCGGATTTGAGGAAAAAAATGGGAGGTACAGGCAAGTGACGCATAAAATCTTGCACAGCCATATGCACCGCATGTAAAAATTGTTGCTGCACCTCTTGAATACTGGCATTCATATAGGCCGCTGCCATGCGACGCGGAAAGTTCAATTGCCCTGAAAGTTGCTGTGCCAAAGTAATATTTTCACGCGCCACCCCAAGGCGCACAAGCTCTGCGGCTATGGCCTGCTCATGGGCGCCATTACGCACGGCAAACTTTCCCGCCACGGCAAAATAGCGAATTCCTGCCGCTTGCCACGAGCGCACAACACTTTGCAAACTTGTTAAATCAAGAGCCGTCACTTCATAGCCGCGATGGTCCAGCCCCCCTTCTACCCTATGACAAAAACGCCCCATGACAGAAGATTGTAAAAAACGCTGCGGATCCATGCCGGAGCCAGCCGTGTACACAAGCCCCACCAAGGCTGTTTTGCCCTGCACCATGGCATTGAGCCCCAAGGTGGTGGAGACGGTCACCCTTTGCACTTGCGCCCAAAGCTGTTGCTCTGCCCCCATATTTTTCACATTTTCGTCATGTAAAGCTTGAAGAGCATGACGTATGGAAAGAGGCACCTGCTGCGCCTGTGTTTTTACCTTGGCTGAAAAAATGCGTCCTTGTTCACCGCAAAGCACAGCATCTGTATGCGTACCACCCACATCAATACCAAGATACATACACACTCCTTACAAAACAATTTGCCTCGCTGGCTTTCACTGGCCCTATGTTTTTCTTGCACAAAGCCCTTAGCTCTTAGACTCATATTTAGGCTCATATTTAGGCTTAAATATACACTACCTTGCTCCCATTTCAATTTCAAGTAAATTGCTTGCAATGCCCCCCATAAGCCTTGCATCACCTTTACAATACAACCTTTATGGCACAAGCTAAAAGCAACAAGAGGCTTGCCTTTATACGGCATTTATTTTATACATTGAGTTTGCATTTGTATTTTTGTATTTTTTTACTAACGGCTATACTTACATGAGGTTTCTTTATGCAAACTACAGAATTTATTTGGTTTGACGGCAAATTAGTCCCTTGGGCTGAAGCTAATGTACACGTGCTTTCTCACGCATTGCATTATGGCACAGGCGTTTTTGAAGGTATTCGTACCTATGAATGTGCCGATGGAACATCCTCTGTGTTCCGCCTCTCTGAACACGTGACACGTCTTTTTCAATCCATGAAAATTTTGGGTTTAGAAATTCCTCATTCACATGAAACCATTCACAATGCCATCCTTGAAACCCTTAAGGCCAATAAGCTGAAACAAGGCTATATTCGCCCCTTAAGCTTTGTGGGCGCCGGCGAAATGGGCATTCACCCCAAAAGCAATCCCATCCAAACCATCATTGCCGTTTGGCCTTGGGGCGCCTACCTTGGTGCAGAAGCACTGGCCAATGGCATTAATATCAAAACATCTACCTTTACCCGCCATCATGTAAATGCCATGATGACCAAGGCTAAAACCTCCGGCAACTATGTGAACTCCGTACTTGCCAAGGTGGAAGCAGTGAAAGATGGCTATGATGAAGCCCTTATGTTAGATACCAATGGCTTTGTTTCTGAAGCTACCGGTGAAAATATTTTCATCGTACGTGATGGTATTATTAAAACCACCCCGCTCACTTCCATCCTTGGCGGCATTACCCGTGACAGCGTCATTGCTCTAGCCAAAGATTTGGGCTATACAGTGGTGGAACAACAATTCACCCGCGATGAGCTCTATATTGCTGACGAGGCCTTCTTCACCGGCACCGCCGCTGAGCTTACCCCCATTCGCGCCGTGGATAATCGCGTCATTGGCGCAGGAAAGGCCGGCCAAGTGGCATTGCATTTACAAAAAGAATACTTTGCCATCGTAAAAGGACAAAATCCTAAATACGAAAGCTGGCTGAACAGATACAGCATTTAACAAAAAATATAGGCTCCTTGGCCAAGCATTTGCCTTGGAGCCTTGTATACAACATATGAAACACGCATCCCTTGCCGCCCATTATCGCCCCCAAACCTTTGCCGAGGTTACAGGGCAAGACATGATAACCACGGTGCTTTCACGCGCCGCGGCAGAAGATCGTGTGGCTGCGGCCTATCTTTTAAGCGGTACGCGCGGGGTAGGTAAAACCACCATTGCCCGTATTCTTGCCAAGGCCTTAAATTGTGTGCACGCCCCCACAGCAGAGCCCTGTAATCAATGCGCCAATTGCCAAATGATTACCAAGGGCAATCATGTGGATGTGACAGAAATTGACGGTGCTTCCAACAACAGTGTGGAAGATGCCCGTGCTCTGCGAGAAAATATTGGCTATGCCCCCATGGAAGGACGCTATAAAGTGTTCATCATTGACGAAGCCCATATGCTCTCCCGCTCCGCTTTTAATGCCTTACTTAAAACCCTTGAAGAACCACCACCGCGCGTGGTCTTTATTTTTGCCACCACAGAAGTACACAAATTTCCCATAACCATTGTCAGCCGTTGCCAGCATTTTATTTTTAAACGCCTGTCAGAAGATGGTCTTGTGGCGCATTTAAGCCGCGTTCTTACCAAGGAAGAAATTACTTTTGACCCTCAAGCCGTGCGCACCATTGCCCGCAGAGCCAATGGCTCCGTGCGTGACAGCATGTCGCTTTTGGGGCAAACCTTAGCCCTTGGCGAAAGTACGCTCAGCATGGACAGCACCCGCGCCGTACTTGGCCTTGCCGGACAAGAGCTTTTTACCACTTTATTGGAAGCCATTGCCCGTGAAGATTGCCCTGCAGTCATGGAGCTTATGCATAAACTTAGCGATCAAGGTATTGATATTGGCTTCTTTTTGCACGAGCTCATTGGCCTTTGGCGTACACTCTTTTTATTACGCGAGGCCGGTGAAGGCATTATTCCCTCCCTTGGCTTAACACAAGAAGAAAGCGAACTTTGGCTTGCTGTGGCGGCTCAATTTTCTGCTGCGCATTTACACGCCGCATGGCATATGACCCTAGATACACAGCGTAAAATTATTCATAGCCCAGAACCCGCGGCGGCGCTGGAGCTGTTACTCATTAATTTGGCGCTTATGCCGCGTCTGTTACCTTTGCAAGCAGCGCCTTTGCCCCGTGCGGAGCAAGATGCAGGTCACGCAGCAGCACAGGCTTCAGACAGGGCAAGGCCCGCACAGGAGGCAGAAAAAAAAAACTCTCCTCACCTAGAATCTAGCCCAGAATCTAGACTAGACTCTAGGCTAGACTCTGGCCAACAACCGCCCCATGCCAATATTTCCACGTCAGCCCAAGGTAGCCGTGCATTACAAAGCCATGCCAGCTTTTCCAAAGAAATTTCTGAGCCAAAGCCTTCTGTAACTTGCGCGCAATCTGGAGCTTCCGAAGTATCTAAATTCAATAACCAGACATACACACAGCAGACCGCAGAGCATGCCTCTAAAAGCATGGCTGAAGATAAGGTTTTTGAAAAAACAGCTCCTGCAACGCAGGCGCCACAAGAACCCTTATCAAACACCCCTTCGCCGCAAGCCCCTTCTTCACAAGAATGGCACCCTGCACTGGAAGACGTCCCCGCCATGCTTTTTGACGAGCCAAACACTGGACTTAGCTATGAAGAAGCTTTTGCACAAGAGCCTTTTATGGCAGAGCCCGTATTTGCGGAGCCTATGGCTAGGGAGCCAATGGTCGCTAAGCCTGTAGCTGCGAAGCCTGTAGCTGCGAAGCCTGTAGCTGATAAGCGCCCTTCTTTTCATGCGCAAGATCAGACCACCGTACAGAAAGCTGCTGAGCAGCAGACTACAAATTCAAGCTTTACCAAGCCTGCGCGCCAGCCAAGTTGGGAAGAAATTGTAGCCCATAATGCCGCCCAAGAACCTAGTATAGTCTCAAGAATTTTTTTACAACAAGCCCATGGTTCCTTTATCAATGAGACATTACACATTCAAACCAAGTCCATGGCTGTGTACGATGCCATAGAAAGAGCACGTACCCCTTTGCAAGAAGCTTTACAAAATATTTGTCACTATGGCGTGCAAATACAAGTGCACAAACCCAAAAAAACATTCAAACCCGAAGCTTCGTTGGTGGAAGAATTCAGCGCCCGCGCCGAATTAAAAGATTGCCTTGAAATTTTGGACGCATCCATTTACAAAGTACGTCCCCTCAACGAAATATAAGGAGCCTTATCATGAAAAATATGAACGATCTTTTACGTCAAGCCCAAGTTATGCAAAATAAAATTGCAAAAATGCAAGAAGAGTTGGGTCACAAAAGCTTTGAAGCCAGCAGCGGCGGCGGCATGGTAAAAGCCGAAGTTTCCGGCAAGCAAGAATTACGTAGCCTTATCATTGATCCCAAAGCCTTAGAAGGCGGCGATGTGGAAATGCTACAAGATCTTATTGTGGCCGCCATCAACGAAGCTAATCGTATTGCCAAGGACAGCATGGAACGCGAAATCGGCGCCATCAGCGGCGGTATCAAAATTCCGGGCATGTTTTAATACAGCTTTTTTTCAGGGAAAGAACACCTTACTATCAAGAGGTGTTCTTTCTCTAGCACCTTCCTATTTTCAAAAAAATTCCTATGAAACAACAAATTCCAGAACCACTTCGCATGGTTGTCGAGCAGCTTAATCGCCTGCCCGGCCTTGGCCCAAAATCTGCCATGCGCGTGGCCATGACTTTATTAAAATGGCCAGAGTCCGAAACGCGTCGCCTTGGGCGTTCCATCCATGATTTGCGTGATAATTTGCATTTGTGCACACGATGTAATGGCCTCACCGCCGAAAATCCTTGTGTGGTGTGTAGCGACGCCACCCGTGAGCGTCATACCCTTTGTTTGGTATCTGAATGGGACAGCATGCTCACCCTTGAAGAAGGGGGTATCTTTCGCGGACAATACCTTATTTTGGGGGGGCTTTTACAAGCCGGCAGTACCAGCACCGACGGCCTCGACTTTGATAAACTTGTGGCACGTTTGCAAGAAGGGGAAGTTTCTGAACTGGTTCTTGCCCTTGGCGCCACCCTAGAAGCTGACATGACAGGCACACATGTGGCGCATATGCTACAAAAAAACTTTCCGCATATACGAGTGACACGCTTAGCGCAAGGTATTCCTTTGGGAGCGGAAGTAAAGTATATGGATAAAGAGACCTTACGGCAATCTTTACAGTACAGGCAAGAATTGCGTTAACCATATATAAAGGAGAAGGCCATGGATAATTTTTTCACTCCAAGTACTCAAGCCCTCTTGGCAGGGCTTGGTTCGTGGATGTCCATAGCCTTAGGCGCCGCCCTTATATATACGCGTAAGGAATTTTCACACTCTTTTTTGCAAATTATGTTAGGCGTTGCCGGCGGTATGATGCTAGGCGCCACATTTTTTGCTCTGCTTATTCCTTCCATGGAGCTGGCAGCGCAGCAAAAACTCTGGGGCGCCAGTTTTACATTTGTTCAACCGGTCACAGGGCTGATACTGGGTGCAGCGTTTTTACGGATTTTTGACGCCTTATTGCCGCATATGCATGGGCAAAGCGCCGTTACCGAAGGTATACAAACATCATGGCATAGCAGTATTTTATTGGTCACAGCCATGGCTTTACACCATATACCTGAAGGCCTTGCCATGGGGGTGAGTTACGGCGCCGTAAATACCCATGTGACCGACATAGATACCGCAGAAATGGCAACTTCTGCTGCTTTACAAATGGAAGAAGTGCTCCTGCTCACGACCTCCATGATGCTACAGGGTATACCCGAGGGTACGGTGGTATCTATGGCTTTATTGCGTCAAGGCCTTTCGCGCCATAAAGCTTTTTTCTTTGGAGTCTTAAGCGGTTGCACCACGCCCATAGGCGCACTTTTAGGTCTTTGGGGTACGACTTTGGCGGCACAAATTTTACCCACGGCTTTGGCCTTTGCTGCTGGTGCCATGTTGTATATTATTGTGGAAGATATCATACCGGAGGCGCAAGCTTCAGAACAGGCTTCCGGGCAAATTTCTGGGCAAAATAGACAGGAACAAGCGCAAATACAAGGCCATGGACACGGTGCCACCCTAGCCATTTTAGGTGGACTTATTTTAGTTATTATTTTTCAAACGATATTTTCTTAACTTGCACAGAGGGAGGCTTTATGTCTTTAGAACAGCGCCTTGGCATTACAAAACCACTTTTTCTCATGGACGGCACGGCCTTTATTTACCGTGGTTTTTACGCCAACCGTAACCTCACCCGCTCTGACGGCTTCCCCACCAATGCCCTGTACATGATTACGCGCCTTTTGTTACGCATTTTACGCGAACAAAAGCCCAAAGAATTTGTGTTTTTTATGGATGGACGCGGCAAAAACTTTCGCCACGATATTTTCCCCCTGTATAAGGCCAACCGCGATGCCACACCTGAAGAATTGGTACAACAATTTGAGCCCATTAAACGTATGGTGCACAGCCTTGGTATCACGCTGCATGTGTCTGAAGGCTGCGAAGCCGATGATTGCATAGCCTCCTTAGCTAAGCGCTATGGTGCAGATCGTCCTGTGGTCATTGTGGGCGCTGATAAAGATTTACGCCAATGCCTAAGTCATAATATTTGGCTGTGGGATCCTGCCGGCAAGGATGAAAAGCTCACCTCTGCCCGTGATTTTACAGAAGAAACAGGCCTTGAGCCACACCAATGGCCCGATGTTCAAGCCCTCATGGGAGATACAAGCGATAATATACCCGGCGTTCCCGGTATTGGTCCTAAAACTGCCCAGAAAATATTTATGGATTTTTCTTCGTTGGAAGATATTCGTGATGGCCTTGACCGCATGCCTCCTAAATTACAAGCTAAAATTGCGCCGCATGTGGAAGAAATCTTTATATACAGGCAGCTCACCACCTTAAACACCCAGTGTTGCACCGAAGTACAACCGGATAATTTGGCTATACAAAGCTTTGAGCCGGAACACATGCTCAAATTGCTTCAAGAATATGAGCTGACTTCCTTACGCCGTGAAGTGGAAAGTATGTTACGTGCTCATGCCATGCCCTCAGCCAGTGCAGAGACCGTCAAAAAAGCGCAGGCACAGCAAGGCTCCTTGCTCAGCATGGGCGATTCCTTTGGCGGGCAAGATCCTTTTGGTTCAAATACTACTGAAAATACAGCCGCATCTGCGCCTACTGGCCCTGAAAAAGTCACCTTACAAGCATTACCTTCTTGCGCACAGGCTGCGGTGGCTCTTTTTCCGGCAGCGCTCTACCCAGGCTTGCGTAATGATACCGGTTTTGTCATTGCCATGGAAAGCCAGCAATGGCATGTGCCAAATGTTTCCACAGCAGATATGGTGCAATGGCTTGCCCCTTGCGCTGAGCTTATTACTCCGGATATGAAATTTCTTTTGCGCCAAGGGCAGGAAGCCACTGCGGAGCAAAGCCCAAAGCAAGGACAGGCACAAGAACAAACCCTATGGAATTCCATATTACTAGAAAAATGGTTTGATCTTGGCCTTGCGGCCTATCTTCTGCGTCCCGAAGATCGCGATTATGGCTGGGCGCGTTTATCGGTACAATGGAGTGAATACGGTTTTGATGCTGAAGGGCAATGGCTTCCCCCTGCTGTGCAAGCCTTGCGCATGGGAGCAGCGCTTAAACAAGAGCTCAAAGAGCAAGATTTACTTTCCTTATATACCTCATTGGAATTGCCCCTTATTCCCGTATTGGCGCAAATGGAAAAAATGGGTATTGCCATTGATAAAGCGGCTTTTAGTCACTTTTTAGAAGATGTACAAAGGGAAATTGACGCCCGCACCAAGGATGTTTTTGAAGCGGCTGGCACAACCTTTAATATACGCAGCGCTCAGCAGCTTGGCGAAGTGCTTTTTTCTACCCTAAAACTGCCCAGCGCCGGAAAAACCAAAGGCGGTCAGCTATCTACAGCACAAGAGCGTTTAGAAAAACTCAGCGGACATCCCGTGGTGGATGCGGTGTTGGAATTTCGTAAATTAGAAAAATTACGTTCCACCTACTTGGAGCCCTTGCCGCGCCTTATGGACCATGCCGGGCGCATTCACAGCCATTTTAATCAATGGGCCACAGCCACAGGGCGTCTTTCTTCCAGTAATCCCAATTTACAAAATATTCCTGTGCGCGGCGCCTTAGGGCAAAGAATGCGTACATGCTTTATCCCCAAACAAGGTCATGCCCTTATTTCTGCCGACTATTCTCAAGTGGAATTACGCGTCTTGGCGCACATGTCTCAAGACCCTGTACTCTTACGCTCTTTTAGGGAAAATCAAGATATTCATACCAATACCGCCGCCCTCATCTATGGCATGGATGCCGACAAAGTCAGCAGCGATGAACGCCGCAATGCCAAAACCATTAACTTTGGACTTATTTATGGCATGGGAGCGCAAAAATTGGCGCAAGAGCTACGCATAAGCACAGCCGAAGCAAAGGTTTTCATTGAAAACTATTTTAAGCATTTGCAACAGCTTAAGCGTTTTTACGAAGGCATTGAAGCCACAGCCAAAGCACAAGGCTATGTGAGCACCTTGGCAGGACGCCGCCGCGCTGTGCCGGATATTCAATCCAGCAATGGGCAAAAATTTGCTCTGGCTCGTCGTCAGGCCATTAACACCGTCATCCAAGGTTCTGCCGCAGACATTATTAAATTAGCCATGCTAGCCGTGGCGCATGATGCTACCTTACATGATTTACACGCCAACTTAGCCTTACAAGTGCATGATGAATTGGTGCTGGAAGTCCCCATAGAACATGCCGCAGCGGCCGGCGCCCGAGTGGCTGAGCTCATGAGCCATGTACAGCCGGGAGGCATAAGTCTAGATGTTCCCTTGGTGGTGGATTGGGCCACCGGCGCCCATTGGGGTGAAGCCCATTAATACAGGGCTAAGTAGTACTTTATGATAAAAATATGCCTTCTTATCTTAGGGTGTTTGTGCCTAAGCGGCTGTTTTGTGCCGGATAAATACTATGCTGTGCTCACCCTCACCGATAAAAATTATTATTTTAATTTTATTGGTGAGATGCATATGATGGCTTTGTATACCCCCGAAGGCCAAGACGCCGCTGTGGATAAAAAACAGGCAGAACAGCAAATACTTTCTGAATTTTCACGGGTAATTAAAGAGCGAAAGCCCGCCAAATTTGAATTGCAACCTTTAGAGAATGCGCTCTTTAGGACAAAATTTGAATACACCTCACCCTATGCCCACCCCGAGGCCACGGGACTCTTTCATTTTCACGTAGAAGAAAATGTGCTCACAGTCACCTCTCGCCACATGAGCGAAGCAGAAAAAGCGCTCATTCATAAAAATGACCTGCCATCCAAAGGAACGCTTTGCATAAAAACCTATGGAAAAATACTTGAAAGTAATGCCCACAAACCTGCGAATATTTTACAACAATGCAGTATATGGAATTTAGAAAACCTTGACCATGGCGTAAAAATGGTTATTCGTTTTTCAAAATCTCTTGATGCTCCTTAGTTTTTGTTGCAAAGTGCACTACGACAATTTGTATTTTTTAACGTTTAGACCTTGAGGCTTTCATGCTCCATAAACATCGCTTGCTCACCCCCGGCCCCACTCCCATTCCTTCGCGTGTTCGTCTACGCATGGCTGAAGAAATGGTACATCACCGTAAAAGCGCTTTTATAAAGGCTTTACAAGAATTACAGCCCAAATTGCAAACACTGTTTGGCACAAGCACTCCCGTACTCACCTTAAGCTCTTCAGGTACCGGCGCCATGACGGCCGCTGTGCATGGGCTTTTTAACAAGGGCGAAAAAATTCTTGTGGTCGATGCAGGAAAGTTTGGTGAGCGTTTTACCCAAATTGGTAACGTGCGCGGCTTAGAAGTACAAACGCTTTCCCTGCCCTGGGGTACCACCGTTAACGCACAGCACATTGAAGAGATTTTAGATAAAGACAGCAGCATCACAGGCGTACTTGTGCAATCAAGCGAAACGTCTACCGGCGCTTTGCATCCTGTGCAAGAAGTGGCCAAAATAACCCGCAATCGCAATGTATTGCTTGTGGTGGATGGCATCTCCGCCGTGGGAATTTCCCCTTGTCCCATGGATGCGTGGGGTATTGATTGCCTGCTTACCGGCTCACAAAAAGGCCTCATGGTCCCTCCCGGAGTGAGCTTAGCTGCCCTTTCTGAACGCGCTTGGGCTAAAGCCGAAAGCGTACCTCAAGATTGTTTTTATTTTAACCTACCCAAGGAAAAAGCCAAAATTCTGGGCGGACAAACCCTCTTTACCTCACCGGTAAGCCTTTTACTGGCACTGGATGAAAGCATGAATATGCTTTTTGAGCAAGCAGATAGCCCTGAACAGGCTCTTACAAAGCTGTACAGCAAGCAATGGGCTCTTACCATGATGACCCGCACAGGCATTGCTGCCCTTGGCCTTACCCCTTATGTAAAAGAAAATTTCACTTGGGGTCTTACTTCTGTTCTGTTGCCACAAGGCATTGACGGCACCAAAGTCGTCAGCCTTGCAGCGCAAAATCACGGCGTTATTCTTGCCGGTGGGCAAGACCACCTCAAAGGGCGCATTATTCGCATCGGCCATATGGGCTGGGTAGATTATGCCGATATATGCGCTGGCCTATACGCTTTAGCCAAATCCCTTGAGGAGGCGGGGGGATATTCTGCCTCTAGGTCTTACTTAGAGCAAGCACTTGCAGCCTACCAAACGGCCTTAACTGTGCCAGCAGGTAGCCCCATCCCACCCACTTGGAGTTAATACATGAATGATTGTTGTAAAAATAGTGAAGAGAGCTTAGCCATGCCACAAGTTACCTTTTCTACCTTTATTTTGTCCTTGGCCTCCTCTGCCCTTATGCAGCTTGGCGTTATTCCTAATCCCGAAACGGGGCAAATGGAAGAACAACCAGAATTAGCACGTCACACCATTGATGTACTTGAAATGCTTAATAGCAAAACTCGCGGTTGCTTAACCGAAGAGGAAAAAAACCTCCTCAGCGACATATTGCATGAAGTAAAAATGAAATATGTCCTCAAAACAAAATAAGTACGCACTACCATTTACGGAGAAAAAAGAGCATGGAACTTCCTGTCATTAAAGTGGGGCTCATTGGCGTTACCGGCTATACAGGTATGGAGCTAACACGTTTACTCACACAGCACCCTCGTATGCAATTGGTACTGGCCGCTTCGCGTTCTGAAGCCGGTAAAGTACTTGGTAATCACTATCCCTTCTTGCGCGGCTTACCAGGAGCCGATGTCGTCATTTCTGCGCCCGATACCACCAAGGCCGCCGAACAATGCCATGTGGTCTTTTTGGCCGTGCCGCACAGTACAGCCATGACCATGGGGGCAGAACTTTTAGCCAAAGGCGTTAAAGTTGTGGATTTATCCGCAGATTTTCGCCTGCGCCATGCCGAAACCTATGAAGCATGGTACCATGTACCTCACGTACAACGCGAAGCCCTGCGTGAAGCTGTATATGGTTTACCCGAACTCTACGCCGCAGACATTGCCAAAGCCACCCTTGTGGCTAACCCCGGTTGCTATCCTTCTTCTGCCATTTTGGGTCTGTATGCTGCTTTAAAACATGCCCTCATTGAAACGGACGGCATTGTTATTGATGCCAAATCCGGCACCACAGGAGCAGGGCGTAAAGCGGCTGTAGGTTCGCTTTTTTGCGAAGTTTCCGATACCTTTAAGGCCTACAACCTTGGTAAGCATCGCCATACGCCGGAAATTGAACAAGAACTTTCCCTCATTGCCGGAAAAGACATGTGCGTTTCCTTTAATACACATCTTTTACCCATTAATCGCGGCATACTATCCACCATGTACGCCACGCTGAGCAAAGATATAAGCCTTGAAGACGTACATGCCATCTACAGCAAAACATGGGAAAACAGCTCTTGGATACGCATTTTGCCCCAAGGAGAATTGCCAGAAACCAAAAATGTCCGCGGTACCATGTTTTGTGACATAGGCCTTGTGGTGGATCCACGCACAAAACGCCTCATCGTAGTTAGCGCCATTGATAATGTATGCCGCGGCGCCTCAGGCCAAGCCTTAGCCAATGCCAATATTATGATGGGACTTCCCGTCACCACAGGACTTATGCTAGCGCCTTTATTGCCGTAATTTGGTTTTTGGTTTATTTGGTTTAATTTTTATTTTTATTTTTGTGGGGAGGGAAAAACCTTTTAAAAAAGGTTCTTTCCCTCCCTACACCCCTCCCTTTTCCAAAAATTTTTCATGGTGGCAAA
>CAYJHH010000010.1:0-42385 GCA_964369995.1 uncultured Desulfovibrionaceae bacterium
GATTTATAAGTTCTATTTTTACTGATAGTTAAGTTGTTTTTCAGTGTCGACTACTATAGTATTTTCAATTGAAACTTCTATAAAAAATATTTTAAAAGAATTTTTCGGAAGAAAAATTCGCATGAAAGTTTTTTGGAAAGGGGGTCTGGGGGAAGAACCTTTTGTTCACAAAAGGTTTTCTCCCAGAAAAATAATTAATCAATGTTACCCTAAACAACATTTTTAATACTATTCACCAAACACTTAGCCAGTTCTTCCCATTTTTTCAGCATATAGAAGTGCCCCCCTTCAAAGAGCTGCATATGAAAATCACCCACGGTACGCGCGGCCCAGCGATGTAAGGTGGTGTTATTTTCATCTGCCCCGCTACATACCAAGATAGGAAAATCAAGAGGCGGAAACAGCGGGCTTGTCCATGTATTGAGCAAGACTGTATCTGCCATGATAATAGGTTTATAATACTCAACAAATGCTGGGTGTTTGATAATTTCTTGATCAACAGCACTTTCGTCATGGAGAAAATTTCTAAAGCGCTGTATGGCCTCATCGCCATACAAGGTGTCATGGGGGAGTAAGGGGGAGGATAGATTTCTTGGGGAAGAGAGACAAAGCAGTTTTGGGCTTGTATGCAGTTTATGGACGGCATTAAAACCCAAACTTGCGCCCATACTATGCCCAAAAATCACATGGGGGCAATGCGCATGCTCATTGAGAGTCTTTTCAATTTGAATACAGATAAATGTTGTCATGTCTTCAAAGTCTTTGATAAAATCTTCATTTATACGCAGCCCCCTGCCGGGATACTCAATGGGGGCAAAGTGAATCCACTCCGGCAAATATTGCGCCAAAGGATGGTAAAATGAGATATTGCCTCCGGCATGAGGTAGGCAGAACAGGATAATTTTATTCATAGTGATCCTCAATACTGGTGCTCTGTACTTCCCATAGGGGCATATCCTTACACATGCGCCCAAAAATACCGCCTGACCCCACTTCTATTATGGAATGTATGCTGGCTCTTTGAAGGCTTTGCATAAGGTCTACCCAGCGCACGGGGCTTGTAATTTGTAAGGCGCAATGGGCTGCGTAGGAGGGCGTATCATGAGTATTATGGGCATTGAGTATGCGCCCATTCATGGATGACATGCACAAAGTTTTTGGATTTTGCCAATGTATATGAGAGGCATAGTCGTATACTTCTTTGGCGGCCTCATTCATAAATGGACTATGAAAGGCTCCGGAAGTGGGCAGAGCCGTTGTGCGTAAACCTTGAAAGACTAAATATTTATCCAGCACGTTCAGTTCGCTTTTTTCGCCGGAAATTACAATTTGTAATGGGCTATTATAATTGGCAAAGTAAATATGCTTAAGGGCATTTTTGCTCATAAAATCCAGAACGATTTTTTCAATACTGCTTATGTGTTGGCCTTGAATAGCCAACATAGCTCCTGAACTGTTACTGCAAGCCTTGGCAAGGGCTCGGCCACGCACTTGCGCAAGATTAAGTGCATCTTTTACACTAAGAGCACCGGCGCAAGCAAGGGCAGATATTTCCCCAAGGCTGTGTCCTGCCAGCATCTTTGGCGGGTTGGGCTGTTTTTTTTCAAGAGCGGCATAAGCAAGGAGGCTGTAGCTCACCAAGGCTATATGCACGGACTCCACATCATGAGCGGCAATTTTGTCACAAAGTAGGGCATAAATATCTTTATCAATATAGCTGGACCAGTCCGCGGCTTGTTTTTTTAACCATGCGTTGTTTTTAAATAATTTTTCCCCAAGCTTTGCTAGATGTGCCCCTTGTCCGGCAAAAAGTACTGCTGTGCTCATGCTAAGCTACCTCTATAGTCATGTATGGCTTTTGCCATGTGCTCAACATTTTGGTCTTGCAAAATTGTTTCATGAGTTCCTGCAATCCATTGTAATTGTAAATCATGTAAGATGTGCTCTCGCCAGCCAAGGTATATATCCTCCGATGGCCCCATGTTTTTATCAATACTTTGAGCGCGCAACAAAAGAGCATTGCAAGCCAAGGGGCGTGGTGTGTAGCGAGCCCCGGCCAAGGCATTGGCGTGAAAGGTTTGAATCAAGGCCTGCATATGCTCTTCATTAAAGCCTGAAGGCAAGCGCCCTTGCTCAATACCTCTATGTACAAGCTGGGCTAGGCGTTCCTCTTTATTCATCTGCTTAAAATCTTCGCCTATACCCACCATGTCTTCGCCTAATAAAGCCATGAGAAAATCCACCTCATCCATGAAAACAAGATTGCGTTGTAGTGTCGTATTTAAGGTGGTATCTATGATGATAAGAGCCTTTTCTTTAAGGCCAGAGGCTTGTAACAAACGAGCTGTTTCTAAGGCCAATATTCCCCCAAAGCTCCAGCCGCCCACATAATACTGTTGCTGATTCGTTTGCTTTAGATGTTCCAAAATAGCTTTGGCATAGGCCTGAGCCATTTTACTGGTTGAGGCTAAAAAATCGTGCCTTTCAAGCAATGGCGGCGGTTCCACGGCATATATATTCATGCTGTGGCTAAGGATTTTGGCAAGTTTCGCATAGCACACAGTGCTTCCCCCAGCCGGATGAAATAAAAACAAATTTTCTTTGATAGCTTCGGATGATGCCAGCTCAAGAATTTGCACCTGACCTTGGCGCAGACTATGGTTTTGATCTTGCATTTGGCTAATAAGTTTGGCCTGCTGAGCAATGCTGGGGTTGGTGAAAATGGCTGAAAGAGGTAAGCGCCGCTTAAAATGCGCTTCAATAAGACCAAGTAAGCGTACGCCTAGTATGCTATGTCCGCCAAGGGTAAAGAAATCGGCCTCGGCATCATGAATGCTTTGCCCAAGAAGCTTAGACCACATGTCAGCTAAGGCTTGTTCCACTTGCCCTTGCACGCTACGCCCGGTACTCGCGATACGGGCACTGTTTTGCTTTTTTGTGGCTGTGGGGGAGGGCAAGCTTTTGCGATCTACCTTACCACTGGCAGTAAGAGGTAAAGTATGGATGGGGATAAAGAAAGCAGGCACGGCATAGGAGGGCAATTTTTGTAAAAGGTATGCGCGTAAACTTGTTTCGACAGTATTGGTATAATCAGGGGATGCAGTGTTTGCCTTTATACTCTGGCTTGGAACCACATACGCCGCTAGGGCTGGCATATTATTGCCTAAAAAATCCCCAACCACAATGCTGGCTTGCTCCACCAAAGGGCAAGCCTTAAGCGCCGCCTCCACCTCACTCACTTCTATGCGATAGCCATTGATTTTAACCTGCCCATCTTCGCGGGCAATGTAGAAAATAAGCCCATTTCTGCGGCAAACAATATCACCGCTTTTATACCAGCGTTGGCCGTCCTTATGTATGAAGGCTTCTTTGGTGAGCTGTGGATTATGCACATAACCACGCGCAAGGCCAAGGCCGCCAATCCAAAGTTCTGCGGGTATGCCATCGGGTACGGCATGACCCTTTGCAGCACAAATCATCACATTAAAGCCGTTGAGCTTTTTTCCTAGGGGTGGGGAGCTATGCTCTTGCCAATTGTCTGCACTAAATTTATGCAAGGTGGTGTTGACACAGCATTCTGTGGGGCCATAAGCATTGAATATGCACGCGTCTTCTTGGTTTTGTAAGGCATAGAATTGGGATAAATAGTGTAAATGTAAGACTTCTCCACCAAGTATCCATACTTTCACATGGGGGGTGCTTGCACTTTGTTGCCAAAAATCTAACATTAGCCCAAATAAGCTTGGGGTGGCGTCGCAAAGTATGATGTTATTTTCATAGAAAAAGTTGTGTAATTGTTGTGGGTTATGGCGTAGATTGTCTGCTGTAATAAAGAGAGTGCCCCCATGACAAAGGGTGGCCCAAGCTTGCAAGGATGCGTCAAAGCAAAATGAGGCGAGTACGGCACTTTTTACCTGCCCCTGATTAAAGGGGGCATACACTTGTTCAAGCATATTATCCATAAGATTCATGAGGCTTATATGCTCAAG
Source organism: uncultured Desulfovibrionaceae bacterium (assembly GCA_964369995.1). Lineage (GTDB taxonomy): Bacteria > Desulfobacterota > Desulfovibrionia > Desulfovibrionales > Desulfovibrionaceae > CAYJAD01. Next base: position 3,990 of record CAYJHH010000010.1, read on the forward strand.
TAAGGCGCCCTTGGGCTTTCCTGTAGAACCGCTGGTATAGATAATATAGGCTGCATCTGTGTTTTTTGTGGAGTCAAGAGAGCTTATGGCAGCCTTTTGCTTGGCATGCTGCACATGTTTTAACCCAAAGCGTTGCTTGGAATAGGTGCTTGTATACTCCTGTTTTGATTTATTTTTTGTTATGATGACATCATAGCGATAGTGGTCCAGCTCAGCTAAGCCGGATTTTGGGCTTGAAAATTCAATAGTTATATCACCGCGTTGTAGGGCAAAGTCCTCAAAAAAAGCCTTGGATACATAGAGTTCTTCTTCAGCAGCAAAACGCAAAATGGCGGAGCTATCGCCACTTTGTGCGGCATAATCATATAATGCCTTTTCAAAGAGCTGTTTTTTATCAGCATCCCATACCATGCCCAAGAATACTGCGCCATCATTTTCTAAATGTTCAAGGGCTCCATGAAGTACGTGGCGCAAATAATTATAGCCGGGGAAATTTTCAATGACGCTGTTAATAATGATAATATCATAATTTTGTGGGGCAATGTGGATGTCTGATGCTTCCATAACATGCGCTTGCACAGTTTTTTTATGGAGCCCGTCATATTGCTTGCTATACTTCTGGCCATAGTCATTTATGCGCTGAGCCTCGGCTTTGCAAAGCTCAAAAGCGGTGTAATTGTGGCTTTTCTCCATAATGGCTTTAGCCACTATGCCAGAACCACCACCAATATCTAATATATTATGAGATGTATTGAAAAAACTCTCTAGCTTGGTGCAAACATTTTGCGCCATGCCTAGCAAACTTTCATGGGTAAGGGGCTTGGCATCAAAATAACTCTTCCAGCTACCGTCAGCACCGTCTTGCGCAATAAGATTCCAAAGCTCCTTATTCATAAGGTTGGTTTTTTGCTCCACTGCGTCTTCAAAAAGCATGGCCTCAAGGCAGATAAGCCGATGCAGAGCTTTGCAGTCTTGGCTAATACGCTCACCTAGGCCGGCGTTGGCAATATCTGTCACTAAAATTTCGGCCTGACAATCATTGATCATATGCCGCAAGCGTGGTTTAGGTAAGCTTGGGTCTAGGGGCACAGCCACGCAACGGGCAAGCCACACCCCAAGCATGGCGGCATAATGATAATTATTTCGACCTGTCAATATGGCAATGCTTGTCTCCGAGCTTGGCTTTAATTCACCTACAATAAAATGAGCCAGCTCTTGGGCTTTATCCCAAAGGGTGGCATAAGACCATGAGCTTGTACTATCCACCAAGGCTATGGCGTCAGCATGGTTTTGGGCAAAAAATTCTATGCGCTTGGCCATGCTTACAAAGTTATCATGTATATGTCCCTGCTCCTGTTCTTCTTTAGGTGCGAGAGAGTTTATGAAGAGGTCGTCAAGTTTCATTGGTTTACCACCTTGAGCATGAACTCTTCCCAAAGCTCAAGCCAGTTTGCAATACTACTTGCGCTAAAGAGTTCACTGTCATATTGGGCACGCAGGCGAAGGCCGGCGGGTTCATCCTGTGCATAAAATGTTATGGGATAGCGAGCTGATTTTGCACTATTTTCTAACATGGGCAGCCAGTGATCTTCCTGAATGGGAGTGAAATTATCTGCTTCATGTATGGGAATGTTATGCTGTAAATCGCCATAGCGTTGATATTCAAAAACAATATTAAAGAGCTGCTCTTGGTGTATGCCAGAAGCTTTTTCAGAAGTATTTTCACAAGCATGGCTTACACACTCTCGTACCAATAAATCATAAGGATAGCTTGCTCTGGCCAAAGCTTCGCCGCAACTTCTCTGCACAGCTTTGAGCAAAGTGTCCAAGTTGCCGTCTTCGGGAGCTTTAATGCGAATGGGTAGCATATTTACAAAAAAGCCTATTAATCCTTCAATATTGCTCTCATCGCGTCCGGCAACACCCATACCGATAATGATATCATCTTGACGCGCCAAGCGCATCAGTAGGGCTGAAAGCAGGGTAAGTAAATATGTAGCCAAGGATATTTGCTGCTGGCTTGCAAGCTTGCGCAAAGCCTGTATGGTTTGTGCAGCAACTATACGTGATTGCGTATCTTCCCTATGTCTTATGCCATGAGCATGGGTATTTGTGGATGGGGCATCGGCAGGTAAATTCAGGGGCTTTGGTGGATTATGCAATTCATTTTTCCACCATGTGGCTTCCTCCTGCCAGGTTTTATGCTGCTGGGCTAGGGCATAGTCTCTATATTGCAAGGGCAGTGGCGGCATATGTGCCTCATGTACATAAAAAGCCATGAGTTCGCGTGCAAAAATTTGCATGGACCAGCCATCGCCAAGTATGTGATGTATGCCAATGGCAAGGTATTGCTCTTGCTCAGTGGTAGTACAAAGGCAAATGCGCAGCATGTTTTTACTTAAGTCATAAGGCTTTATGGCCATGGAACTTACCCATGCACAAGCCTGGTCTTCCGGTAATGTGCCTATATGTTCATGGCAAGGGTTGACTAAATCAGGAACAACTTTTTGATAAATATCACCGTCTTTTTCCACAATAATGGTGCGCAAAATATCTTGGCGCTGGCTTAAGGCCTGCAAAGCCTTTTCAAGGGCTTGTTTTTCAAGTGGATTCTTCACACGGAAGACAAAAACCATATTATAGGCCGTGCTTTCCTCTTCCATGCAGTGCAGGACATAAAGCCTTTGCTGAGCATGGCTTAGGGGATAGTATTCACCTTGTAATGGTTCATATTGATTGGCTATACTTTGCTGAGAATTTTGCGTGATACTTTGCTCTACAGTAAGCACAAGCTGCTTGGCCAATAGTCGTGGGCTAGGATGGCTAAAGACATCTCTGGCGCTTAAATTGCTCTTATAGTGCTTATTGATGGCATTGACAATTTGCACCGCAAGCAGGCTATGCCCACCAAGTTCAAAGAAGCTGACTTCTGAGCCAAAACTATTTTCACCAAAATAATTATGAAAGATAGTAAGGATATATTGTTCAACTTCAAGAACCTTGATGGCAGAATCAGCTTCTTGCGCCGGCTTTGATGCTGCGTGAGGCGCGGGCTTAGTTTGCTCTTTAATGGGCTCTTTAATCTCCCATTGTCGATCCATGACAGCGCTTTTTGTCAGTATATCTTGCAAAGTATCTTCTGCATGACTTGCAAGAAGGGTTTGAGCCAATTTTATAAAGCGCTCACCAAGAGCCTGCATACGAGCCTTGGAAAATACTTCAGCATAATATTGTAAAGCAAAGAGTAAGCCACCGTCTTTATTGCTAATATATATAGTTAGGTCAGCACTGCAAGCATGGTTTGGCAGTATATAGGGGGCAAGTTCAGATTCACCTGCTGCATAATTCATAAAGGATATAATGATTTCTGAAAGCCCCAGGCGTGACGGATCAGCAGGCAGGCGTAGCTCTGATAAAACATCTGCTTCAGAAAAGGCCGCATGTTCCAAGGCCATGGCATCATTGGCCTGCACTGTGCGCACATATTGGCTCAAGGTTTGATGCGGTTCCATATGTATGCGCGTTGGCAATAGGCAAGCTAACATACCTACGCAATGCTCAAATCCGGCCGGTCGTGTGTCGGTGGCAAGACCCAGAGCAATGTCCGTGGCCTTGGTGTCGGCATAAATAAGTAGACCCCAGATGGAGCGAATAAGCGCATTAAGTGTTATTTTATGTGCTTTAGCAAAGTTTTGCATGGCTTTGCTTTCTTCAGCAGCAATAAAAAAGTCTGCATTATCGCCTTTAAAGGTATAAAAAGCCGGCCTAGCAAAATCTTCGGGCAAGGTGTTTTTTAAGCGCCCTTGCGCATGTTTATCATGTGCATCAGCAAATAACTTTAGCCAATACTCACGAGATGTTACTTCTGCATCTTTATTACTATGTTGCTGCCATGCAGCGTCCTTCATATGCTTAGTTACCGTGGATAAACTTTCCCCTCGTAAAAGGGCAAAAAATTCGTATATAAGTATACCAAGCCCCTTGGCATCGCTTAAGCTATGATGCAGGTCAAAAAAGAGTACCTTGCCTGACTTTGTGTTGTGTTCTTGGTCAACGGCATCTTGATTTGTAGTATGGGGAAGCCTTGCAATATGCAAGATAGCCATGCGGAATAAGTGGCCTTGCTCAAAGTCAAAAGCTTGCACAAGGCTTAGGGCATCACTTAATGTATCAAACTGATATTCTTGTATAATGCACTGTACGCTGTCAAGTATACGCATGCGCGGGCTTAGCTCTGCCATATGAACAAAGCGTGTGCGCAATATTTCATGCCTACGAATTAAGGCATCAAGAGCTTTTTGTACATGCTCCTTGCTATACTCGTCTTTTAGGGGGAAGAAGCTTGGCAGATTATAGCCTGTATGGTCTTCGGTAAGGGCTTCTTTTAAAAGTACGGCTTGTTGCTCACGGCTTACCGGATATTCTTCCAAAAATGGGGTTGGGCTGAGTATTGTACTGTGTTTTTTTACATCATGGGTTTTGTCAGTGATATATTTACTAAAATCTGCAAGCCCGCTATTGGTGAGCAAATCCGAGAGATTTAAAGAAATATTGAAATAATCATTGAGAATGGCAATAATACGCATACCTGAGAGCGAATCCCCACCAAGCGCATAGAAATCATCATTACTATCAACATGTTCATGCCCAAGCACACGTTGAATAATGCTACACAGGGCGTCTACTATACTTAAATTTTCAAGTCCCTCGGTGATGCTGTCTTGGGGGGTATTGTTTAGATGGCCAGCGTGCACTGTGTTGAGGCCTGCATTAAGGCCTGTATTGATACCTTGTCCGTCTAAAAACTCACCGGCAAGACTTAGGACAATATGGGCTTCATTGAGAGCAAGAGCCTCTAAGAGGGTTTTTGCCGCCAGTTTGGGATGAAGCATATGCGCTTCATGAATGCCAGCCCTTGCGGCCATGCCCACCTCAGCCAATGTGTTCCAAGCGATGGAAAAAGCAGGGTAATCATATTGTCTTAGCTCATGAGCCAAGGCGTCGAGAGCGGCATTGGCTGCTGTATAATCGCTTTGGCCGGCGGCTCCCATGAGGCCGGTGCGTGAGGATGCTAAGATAAAATATTCTATGGGGTCTTGTTTGGTGAATTCATAGAGCAGGCGCGCCGCATGAAGCTTTACATGCAAAACAGATTCAAAAGTACTTTGATCTTTTTGCAGCATGAATCCGGCTCCGGCCAATCCGGCAGTATGGATAATACTTCCAATGGGGCCACAATCAGCACGCACTTTTTCAAGGCAAGCTTCAAGCTCCTTGGCATGGGTTACATCGCATTGATACAGCTTGTAAGCAATGCCTTGTTTATGAAGATTGCTTAAGGCTTCCACCCTTTCCTGCATTGTATTGTCATGCTTTGATTCTGACAGGAGTGAAGTGTCTAAGGCATTGCCGTCTAAAGAAAAAGGACTTTTATGCAGAAGGACAAGTGTACTTCCTAAAGCCGGCACAAGCTCAGCGGCCATGCTCAAAGCCAAGCTACCAAGGCCGCCTGTGATAACAATGCACTTATTTGTGCTGCTTATGGGCTTTGTTGCCGGACTAAGCGCTTTTGAAAGGCTTGGGCTTAAAAGCTTTCCCTGTGCGTCAAGACGCAACCACGTGACCAGTATATCCTGCGGGGGGGGAAATACATAATCATTAATATTTTTAATGCTTACCTTGCTTAAGCTTGAGCTTTCAGCTTCTACAAATATGCCGCGCAAGCGTGTATCTTCTTGGCATAAAGCCATAAAAGCTCCACGTATGGCCGCATGTTCAGGCTTATATTGCTTTGCAAGGTAAAGCCAATATATGGGCGTGCTCAATAGGGACATATTTTGCAAAATATGTCGCAGGGGCAATATTCCCTGCCAAGGGGAAATGTCTTGAGGTAATAGCGCAAAAATATGTGAAATATTACCGTGCTGCAGTTTTTCAATGAGCTCTTTGCATGTCTTTTCGTCATGCGGATAGGGCATGCGCTTTACAGTATGACCCAAGTTTTCAAGCTCCTGCATGATATTTGAGGGAGCATTGTCTAGGAGTAGGGTAGTATTTGTCTGTGTTTGTGCCTGTGCCCATGTCTGCGCCTGTGCCATTGGGCTTGGCTGATGTTTCCAATCAAGTTTGTGTAAAAGGGCTTTATTTTCACGCAAGGGCAAAAATACCAAGTCTTCAAAATGGACTAATACATGCCCGTCATCATCATAAATATTGCAATCTATTATTAGGTTTCGTTCAGATTGTGGAGTGGATTTTTTATGGCAACGCACCCAAATTTGCGCAGGCAAGGGGTGATATATGCTTATGCTTTTACACGCTGCGGGCAGCAGGCTTGCTGTAGCCTCAAAGGCGGAACTTGTGGCAATATCAAGCATGGCCGGATGCAGGCTAAAGCTTTGCAAATCATCCATATATTCAGGCTTAAGCGCAATACGGGACACTGTAACAGCGCCATCGGGCGAACGCCATAGAGCCGTGCGACAATGCCAACGGCCTGAAACTTCAAGAACGGAATTCTTAGAGACAGGATTTGAAAATTCCGCCAAGTCTTGTTTTAGCATATCTTGATGAATATTTTCAATATCTATAGGATCCATGCCATGAGACTTGGAGATTCTATGTACATTTGCCTCGACAAAATTTGTCCAAGTATGATCAGCCTGCCCCATAAGGCTTATGCTTTGTGTCTCATCATGACCTTGCTTATGTGAAGCTATCTGTAAGGAAATATGAGTATATTTTTCTGCCAGTAGGGGGGCATGCCAAACAATATTATGTATCTGTAAGGCGGTATATGTAGGGTTTTTGCCTTGCATAATGTTTGCTATGAGGGCAGGAAAAGCCATGCCCACAAGGGTAGGTCTATGCAAGACTTTATGCTCATGTAAGGGCCAAAAAGCTTTATTTTCTACATCAAGTGCATAGTGCTGGCCATGAGGTGTGTGTATGGCATGTCCCATGAAATTAGCGAAATCGGGCAGTTTTGTAGTATGCTGTGTACTCTTTTTTGGGAGCGTATTTGCAAAACTTGGCCAGCACGTGATGCGCTCCATGGGAACTGCCGGTAAATGCACACGCCTAAAGCTCTGTCTAATGTGTGTATGTTCAGCGTGCTCACATGTGGCATCAGCCCATAGAGGTGTTGCCCCCTGCATAAAGGCCATTGCGGCTGCATGGGCTTTTGTTTCATCCTCATGGTATACATAAACATGGGTAGCAGTAAGTTTTTCCTTACTATTTTCCGGAATAAAGTCCGGTGTGCAAAGCCAATGTAATAATTTTTTGCATAATGTTTTTGTGTCATTTGCCACAAAGGCTATGCGTATGGCTAAATGCGTACGCCCAAGGGTCAGGGTTGCGGCTATATCCTGTATATGCTTGGGTGATTTTTCTAAGCTTATGAGCATGGCCTTGGCATAACTGTGTAGGCTTTCCATGCTTGCAGCAGAGAGAGCTATGCAATAATAGGCTGGCGCATAGTGTGCACTTTCTGTTTTGGGAGCTTCTTCTAAAATAACATGGGCATTTATGCCACTGAGCCCAAAGGAACTGATACCGGCTTTTAATGATCCATGAACTCTCGAGAGTTTTTCTGCTTTGGCTGGCACATGCACATGAGCCTTGGTAAAGTCAATGTGTGGATTAGGTTTTTCAAAATGCGCTTGGCCTGGCAGCAAAGCATGCTTTAGGCTAAGCACGGCCTTTAATAATCCCAAAGATCCGGCTGCAGCATCTAAGTGACCAAAATTTCCCTTTACCGAGCTTATGGGAATGGAGGTTTTAGGTGCGTTGGAGGGATTTGAAGCAAAAGCACGGCGCAAACCTTCCACCTCCGCAGGATCTCCAAGTACTGTTCCTGTGCCATGGGCTTCCACAAAGCTTAGTTGATCAAGGCTAAAGTTGGTAGTTTCCGCAAATTGGGCGGATGGTACCACCTGTTGGGCTGCTTTAGCAATAACATTTGCTTGTGCCACCGGATTAGGAGCCACAAGGCTTGTGCCCTGACCATCTTGATTGACAGCAGAGCCCTTGATGATGGCATGAATGGAATCATTATCTTGTAAAGCTTGCTTTAAGGGCTTTAATAAAAAGACAATGGCGCCTTCACCACCGGTGGTGCCACTGGCTCTGGCCTCAAAGCTATAGGTGCGTTGATTATTACTTACAATGGCAAATTTATGGGGAAGCAGTAAAAGACCATCCTCCACACGCACAGCACCGCAAAGGGCTACAGAGCAGTCTCCATTTTGCAAGGCCATACACGCATGATGTAGAGCCACCAAGCCGGAAGAACACGCCGTGTCAAGCACTGCTGCGGGGCCAGTCCAATTATATAAATAGCTTAGACGAGCGGTAAGAGCCGAGGGAATATTTATCATGGCCGATTGTTCGGCTTGCTCCGGCACACCAAAGGCCACGGCCTGCCTAAAGCTTGAATGAGCACTTGCCCCCACAAAAACACCAACATCTTTCGCTCTCAGAGCATGGCCGCCATAGCCTGCATTTTCAAGCGCTCTTAGGGCAGTTGCAAAGAAAAGCCTATGTTCCGGATCCACAATGCGAGCTTCACTGGGAGACATAGCAAAACGCTGTGGGTCAAAGCTTGAGATATCATCCAGATAGGCCGCATGTTGAAAGGGTAAGCCTTCATGGCTAACGCCGGCGGCGCTGAGCATGGCTCTTTGCTCACGCTCTCTTGCCGGAGAAAGGGCGCAAACCCTGTCACTTTGGGTTATAAGGTCTGACCAAAAGCTTTCTTCATCGGTATAATCTGCCAGTCGTAAGGCCAGACCTATAATCGCTATGTCTTTATTGCCCGTGGGTTGCCCAATGTTTTGCCCAATATTTTGCGTACTGTTTTGCGCAAACTCTTGCTCGCCATTTTTCTTGCTCTCTTGCTGAGCGGGCTGAAGGCTAGTGTAAATCTTTTGGGCTTGCTCTTGAATATTTATACATACAAAGAGTTCTGCCATCTGAAAGATATTGGGCCAACGTGCATTTAAGAGCTCAAATAGACGTATGAGCAATAGGGAGGAACCACCTGCCTCAAAAAAGCTTACAGTATTTGCTAAGCTAGATGCTTGCTCTTTAAGCTCGGGAAGCACTTCATACCAGCACTGACGTACAGCTTTTTCAACTTGATTAAGTTCAATATTATCATATGCTTGCGTTTTGTTTTTAGCAGGTTCTTCTTTGGGTTGCGTATTACCAAGAGCATTTAAGCGTGTGCCTTGTAAGTTTTTGCGGTCAAGCTTACCATGCGCGCTTAATTCCATGGCAGGCATAATAAAAAATGAAGAGGGGCACATGTAGGTGGGGAGCAGCCCTTGTAGATGCTGCCTGAGCTCCTGCACTGTGAGCTGTGTTTCGCCGCCTCGCTGTTCAGAATGTTGCCCAGAATGCTGTCCAACATTTTCTTGGGGCAAGATAAAAGCTTCTAAGCTAGGCATATTGCCAAGGGTGCCAAGACGCACCACGGCCTTATTGATACGCGCGTGACTTTCAAGAGCCGCTTCAATTTCACCAAGCTCTATGCGAAAGCCCCTCATTTTTACTTGATGATCTTTGCGCCCCAAATATTCAATATGTCCCTGGGCGGTGTAGCGGGCTAAATCACCTGTGCGATAACTACGTTGCTTATTGGTGAGGTTATCAAAAAAGGCTTGTTCAGTTAGATCTGGGCGATTTGCATAGCCTCTGGCCACTTGAATGCCGCTAATGATAAGCTCACCCGGTACACCAATGGGGCAGATTTGGTCAAAATCATCCACAATATCTATTTGCGTATTGCTAATGGCCTTGCCAATGGGAACAGGGGGAACAGGGGGCATGCCCTGGTTTGGCGTACCCTGGGGTTGCGTGCCAACTGGCGTGTCTGCATTTACCACAAAGGGCGAGCAAGGCTGCCATGTTACGTCTACCGTGGCTTCGGTGGGGCCATAGAGATTGTGCAACTCTGTGCCATTACTTTCAAAAAGCAGTTTGTTAAAGAGCTGTACACAATCATAATTGATGGCTTCACCACTTACAAAAACACGTTTTAAGCTGGCTATGCGCTCTATGCTTTGCGGCACATTTTGGCAATGCTCAAGGAAAATGTGCAACATGGAAGGTACAAAATGTATGGTGGTTACTTTATGACGCCAAATAGCCTCCACTATGGCGTCCGGATAACGCTCCTCATCGGGCTCAAGTAGGGCTAAAGAGGCTCCTGTCCATGCCCACCAAAACAGCTCCCACACCGAAACATCAAAAGATATGGGCGTTTTTTGTAATATAACATCTTGCGTGCCAAGTTTAAAAACATCTTGCATCCAAAAAATGCGATTCAGTACCCCTTGGCTTTCCAACATAACGCCCTTGGGTCTGCCGGTGGAGCCGGAGGTAAATATAATGTAGGCTAGGTCTTGCAAATTTTGCTCAGCCATGGGGGCAGTGCTCGTGACATCAAGACTTGCCATGTGCGGCATGGTGAGTAGGGTGGCTTCCTGTGCAAGGTCTGCAATGCTTGCAAGTTTTGGTGCAAGCTTTGCTGTGCTTAGGATGTAGCTGCCACTGGGTAAATCTTGCAACATAAAGCTCACACGTTCCTTGGGGAAATCCGTGTCGCTGGTTATAAGTGGCACATAGTATGCCCCTAAACGTAAGGTGGCATAAATGGCAAGCATCATATCCAAACTGCGCGGCAAGGCTATGCCCACCGCCGTACCGGCTGTGATATTTTGTGCATGTAACCACGCTGCAAGCTTTTCTACCTGTATGGCAAAGTCTGCATAGTTTATGGAGCCATGCGCATGGCGCAGTGCCGCGGCATGGGGGGTCAAGCTTGCTTGATGGGCAAATTGATCATAAATGCCTTTCGTTACATCAAAATTATCAAAAGCAGCATGAGTATTGTTAAAGGAGGTCAGCAGGCTTTTTTCTTCTGTGGGTAATATATCAAGGGTGCTTACGGGCAGTGTATCTGCGCAGTCAGTGCACAGTTTTTCCAGCAAGGTAATAAAGCGCTTAGCCATGCGTTCAATACTTGCTTTGGTGAAGATTGCGTCTTTGTATTGCCAGTGAAACTGTAAAGAATCCGTCATATTAATAACGTTTAAGGTAATATCTAAACGATTGTTATTAACATTTAGCTCATAGATTTTTGCAGCTTGCCCACAAAAATTTGGAAATTCTTTCCATTCTTGCTCTTCATAAGAAAGCACCATGTCATAAAGCGGGCTGTGCCCATCTTCTCTTGGTACATTTAAGTGCTGTAATAATTCATTAAAGGGGTATTCGGCATCTTGCAAACTTTGCCCAAATACTTCCGCACACTTTAGAGCGCAGGTTTTGAAACTGTCCTCCACGTCTAATTGTAAACGTAAGGGCATAACATTCATCAATAAGCCCACAGTTTCTTGTGCGTCAAGATGATCACGACAGGCCACCGGTATACCAAGCACAAAGTCCTTTTGTTTGCTATGCTTAAAGAGGAAAATTTCTGTCATGGCAAGGAGCACAGCAAAGACCGGCACCCCATAAGCCTTGGCTTTACTGTGTAATTGATTACGCAAGCTATGAGGTATACTTAGCATATATGTTGTGCTCTCAAAGCTTTGCGCAGCCTTGCGCACAAAGTCTGTGGGAAGCATTAAGGGCTCAGGAAGCGGGGTAAAGCGATGGATTAAACGCTGTAGCATGGCCTCTTGGGTATTGCGTAAGCGCTTATTCAGTATATGCGCATAGCTGGGGGGTGAGGAAGGCCAAATATTTTTTGCCCATAGGCTTAGCTCAGACAGAGGTATATTTTCAAACGTCATTTCTTGCTTTTGCATGGCCGCAAGTATGGCTGTATAGGCAAGGTGTATGTCGTTTAATATCAAGTTCATGGACCAACCATCACAAATTATATGATGCGCAACAAGACTCAATACTGAGCTTGTATCTGACTCAATATAATAATAGGCGCGTATCAGGCTTGCATCATGCTCAAAAATAAAGGGCGTATGGTAGTCTGCCTCAATGGCCTCATACAAAGATTTTGCCATATCAGCGTCAGGGACAGTGTTAAGACGCAAGTCTTGCACCTTAACTTGCAAGGAAGAGCTAGAACTAATCCATTGGCGTGGTTCAGTTTTTTCTTGCAATTCATTGCGGCCGGAAAAACGCACACGCAAAGCCTCATGGCGCATTTCCACCAAGCGTAAAGCAAGGTTAAGAACCTTAATGTTGAGCAGGTTATTAATATGTAATGGGCTAACAATATTAAGTTTTGAGCTTTGACCCATAAGGTGGTGCAAGAACCAAAAGTTTTTTTGCTCCGATAAAAGCGGCAAATCCGGCGTGCTTACCGTCTGAAACTGCTCTTCTTGAGTGTTGTTATGGGCTTTGAGCGTAGATATATGCTTGGCAATATTAGCAATAGTTCTTAGCTGCATAATGTCGCTTAGGCGCAGCTCAAGGCCAAAGGCTTTTTGTAAATGCCCTAAAAGATGTATGGCTTTTAGCGATTGGCCACCAAGGTGAAAAAAGTCTACCTCAGCTCCCTGTTGCTGCATTTGCCTGGCAATTTTTTGCCACGGAATTTGCAATACAGTGCTAAAAATTTTCCCAATGTGCTCTATATACGCTGCATGTACTTGTTCTGCATGTTCTGGTTCTAAACTTTCGCCGTGAGCCATGCTAATATCTTGTATCTTTGCATGTTCCATGCTGTGAGTCATGTCATCATCAAGCATTTTCAGCAAAGCTGTGCGATCAAGCTTTGCATTGGAAGTTAAGGGAAAGTGCTCAAGGGCAAGTATTTTTGTGGGAAGCATATATTCTGGTAGAACATGGCCTAACTCTTCATAAAGCAGGTCTTGGCTTGGTATATCCTTACCCATGACAAAGGCCACCAGCTTTTTATGCTCATGCTCACCGCGCACCAGTATGGCCGCTTGCTTCACGCCTTTAAGCTGCAAAAATGCTTGTTCTATCTCGTCAAGTTCTACTCTAAATCCGCGAATCTTAATTTGATTGTCGCGTCGGCCTGCAAATTCATAAAATCCCTCAGGCCCCATGCGTCCTATATCTCCGGTGCGATAGACCTTTTCACCGACGCTTTTAAGCATGACAAAAGCTTTTTGGCTTGCTTCGGGCTTATTATAATAGCCAAGCGCAAGGCCAAGACCGGCCACACAAATTTCGCCCCATTGTCCATCTTGTACAAGATTATCGTGCGCATCTATAATGTACACTCTGGTATGATTTAGGGGCAGGCCAATGGGCACAGCCTTGGTGGGGTCTTGAACATCTTCAAGGCGCACCCAATGCCCAATGCTATAGGTAGAATTTTCTGTTGGGCCGTAGCCATTATAGAGCTGCAATTTGGGGCAGGCTGTGAGTACATCCTTGGTAAGCTTGGTATTTAATGTTTCACCGCCGGTATAAAGCTTATCAATACTTGCAAAAACACTTGGATCTACAGCGCTTAGGCTGGATAAAAGCCCCGTGGTTAAAAATATGGTGCTAATATTTTTTTGTTCAAGTTCTTTTTTCAGTAGGCTTGTGGAGGTGAGCGTATCAAGCTCTAAGCCGCACAAAGTGCCGCCATGGAGCAAAGCCCCCCATATTTCAAAATTAGAAGCATCAAAAGCGAAAGATGAGGTTTGTCCAACCCTTTCTTGCGGCTTAATATCACATATATTGCTCTGGCAGACCAAGCGCAATATGCCTTGATGCGGTAAAATAATACCCTTGGGCGTGCCAGTGGTGCCGGAGGTAAACATCATGCAAGCAATGGACTCTCCGCCGTCTTTTTTCACCTGTTCCAGCGGTAAGGGTTTATTTAGCATAAGTTCATCAAACTTCAGGCAGCTATATGAAAAATCTTGGCCATAAAGCGCATTATCCACATTGTGATGAAAAATAATGTGTCGGCACTTTGCTGTGTTTAACATGCTTTGCTGGCGGGCAAGGGGGGCATGCTCATCAAGGCTGAGATAGCACCCACCGGCCATGAGCACACCAAGGATGGCAGCCATATTCTCCGGGCCGCGTGGTATGGCAATGGCAATGGGCTCATGGGGAAGTATATCTTTTAAACCTGCGGCTATGCGACGTGCGGCAATGGCTAGCTCGCTGTAGCTCCAAACATCATTTTGCGCGCTCATATATGCCGGCTCTATAGGATAGAGCTCCACCTGCTTAAGAAATATCTCTTGTAAGGTGTTTTGAGTGAAAAATGATGTATCTTCCTGAGTGATTTTAGGAATAATTTCACTTGTAGTAAGCTTGGATGTATTTGGCTCATATGCCGGGCAAAGCTCTTTGCAAAGCAGACTTTGAGCTTTATGGGCTTTAATTGTATGCGTAAAGCTATGCAGCAGGTTTTGCCACTGGTGCATAAGTAAATTAAACTGTTCACAATGTATATGGTCTGTATTGTAAACAAAGCGCATGTTGCAGCTTTGCTTGGTGGTATACACTGAAAGAGTTAAGGGATAGGGGGCGCGTTCAAAACCATCCACCTCGTCAAAGCCTAGTCTATTATTGCCTCTTAAAAAATCTAGAGGGTAATTTTCAAAGGTAAGGCTATGGTCAAAGAGTGCTCCTCCGCTTGGGCGGCAATTTTGTATGTCAGAGAGCATATCGCGCTCATGTGTGCCTAGTTGCACGGCATTTTTACGAATATGTATGGCTAAATCTTTAAAGAGCATGTCTTCATGCCAACGCACCCGCACGGGTAGAGTGCGTAAAAATAGGCCAAGGGTATTTTCTATGCCTTGTATGTGCGCAGGGCGAGCCGCAAAAACCACCCCAAAAACCACATCTTTATTGTGAGCATCGCTGAGCAAAATTCCCCAAAGGCTTTGCAGAAGTTGAGCTAGGCTTACGCTATAACTTGCGGCCGCTTGGTGTAAGAGTTCAAGTTCACTTTGCTCCAGAGCAAAGCTATATTCTTGCACCACGTCTTCAGTATATTTTATGCCCTGAATATCCGGTACAGTAGCAGCTTGCCCCAGTATAGTATGATGTTTGCGTAGACGCTTATCTAAGATTTGCACAAGGCTGGTTGTGCCGTTAAAACCTTCTAATGCCTTGGACCAAAAGATTTTTAGACTTTCAATACTGCTTTGCCCAAGCTCTGCATAGATTTCACTCAAGGATGGCGCACTTGGTAAATTGGGAGCTCGATGCTCTAATAGGGCCGCATAGAGTTCTTGCAGCTCATGGATCATAATGCCAATGCACCAACCATCCATAAGCACATGCGAAAAAGTCCACGCCATGACCACATAGGAGCCCTTAGCATCCTTTCTTGTAATAAGGCTAAGATATAATAAGGGGCCGCAATTAAAGTCAAAGGGGGTGCTACGCAATTGCTGTAAGAGAGCGTCTTGTTTTTTACTTTGCTGATCTAGTGGTAAGTTGCTTAAATCAACGCATTCTGCATAATAGCGTGGCTCTTTAAGCACAGCACGAATAAAAGATTCTTTTCTTGGGAAGAGCATACGCAAGGCTTCATGGCGCAAACAAAGTTCATGCCAAGCTTGCTCTAAAATATGTACTTGGATGGGGGAATGTTCAGAGCTTTGCCCAGCCTTTTGTCCAGCCATTTGTTCTGGCCTGAGGTTAAAGCAAATTTGCACCATATAATGCGCTATGCTGTCATGGCTTTCTTTGTCCAGAAGGTGCTGAAAAAGCATAACTTCTTCCGCTTGAACCGGATGGCTTACAGTCAATATATCATCGGGCTCACATTGGCATAGGGCGGCAAGTTCATTATCAATATGTATAATGCCGGCTCTATATATCTTGGAAAGTTCAGTTATGGCTTTGCCCCAAGCTTGTACAAGCTCTTCTAACCAAGATACGGCGCATTTTTGACTATCATAGCTGGCATCAATGGTTAAGGTGTTATTGTCATTGAGTAAAATAGTGATTTCTACGGGGCAATCCGACACAAAATGCTTGCCAATTAAGCCTGGTAAAGCGCTGGGGCTGGCAAATTGTCTAAGACTTTGCCAATCTGTATCTTGTGCAGTCTTTTGCCCAGAACTTTGCATGTTCCCAATATAGTTAAGGCTTATATGGGGCACATAGCTATTTAAAAGAGCATCATTCATTGCTGCAAAGGCGAAACGAGCCCCACGCATGGGCAGGCTGTCTAATTTATTTGCCCATAATTTTGGTAAGTTATCTAATTGCTCATATTCTACATGGGGTTTTATGGCTAGGGGAAATGCCGACGTAAACCAAGCAACTGTATGGGAAATATCTATATGGGGCAAGATTTGTTCACGCCCATGGCCTTCAAGAGTGAGGAGGAGTGGGGCTTCGTGCATATCTGCAAGAGCCATACTTAAGCCGGCCAAGATTTCTGGTAGGCCGCCGCCCCGTCTGCTTGTATCATAGCTAAAGCTTTCTACAGTATGGGAAAGCTGTTTGCGTTGTGGCGGGGTGATGTCTTCATGCTCTACAGGGCAAAATTTCTCCGGCTTGCAAATTTCAATTTCTGTATGCCAGAGGTGTAATTCATCTAAGTAATCTTGTTCACTTGTAAAAACGCTTGGTACTTTTTGTCCTTCCACGCCTTGAACAAGTTTAGCATAGCTTGCCGCGCCTATGGATGATATATTTTGTTCAGTATGCGTATAGAGTGCAAAAAGATCAGCCTTAATAATTTCAAAGGAGAAAATATCCACGCAAAAGTGATGTAAGCCTAAAAGCGCATATTGTTTGCCCTCATGGGTAAATACTGCACAAGCATAGAGCGGACCATGATCCTTAGCTTGGCTGAGCTGGGCAAAAAGTTCTTTGCTTGCCATTGCAAAGCATTGCGCAAGGCTGTGCTCTTTATGTTCAAGCTCAAGCCATAGGGGGGGCTTTGCTTGCTCATAAATGAAATGAACCTCGCCGGCTGTATTTTTTTGCAGGCGTAAACAGAGGGCTTCGTGTCGCTGGGCAAGGTTTGTCAGCGCGTGCTTGAAGCGGGGCAAATCTATGGGCGCAGTAAAGAGCAGTGGCAAGGCCATATGAAAATCCGGCCAGCTTAGGGGATGGCGCAAAACCCATTGTCTATGGAAAGGAGGCAAGGCTATGCTTTCGGCATATTCAAGGGGCGAAGCGAGCGCTTTGGGTAGGGGGGTAGTGGCCTGCGCTGTTGATATATGAGTAAGTAAGGCCGCATATGTGGGGTAATCGTAGCAATGTGCTGGAGCCATATGCGTATAGCCGGCTCTGTGCAGATGGCCAATGAATTGGATGGCTTTAATGGAATCCCCACCGTGCAAGAAGAAATTATCTGCATCCTTAGGTGTTTGCCCAAGGACTTTTTCCCATGCCTTGCTAAGCTCTTGTGTCGCTGTATTTTCATGACTGGGCTGAGTAACTATGCTGCTCAATGTTTCAGCACAGCATGCATTTGTTGAACTGGCTTTTGAGGTCTTAGGGGTAACCTTACAGGAAAGGTCTTTTATTTCAAAGTGTTCCCTTGTGCAATCTATGCTTTTTAACATATGCCGCATACAGGCTTGCATAAAATCTTGCGCTTGCTCTTTTGAAAAAATATCTTGGGCATATTCCAATACAAGCCCCATTTGCTCGCCCAATAACTCACTCTGACGCTCATTCTTACTCACCAGCATAAAGGAAAGCGGAGCCTTTAAGGCATGCAAATAAACATTGTCTTCAAGGGGGGATATAAGCTCAATATCTAAGGGAAAATCCACATTAGGCAAGCTTAGGTGTATATGCGTCACAAAGACATCACTTAAAGCTGCGTGATTATCAGTGCTTAATCGCAAATCCTTAGCCAATTCGTGAATAGGCAATTTATTATGCCCCAAGGCGCCGTAGAGGGCATTTTTAGCTTGATGGATATTCTCGCTTAGTAAGCCTTGCTCAGGTTTTAGGCGCAAGGGCATGGGGTTTGTAAAATAGCCGCAAACGTGCTCAAGGTTGGCATGTTCGCGTGTGCCCATGGGTATGGTTAAAAAGCATTGATTTTGCTTGGCAGTAGTGCAGAGAAAATCTCCTAACAGCGCTATGACAATAGATAATAAACCGGTGCTATTTTGTCTGGCAAGCTCCTGCATGCGCTGGCTTACAAGCCCATTAAGTGTAAAGGCTAACCTGCCGGAAGGGTGTTCTTCTTGTGTATTGGTCAAAGCTTTTGACAAAGGCTTAGGTATGGGAAAAAGCCTTTCTTTCCAAAAAGATACTTCTTCTTGCCGTGTGGTTGAATGTAAAAAAACTTGTTCGTCAAGGGCTGCATGGCGCAATAAGTCCGCACGTACCTGCTTTAGGTTGGGCAATATATGTGGCTGTTGTTTTAAAAGGCGTAAAGCTTCTTGCCAAAGGGCATCTAGACTTGCGGCGTCTGCTATAATATGGTGTAAAACCATTACAAAAACTTTTTGTTTTGCCGCGGGATAATTTTTTTGAATAAGGGCCAAGCGCACCAAGGATTCATCCCTAAATCTAAATGGCCTATGAATGATGCGCTCCATAAAGGCTTGGTATTGGGAGGCACTGTCTGCTTTGAGCTGTTCACAAGCCGGAATTTCTTGACTAAAAGGCATGAAGTGAGGGGCTTCGATGGGGCCATGTACAGAGCTTGTGCATAGAGGTTGATTGCCTAAAGCCGTGCGCATGGCTTCTATAAATTTCGCAATATCTTGCTCTGTTCCATCAATAGATACCATGCAAGGCATGTGATAGCGATCTGTATTGGGGTGAGTCAATTCTTGCGCCCAAAGGGCTAATTGTGCACTGGTACAGGCTATGGGGTCATGGGCATTTTTTAAGCTTTTGGGGAGCGTTTTTTCAAGCGAGTTTTCTGGCATTTGATGGCGCTTTATAAAGTCGCTTAATGCTGCTACGCTAGAATTATTTAAAAAATCACGCATACTCATGGGCTGAATGGTTTGCATTTCCGGTATGCTGTGTAATTTTTGTACCAATTGCATAGCTTTAAAGCTATCGCCGCCTAGGGCAAAAAAATCTTGATGCGGGTTTTGCACTTCATAGCCAAGAAACTCACTAAATATTTTAACTAATGTGCTTTCAAAGCCGGAGAGGGCAAGCTGCTGCTGCGGATTTTTGTTTATAGCTTTATTTTCAAGGGCCTTACGATCAACCTTACCCGTGGGGGCTATGGGTAAGGAGTTTAAAATATGAAAGAAGTTTGGACAAGCAAAGCTTGGCAAATGTGCTCTGACCCAAGCTAACAGTTCGCTTTTTAGGGCATCAGCTTCGAGTTTTGCCCCTAAGGAATTTAGCACTACAAAGGCTTCTAGCGTGGAAGCATCCTGCTTTTTTATTAACAGGACAATGGCTTGAGAAATGCTGTTATGCTTTTCTAAAATTCTGGTAATTTCTAAAAGTTCAATTCTGTGCCCATGAATTTTTACTTGGCTGTCACTGCGCCCAAGAATTATTAAATTACCTTCTGCATTCCAAGCGGCTCTGTCTCCGGTTCTATAGCAAAGAGTTGTGGGTAGAGCTTGTGGCTTGCAAAATGCCTTGGCCGTTATATCTGGTTTATCATAATAGCCAAGAGCTAAACCTTTGCCGCTTAACCACAATTCACCCACCATACCCGGAGCAACACGGCGCCCATGACTATCTAAAATGTGCGCTGCGGTATTGGCTATGGGCCTGCCAATACTATTATAGGCTTTGTCTGCGGGGCTAATGCGATACATGGATGCACACACAGAAAACTCTGTGGGGCCATAAGCATTATAGTATTCAAACTCCTTGGCATAGTGTTTGGCGTCCTTACTCACAGGCGGTTCGCCGGCGGTTAAGAGTACGCGTAAGGAGGGAAAGGGCTTCCCATTAAACAGTGCCAGATAGCTTGGAGGAAAGGTGGCAACAGTTATAGCATTATCTGTCAGATATTTATGTAAATTTAGCGGTATATCAATGAGCTCACGCGGCACAGGATACAAACATGCCCCGGCCATGAGGGGCAAGAAAATTTCCGCCATGGAGGCATCAAAGGAAGTAGAGGCAAAGTGCAAGGCATGGTCGCTTGGTCGCACGCCCATAATCTCCACTTGGCATAAAATCATATTCACAAAGCTTTTATGCCCTACCAAAACGCCTTTGGGGTTGCCGGTGGAACCGGAAGTATATATCAAATATGCAGCATCATTTGCCTTTGGCTCTTTACAATCTATAGCCTTACAGGGGGCATTTTTTTGTTGCTTCGCATCCCAAAGTATTTTGGGGCAATGGGGTTTAAGATTTGCCGGAAGGTTTGCCAGAAGATTTGTTACTCCGCTGATTTCAAAGTCTTCTTCATGAAGGGCAACGATGCAGCAGGCTTTTGCATCTTCAAACATATGCGTAATACGCTCAAGGGGATAATCGGGATCAATGGGGAGATAAATGGCCCCAATGTGCATAATGCCTAAAATACACTCGGGCAGCATATGATGCCTTCTGGCAAGCACTGCCACCACTTGCCCTGGGGCTATATTATAGGTGAGCAGGTGATGGGCAAAAGCCTGAACATTTTCTAACAGTTTGGCATAGTTGATACTATCGCCTTTTACGCTGCGTATGGCCGGATTTTGGGCATACTGTTTAGCCACTTGTGTAAAAAGCGCCGGTATACTTAGCTGGGGGCGTTGTACTTTTTTACCTTGCTCCCATATTTTGAGTTGTTCATATTCATCATCAAGTAAAACGGAGCACTCTTTGAGAGTTTTATGGCCTTGGCTTGCCAAAAGAGTTAGCACCTTTTCAAAGCGCAAAGCATAGCGTTTTACATCATCAAGGGTAAAATGGTTTTGGCTGTATTGAATATAGAGATCCAAGGGAGAATTTTCAGTATCTTGTGTTGCATGGATATACAATAATGCTGCGTCTATAGATGGAAAAAATGGTACAATTTTCTCCACATGAAAATGACTATTCTTGAATGCAAAGCTTGGAACAAAGTTGATGGTAGTATCCCAAAGGTGCAAAAAATCCTTGAGTATTCTAGCTTCGCGTAAGGCCAGTGTGATGGATGTTTTGGCATGTTTACGTATTTTGTAGCTTTGCTCTGTAATATTTTTTTGAATCTCAGAGAGACTTGCATCGCCATGTATATTGGGCACAATGGGTATGATGTTCATCATATACCCTTGCATTTTCATGGGGTTTTTTCGTTCGCCATTATTTATGGTCATGTTGACGGGAACGTTTGCGTCATACATGAGGTGTAAGGTTATGGCGTGAATACTGGTGAGTAAAGCCCCCATGCCGCTACCTTCGGCAAGTAAGGATTGAAAGTGCGCTACGCTCTTTGGGCTGAGCTTATGGGCGTACAGGCTTGTTTGGTTAAAGGTATCAGAATTTTGAGTTAAGCTTGGGAAAACGCGTATGTCCGGAGCATTTTGCACGCTTTGTAGCCAAAATTCCTTATCTCGCTCACATCTTGCAGAGTTAAGGTGGGCTTTATCCGCATCAATAGTGAGCTGCCAAGAGGGGAGCTTGGGCCATTCTGTGGGACGATTTGCAAGTATATCTTCATATATTATAGACAGTAAATGAGCCGCGGCATTGTTAAATATGCCATCATTAACCAGATGGAAGGATTGATTTAGAAAATAATATTTTTGCTCGGCAAAACGTACCAAAATAAAACGAATAAGCTTGCCCCCAAGGGGGATAAAGGGTGTTTCTGCACACTCTTGGCAAATGCGGTGGGCTTCGGCTTGAGGATTTTCATGTGTTTGCACGTCATAATATGTAAAATCCACTTCCTTATGTGCATTGAGCATAAAAAGAGGATAGCCTTTACTTTGAACTAAGCTTGCAGTGAGTAAGGGATAGTGATCGACTAAGCGTTGTAAACTTTGGCGGACAATATTTTCATCCATATGGCCTTGCAATAAAAAGCGCCCACAAGCTGAAATACCCGGGTGTCCCTCGGGTAAACCTTGTTGGGCTAACCATACCTCTTTTTGAAAAGAAGTTAGCTCTAGCGTGCTAGGTGACATGATAATTACCTAAAAAGTTAAGTTATACGTCATAGATATAGTATATTGCATTCCATATTACGCTACATGCTTATCAACAAAAGTACCATCGGCCATATAAATGACTCTATCTGCACAAGAAAAGTATCTGTCATCATGCGAAATGGCCAAAATTGTTTTGCCTTGACTGCGGATATTTTGAAGCATTTCTTCATAAAAATAGCGTCTAAAGTGGGGGTCAAAATCGGCAGATACTTCGTCAAAGAGGTAAATATCACGGTCTTCAAGTAAGGCGCAGGTCAAGGCAAGGCGCTTGCGCTGACCTTGAGAGAGGTCACGCGTAGAAAATGTACCGTGTTCATCAACGCTGACCTTATGTTCAATTTGCATCATAGTCAGAAGCTCATGGATGCGCTTTGGAGAGTAACGCAGACCAAGGGTGTGCTTAAAGAGGTGAAAATCTGCCGGCACAAGAGAAAATACATTGCGCCAAGATTCCATACCCACATCAGCTATGCTGCGCCCATTGAGCGATATATTTCCTGTACTTGGTACGTATAGTCCACTGATAAGGCGCATGAAAGTGGTTTTTCCTGCTCCATTACCGCCGCATAAAAAGACTATTTCGCCGCGCTTAAGCTCAAAGGAAGGAATATGTATGGCATAGGAAACACTGCCATCGGCGTTTTTATGCTCAAAACGTACATCATGTAAGCTCAAATTTTCAAAAGCAATAGGCACAAGCTCATTTTTTTGCCAATAATTTTGCACATTCTCTTGCTCGCATTTTTCCACTGCCGCATCAAGTTCTTGTTCTAATCTACATAGCTCGTTAAGGGTCATCTCAACCTTACCAAACATGGGTACAAAACTTATAAGACTCATCATGGGGGTTATGCAAAATATGACCAAGACCAAGAGAGACGTTATATCCTCGGTGGGTAATGAAAGAATGTTTGGTAATAAAAACAAGAGCAAACCAAGTACAAGCAAGTTAAACACAGCAAAAAAAGACATACCGCGGGCTTGTCTTTTTTCGGTGCTTTCACGAGCCTCCATGGAAGCGTTAAGGTTGGGGAAAAGCCAAAGTTTAAATAAATCTACAGTTTTAAGCAAATGGATTTTTAAGTGCTGAAAGCCTTGTTGTAAGTCATTGAGCTCAGAGGAAAAAGCAACTTCTGCATCCCACGCTGTTACTCGTAAATGATTAACACTTTTTAAGATACGAATAAAAATTAATAAGCCCGTACCAAGGGCCAAAAGTACAATGGATGCTCCCAGAATGGATATGCTAAACATGCGCCCAAAGGCCACGATCATCATAATGGAATTGGCCGCTGCCACCACAAACATACGAGCGGCTTCCACCATCAATTCTTGGCTGTCGGATAATAAGCTGTGGGTGCGTTCACGCTGCATTTTCAGGAAGTGTTCCATGGGTACGCCACGCAACTTGGCAGCAATATTTATGCGCCTGTCCTTAATACTGCGCAGGGCAAGTAAGGAAGATTGCTGTGCTAGATAGTGGAAAAGATAATAAAAAACGGCAAGGCTTGCAAAAAATGATAAAAAAATCCCAAATGTGACCCCGCTTCCTGCAAGCTGTTCAAGGCCGGTAATAATGCTAAATATGGCTATGCCTTGCGCAAGACCAGCCCCGCAACAAGCCAAAACCAATTTTGTGCTTTGACCACCAGCTTCCGCATGAAGTAAGGAAAGAAAACGAGACTTATCTATGCGCATAAAATTCCC
This sequence comes from uncultured Desulfovibrionaceae bacterium, assembly GCA_964369995.1. Taxonomy (GTDB): domain Bacteria; phylum Desulfobacterota; class Desulfovibrionia; order Desulfovibrionales; family Desulfovibrionaceae; genus CAYJAD01. Next base: position 27,689 of record CAYJHH010000010.1, read on the forward strand.
ATAAGTATGCCTAGAGTAGGGCAAGCCCCCCCCTAAGCATACGGTAAAAATGCTAAAAAATTATGCGTTTGTGGCGTTTTCTGCCGTATTTTCTTCTTCTTTCTGAGGGGTGCTTTTTAAACCTTTGACATAGGTTTTACCTTCTTCATATTTTTCCTTGAAGTAGGTTTTACCTTTTTCTACGTCAAAATCACCAAGTGATCCACCATTTTTAAAGTGACGGTTAAAAACACAACCTACAGCATAGGTAATGGCGCCGCCGGTAATGCTTATGGTAGAGGCTGCCAGAGGTAGGCCAATTACCGGAATAGCTTTAAAAAGGGAAGCAATGGTTGGCACCGCCGCAACGGTTACACCACCACCGCAAAGGCCAGAAATACATGTTTTAACCCATTGTTTTTCAAAGGGGATACCGTATTCTATGCAGAGGGTGCGAACCATTTCAATTTGAATGGCTGTGAGGGCTGCAAAATCAACCAAGGGGATGGGCACAAGGCCTGCAGCCATAGAAGCATAAACACGCTTACGAATAATGGAATCAATGGTAGTTTGGCATGGGGCCTTGCAACTACACTCTTGAGTTTCTACAGCTTCCACAATGTTTTCAGTATTTTTTTTCATAGCATTTCCCTGATTAAGATAGTGTCAACAACAATTTTTAGTACCATTCGCTAGCACGTTACGTAATAAAAAACTATTTGTAAAGGTAAAACTTACATAATCATTGATATAAATTTCATTTTTTGAGTTGACATATTTAGTGCAGATAGTCGGCACTGAAAAAGTATTTAACTACCGGTAAAAAATAAAACTCTTAGTTCCCATGCTAATAATAAACTTTACCAGAAATAAGCAGGTGGAATTCATTTTCTGGCAAAGTTTAGGCAGGTAAAATACCATTTTTCAAATGTACTCTTCAATGAGCATAGTTGTTTTTGTCATACCATTGTGCAAGGTGCGCATAACAGTCTGTCATAATAATGGTTTATATCCCCCAAGGTTAACCAGTGAAAGTAAGGGGGGACCTTTGAAAGGGCTACAAATTTTTTTACTATCATCTTTATTTTCACGATACTGTCTGGTTTTGATGTTATATCAAGTTGTTTATATACTATTATTTTTTAAAATACCCTCAACTATGTCTTGTAAAAATCGGGATGTGCTATGGCAAAAAAATTGACAGTCAGCAATAGTATTGATATAAGTAGTCTTAAATGAGATTTATTTTCTCATTTTAGGTGAATATTCTCTTTTGCGGAGTGCGCTATGTTGAAAAAAGATACACTAAAATCTACATCATGCTCAAATAAGGTAAGTTTTCGACCCGTTACTAGGCGGCGTATCATTGAAGCGGCATTGCATGTGTATGCTAAAAATCCCAATGCCTCTCTTGAACAAGTGGCTGCATATGCAGAAATGGGTCGTGCTACGCTTTTTCGGTATTTTCCGGGTAAAAAAGTATTGCTTGCCGCATTGCATGAAGAATCTTTTCAACGTTGTCTTACTCTCATGGAACCCTTTGTGGGCAGAGTGCAAAAAGAACCACAAAAAGGTGTGGAGATTTTACACGAAACACTTACTGCTCTAATTCCATTGGGTGCGTCTTTTTCTTTTTTACTTGATGAGCATTGGGATACAGAAGATACGCATTTATGTGCCTTAGAAAGCCGCTATAACGCAACTTGGCAAATATTTTTACAGTCATTGCAAGATAATGGCTTTTTACGTGCTGATATGCCCATTGATTGGATGTCTGACGCTCTTAAAGGGATTTTTTTACAGGCATGGAATTGTGTACAGCAAAAACGCTATACCGATACCCAAGCCACAGAGCTTGTAATGTCCACTTTTTTGCATGGAATGCGCCCAGCAGCATGAGGCTTTACTAGAAGCTACCTTATAATTACGCGATGACGTATTTTGAGCAGCTTCTAGCCGTCAAACGACAGTTTGACGCGAGGGCATAGCCACCGGAGCAAGCCCAAAAACGCGCTTTTTGGCACAGTGATACAACGTAATTCAGTGAATTATGAGCTGAGTTTTAGTAAACAGGAAGAAGACATATGAAAATTTTTATGGCTCACATACTGTTTATTTTCTTTTGGTTAGCTATTGTTTCTCTTTCATTATGTTATTTTGCAGCACTTATTTTTCTTGCTTTAGTATGTATTTTTTTTGCCCATATTAATCTATTAACCACTTATAACAATGGAGAAAATAATGGAGACGCAAAGAAAAACGTGGACGCCTGAAAAACTCCTTGAGACCTCTGGGGCTTACTGGAATGCTTGCACCATACATGCCGCAGTTCGGCTTGATATTTTTAGCAAACTCTATGCACAGCCTTTGAATATAACACAGCTTGCTAAAGAGTGTGTTTGTGATGTTCGGGGTATGGAGCTTTTAGCTACAGCTTTATTGGGTATGGATTTTTTACAAAAAGATATCAATCAACTGATAACCTTAACGTCTTTTGCTCGTCAGTATTTGTGCCGTCAATCACCAGAATACATGGGCTATATTTTACTGCATGAGGCAGACGGTGTTCCAGCATGGCAGGTATTGCATGAGGCAGTGAAGACCGGGCGTCCCCATCAAAGTGTTGTAGCAGAACATATAGATCAAGAAAGAGAAAACTTTTTACTTGGTATGCACAATTTTGCCAGCACCCATGCCAGTGAAACCACAAAGAAAATATCCATGCAGGGAAAAAAGCATTTGCTTGACCTAGGCGGAGCCACAGGCACCTATGCTGTACATTTTTGTCAGCAGCATCCAGAGCTTCATGCGACTATTTTTGACTTACCAACCACTAAGCACCTTGCACAAAAAGTTATTGTAGAAAACAAGATGCAAGATCGCATTCAATTTGTAGGAGGTAATTTCATGCAGGATGCTTTACCTACTGGGTACGATGTTGTATGGATTTCACATATTTTACACGCCTTTAGCCCAAATGAGTGCCGTGAATTACTTGCTAAAGTTTGGGCAAATATGCCCACAGGAGTAATGCTTTATATTCAAGAATTTGTGCTTAATGATGAACGTAATGGCCCAGAGTACGCCGGCTTATTTGGCCTTAACATGCTTGTATATACGCAAGGTGGCCAAACGTATTCTACTAAAGATATATGTGAAATGTTGCAAGAACTTGGAGCCATAAACATTTTAAAGCTTGATTTAGATTTACCGTCTGATGCAGATATTATTCAAGCGCAAAAGCCATAATTTTTGCAAAATCAATAAATACATATGAGAGAAGTATGGATATTGCTGTAAAGAAAGATTTTATGGAAAAGTGGGAAAAATACTTCCCAAACAATGACTTGCCCATTGCTTGTTATTTTTCTGATACCTTGCAGGGGGCTACTTTTCCCGAAAAGCCCAAAGATAATGCTAAGGGTTACACCTGTATGTTTAGGCAACTTGCCCCTGTGCGTATGGGGAAGACACGAGCCTTTAATCAAGACAATCTAGGGTGTTTTGGTGCTACTGGCATGTTAGGCTTTACCAAATTAGAGCTTACTGATGATTATGTGGATTTTCTTACAAAGAAAGAATGTTTCAAGAAAAATCGTCACTTTGTAGAGCGCATGGTTGAGGATAATCCTTATATGGCTGCGCAGGGGAAATATCTTATCTTTAAGCGATGGGACACTCTTACAGAGGAAGATACACCGCAAGTGGTATTCTTCTTTGCAAAGCCAGATGCCATCGGCGGCTTACATATGCTCGCCAATTGGGATTATGAAACACAACATGGCGTTATTTCGCCCTTTGGGTCGGGCTGTGAATCACTTATAGCCTTTGCCATGAAACAAGCCTTTGCCAAGGGTGAGCAATGCGTTCTTGGGCTTTTTGATATTCCTGCTCGCGGATTCGTTGCTAGAGATATTATGACCTTCTCCGCCCCTTATGACCGCTTTAAGGTCATGGTGGAAAATATGGATAGCACTTTTTTGAACACTTACATATGGGAAAAACTTCGTAAGCGTATGTAAGGTGAATGATGCTGAACTAAGGGTGAGTAGCCTATGAGGTTTGCTGTCTCATCCTTAGATAATATTATGTCATTCTGGGGATATTTATGGAAAATTGTACCTTTGATAACAATGCCTATGTGCAACGAATACGGTTAAATATGGATATCATACCTACAATTGAGTGCATGGTACGTATTCATGAAGCACAATAAAAAACAATTCCGTTTGAAACTTTTGATATTGCTTTAGGTCGTGGCATTGACCTTGCTGAAAAAGCTGTATTTAAAAAGCTCGTTTACCATAAACGTGGTGGGTATTGCCATGAATTGAACATGTTGTTACGCATGGCGCTTCATTATTATGGTTTTGACGTGCGCCCATTGTTGGGACGTGTTCATATTACAGACACGGTAACAGGGAGAGGGCATCAAATATCGCTTGTAACATTACAAAATCAACAATGGATTTTAGATGTAGGCTTTGGTGCAGAGACACCAGATACGCCCCTGCCTCTTATTTTTAATAAAGAGATAAAAACAAATAGGTATGTTTTTCAATTTGTTAAGGATGATATATATGGTATCATGCTAAAAGTAAAAAAAGAAGAGACATGGAAGAATATGTATAGCTTTGATTTATGTCATGTGTGTAATGCCGATATAGATTATGGGAACCATTTTGCCTCAACACATCCGCAATCTGCATTTGTTTTTGCTCGTGTTGCCGCACTCCCCATAGAGCAAGGCATGATAACATTGTTTAATACAACATTAAAAAAAGTAGTAAACAATGAAACGCAAAAAATAGAACTTAAAGAAGATGATACATATATTAAAGAAATAGAAACATACTTTGGAATTAAATTTGATGCCTCATATAAAGATTTGAAGCCCATAGATGTAGTAACCTTAGAATGCATGTAGAGAATCACAGGTGATCCTCATCCCCCTGCCCGAAGGATAGAGGGGATAGGGGGGATAGAGGGTGGGGATCACCTGTATTTATTAAGCATAGGAACTCAGAAATTTATTTTTTACCAGTAGTTAAATACTTTTTCAGCGACCACTAAGAAATTTCTCTTTTTGAATGATTTTCTCCCCATTCACGTAGGGTAAGGATGATTTCCTTAAGGCTAAGCCCATAATCTGTCACAGAGTAACGAGTGTGTGTTGTTGTCTCGCCATATATTTTTTTGCAAATAAGTCCTTCTTTTTCTAAATCCCGTAATTGACTTGTGAGTATTTTTTTAGAGATTAAAGGCATCATATTTTTCACTTCTCCAAAGCGCAGATCCCCTTTTTTTATAAGAAAATATAAAATAACAAGCTTCCATCTTCCGCCAAAAACATGAAGCGCAATTTGTACACCACAATTCATTTGTTTTGGTGTTTTGTCTTTTTCATTCATAGGGTATCCATTGTAAGGTTGCATTTAGGTAACCTGTTAAATTTACAAACTTTACTTGATTTGTGCTTATTTTTGTTTTACATGAAAATTTGATATATGCAACACCATTTGCCTATGTCATAATTTTTAAAATGTATTATTTGGAGGCACACAATGTCTATCTCAAGAAGAAATTTTTTATGCGGCTCGGCAGTGATGGCAAGCCTAGCGGCCCTATCTGCACCAAGTGTAGCTTTAGCAACAGAACAAGAAAAAATGGATGCCATTACAGCTATTATGACAAGGCGTAGCATTCGATCTTTTACAGAACAGCCAGTAAGCGATGAGCAAGTAGAAATTATATTACGTGCAGCCATGGCTGCCCCCAGTGCTTATAACGAACAGCCGTGGGAATTTATTGTTGTAAATGATAAAGAAAAGATTATAAATCTTTCAAAAATCAATAAATATGGTTCTTTCATGAAAAATGCCCCCATGGGAATTTTAACTTGTGTTGATAATGAAAAAGTTAAGCATCAAAAAGGCTATGGTATTATTGATGTATCCATAGCTACACAAAATATTTTGTTGGCGGCACATGCCTTAGGCCTTGGAGCCATATGGACAGGCGTGTATCCCAATGAAAGAATACAACCTCTTGTGGCGAAAGAATTTGCTTTGCCAGAAAATATTATTCCACTGGCCTTTGTTCCCATTGGCTATCCCAAAGTAATACCAAAGCAGAAAAACCATTATAAAGCTGAGCGTATCCGTTATAATACATGGTAAGATGTCAATCCATGGGCTCTTTCATAAAAAAGAGCCCATGGATAGGTAACTATAAATCAAAAAAACTGTGTCTTATTCCTAGAGTGCTAAATTTTTTAACGTAGTGCTAATATCATCATTAAATAAAATAGCTTGGGATTGTATTTCTGCGGGGCATGCGACGTCATGCGTATGAGTATTTATATTTATATAACAAGCGTTTTTATTCTGCTGTGTCATGTGCCAAAAGGGAAATTTAATAATGCTGGGTGTATTGTAGCCCACCCCAAGCTCTAAAAATACTATCTTTTCCTCTTTATGTTTTTCAATAAATTGCGCATAGCGATGCTGTGCAGCATGCCAGCCTTCATCTTCTACAAAGGTGTTATCTTTGCGTAAATTTGTGGTCATGGCTTTTTTGCATTGAGGGCAATACGGTATTAAATGGGGCGGAATTTTACACTCTTTTTGCTCTTTAATCATGGGTAAAATACTATCTTCATTGTCATAGTTTACTTGATGACAGGGGACAGAGCATTGTAAAAGCCCATAATCACCTTGCGTATAAAAAAGTCTATTTTTATCAAAGCCACTCTTTTGAAAGATATGATCCACATTGGTGGTGATGATAAAATAATTTTTTTGCTGCAGTAGGTCACGGAGTACGTCATAGGTGTCATTAAGCTCTTGCGCATAACGATTATAATAAATATGCTTACTGAAATAGCCCCAAAATTCTTCAATGGTTTTGAATGGATAAAAAGCGGCTGCATACATATCTTGTAAAGCATATTTTGCTTTATATTCAGGAAAGAGTTTTTCAAATCTTTCTCCTGAATATTGTAAGCCCGCAGCTGCAGAAAGTCCTGCCCCTGCGCCCACCACAATGCCTTGCGCACAATGTATTTTTTCTTTGGCTTTACTTATATCATCCCAATAATTTTTTGTACAGAGCATGGTCAATATCCTTAAAAACATTAAAGATTACTTTTATATTGCTTTGTGTTTGTTGCAACAAGGAAGAGATGGTTTGCACAGCAATATGTGCCGCTTTATCATGGGGGAATCGAAATTCGCCAGTGGAAATACAGCAAAAAGCCATGCTTTGTAAATTTTTTTCCACAGCAAGATTGAAACATGCTTTGTAAGCATTTTCTAAAAGTTCTTCGTCTTTTTGTGTGAGTTTATGATAAATTATGGGGCCCACAGTGTGTATAACATGAGAACTGGGCAAATTGTATGCTTTGGTGATTTTTGCTTGTGCTGTGGCTTCTTCATGTCCTTGTTTTTGCATAATTTCATGACATTCAAGGCGTAACTGCACCCCTGCAGCTGAGTGTATAACATTATCAATACAATTATGGCAGGGGTGAAAACAGCCCAATAATGCAGAGTTTGCCGCATTGACAATGCCATCCACCGCAAGACGTGTTATATCCCCTTGCCAGAGATAGATGTTTTCATGCACTTTGCACGCTTGCAGGTCAGAGATTTGCACAACGCCTTTTTCCATACGCTCTTCTTGCAAAATTTCATCTTGAATTTTAAGAAATGCTGCGCTGATGGCCTTGGGAGGCCTTATGTTCATAAGAGAGCGAAGTAATACTCTTTGCTCGCTAAGCGTGTTAGAGCATTGGCATGCTTGTTCTTTGTATTGCGGCATTTCATCCAACAAGGTGGCGTTTAAATAGAGTAATTTATCTAAAATTGTCATGATGACCTCACCTGATTATACCAACATTTCACCTCTATGGCCAATGGCCTGTACTGGGCAATGTATATAACAATCCCCGCATTCGTCACAGCGGTATGCATCTATGGAGTACACATTATCATTTTCTTCAATGGCTATAAATGAACATTTTCCTTGCAAAGTTCGCAGGAAATACATTTTTCTGTTTCAATTTTTAAGCCTTTATATTTTTCTTTTTCGCCATTATAGGAAAAATATATACGTTGAAGTTTATTTTCTCGTGTGATTTTTTTAAAATCATAGTCAAAAATATCCCCTCTGGCCGAAGTTATACAAAACACAACCATAGCTTGGTATTTTTCCTGATCCTTAATGCACATGTTAAAATGTGGGTTGTTTTTCGCTGTAATGGTATCCATGGGAACTTCTTGCGCATTTCCTGTCATGCGTATGGCATAGCCATTTTCAAAAACAGGGAGCCCCTTATCATCATGTTTCACTTGTGTTTTGGCAGACAAAGCACAAAGAGAGATTTTTCCAGTCTTTTTTAACTGATGATAAAAATCCTTGGTGAACATGGTCATAAAGTAAATACCTTCATGGTCATACGCGCGTAAATGAGCAATGCGGCTTTCTGGCTCGCCTTCTTCGTTAATGGTTGTGAAACTAAGACAGCCTATGGCATCAAATTTTCATATATTTCTTAATGGTCATACATTATATCCCCTTATAAGTATTTTTTTCTAGTAATATCCATTTTTCTAATAGTATCGTAAAATATCGTACTATTTTTTTTGCTAGCTAAAACACTGTAGCCTTGGGCAACAAAAATGGCAAGAGGCAATGGTAAAAAATGTAAACATTTGAAGTTACGATACTAGTTGTTTCTGTACATAAGGCGCTGTGAAAACAGAGCACTAAGGCATGGCACATATTTTTGTACTGGCTGTGTTCATGTGAAAAATTACTTTAAGCCCATTGTCTTTTGGAAGGCAGACGCAAAAGAAAAAAGCACGTTACATGAAGGGTAAAGAGTAAGACGTGAGGAAAATATATCCTTTTTGTAAACCGTAACCCCATAGAGGTTTAAATCATGAAGCATTATGTACAACAATTTATTGGTGGGCAGTGGCGCCATGGCTGTGGTAGCAGAGAAATGGTCAATACCAATCCTTATACGGGAAAAGAAATCTACCGCTATCGCTCTGCAGGTATTCAAGATATAGATGATGCTTTTATGGCGGCTACAGTGGCGCAAAAAGAATGGGTTGCTTTAAGCCCTGATGCTCGTGTGGGGTACCTTGAAAAACTTATCACGGCCATTAAAGACAACAAAGAAGACATTTACGCTTGCCTCACCGAAGAGGGCGGTTTCATTCAACCCAAGAAAGATTTTGAATATCATACCAGCATTAATATTGTGCGCGAGTGTATGCGTTTTCCCTACATGATGGATGGCAAAATCATCCCTTCCAATATTTCCGGTAAGGATAATTATATTTTCCGCTCCGCCCGTGGCGTCATTGTGGTCATTGCCCCTTGGAATGTTCCTTTGGTATTAGCCATGCGCTCGGTGATTCCGGCCATAGCCACAGGGAATGCTGTGGTCTTAAAGCCTGCCACAGACACACCTGGGTCGGCTTTTCTCATTGCGGATTTTTTTGAAAAAGCCGGCATGCCCAAAGGTTTATTAAGTGTAGTGGCCGGAAGCGGCGCGGAAATTGGTGATGCCATTGTGGAGCATCCTGCCGCTGCTTTGGTTTCCTTTACCGGTTCCACCGAAGTGGGGAAGCATATTGGCGCTGTGGCTGGTGGGCAGGTGAAGGATTGCTCCTTGGAGCTTGGGGGCAATAACGCCATGCTGGTTTTGGAAGATGCCAATTTGGAAGACGCCGCCAGTGCCGCTGTGTTTGGGGCATTTTTCAATCAAGGGCAAGTGTGTATGGCCTTAAATCGTATTATTATAGCTGATACAATTTATGATGATTTTGCCAAGCTCTTTGTGGAAAAAACCAAACATCTTCCTGCCGGTGATCCTGCTGACCCTAATACTTTTATGGGGCCACTTATTAACGCCAAGCAAGTTAAAAATGTGGAAGAGCTCATAGAAGCCACTCAAAAAGCCGGTGCCATAGTGGCTTTAGAAGGCCGCACTGAGGGAAATATTATCTACCCTTGGATTTTCACCGAAGTGAGCAATGATATGCCTGCGGCTAAAAATGAAGTGTTTGGCCCTGTGTGTTGTCTCATCCGCGCCAAAAGTGAAAATGAAGCCATTGCCATGGCCAATGATACCAATTATGGCCTGAGCGGTTCGGTATTCACCACCAATCTTTATCACGGCATGCAAGTGGCTAAGCGCATAGAATCCGGCATGGTGCACGTCAATGACCAATCCATTAATGATGAACCCCATGTGCTTTTTGGCGGCAGTAAGGAGTCCGGCATGGGCAAGTTTAATGGCAAATGGGTGCTGGAAAAATTCACCACGGAAAAATGGATTAGCGTACAAACCAGTAAAAGATTTTAGAGGTAAGCATGAAAATACAAGCTGCTGTGACACGAGCCGTCAATGGGGATTTCTGTTTAGAAGAATTGGAGTTACAAGAGCCCGGTTATGGTCAAGTGCGCATAAAAGTACATTCTTGCGGTGTGTGCCATACTGATGAAGCTGTGCGCCGTGGTATTATCCCAAGTCCCTTGCCCATGGTGCTGGGGCATGAAGCCAGCGGTGTGGTGGAAGCTGTGGGCCTTGGCGTGACAGATTTTGCCATAGGTGACCATGTGGGCGCCAGTTATGCATCGTGTGGCCACTGTGAGAATTGCCTCGAGGGGCATCCTTATGGCTGTGAAAATTTTAATTCACTTAATTTTGGCGGCACCACCAATGCCGGTACCACTGTGCTTTCACAAGGCGCAGAGACTGTGTACAGCTTTTTTGGGCAAGCGGGTTTTGCCACACATGCCATTGTGGATACGCGTAATATCTTTAAAGCCCCCAAGGATGTGGATCTTGGGCTTATTGGCCCCTTGGGCTGCGGTATTCAAACGGGCGCCGGCGCTGTGCTCAATAGACTTAAACCCAAGGCAGCTTCTTCCATGGCCATTTTTGGTTGCGGTACTGTGGGCTTAAGTGCTGTTATGGCGGCTAAAATTGCCGGATGCACCACCATTATTGCTGTGGATGTAAACCCTGCCAAATTACAATTTGCCCTAGAAGTGGGCGCCACACATAGTATTAACGCCATGGAAGTAGATGATACTGCGGTGGCCATTAAAGAGCTTACCCAAAAAGAACTTCAGCAAAATGGTGTGCATTATTCCATAGATACCACAGGTAGGGGAGAGTCGGTGCGTAAAGCCATCAATGCCACCAAATTCCGCGGTGTGACGGTTGTGCTGGGAGCCACAGGTGATTTGACCTTTAATGTGCAAGAAGAGCTCATGGGTGAGGCTAAATCTCTTTTAGGTGTAGTGGAAGGAGATTCGGTACCGCAAGTCTTTATTCCTGCACTATTACGTTATTATAAGGCAGGGCAATTCCCCATTGATAAGCTCTTAACCTACTATCCCTTCAAAGATGTTCAAAAAGCTTTTGATGAAGCCCATAAGAATATCAAATCTGTGCTTGTCATGTAGTCGCCATCTGAAACCTTGTATTTCAATTGTGTAAGCATTGCCAAAAAGTAAAGAACATTCGTTTATTTCTGGCAATGCTTATTACTGATCATAAGATAATAGCTTGTTTTTTTATACTATTTAAATGCTTTTTCACTGTTGACCATGTGGAGAAGTCTTTACACATAGAGCAAAGCCCTTTTGTGCTTCTTATCATGGTATTTTTTGGGGCGCAAAAGGGGGAATTTTTCATCTTCCATTTTCAGGAGAGTGTATGAATCGTCATAATTCACCTTATCGCTGGGTTATACTTGCCTTGGCCATTTTTGCCTACACTGTGGTTATTTTTCATCGTATGAGCCCTGCGGTCATGGCTGATGCCATCATGGCAGATCTTGGCGTTAATGCGGCTTTTTTGGGGCTTTTGGCTTCAGCGTATTTTTATCCCTATGCTGTTTTGCAAATCCCCAGCGGCATCATGTCAGATACATATTCTCCCCGTAAGCTCATAAGCTTTGCTTTAGCGCTTACTTGTATAGGAACTTTTATTTTTGCCACAGCCTCCCATGGAACCATGGCCTTTTTAGGTCGCCTTGGCGTTGGTATAGGCTGCTCGCTCATTCTCATGCCGGCGTATAAAGCATTGGCGGATTGGTTTAGCCAAAAAGTTTATGTTATTATTGTGAGCTCTGTACTGGCTGTGGCTGTGGGCGTGGCTTCTGCTTTGGCCGGCGCGCCTTTGTCGCACTTTGTGGAAAGCTTTGGCTGGCGTCTTTCGACCCAAGGACTTACCGCCATTACCTTGGTAGCCACTGTGCTTACATGGTTCTTTTTTAAAGATGGCACAGCAAAGCCTGCGGCAATGGAGTCTGTGGGAATATCTGAGGTAGTAGCTGAGCCCAAATTATCTGTACTTGCTTCCATAAAAATTATTTTAGGCAAAAGAAATTTCTGGCTTTTAACATTGGCTTTTACGGTGAATGCCGCAATTTTATTTAGTTTTGTGGGCCTGTGGGCAGGTTTGTACTATACCCATGTGGTGGGTTTAAGCCGCCAAGAAATGAGTTCCCTATTAAGTATTGCTGCCATGATAGCCATTGTGGCTCCCATACTTTTTGCCACCGTGGCGGCAAAGCTTTCTTCACGTAAGGGCATTATTGTGGCAGCTAACGCTGTATTTTTTGCCATGATGCTGTACTTTTTTTTGAAAAATGGCTCTTTTGGTAGCACAGAAATTTTTATTTGGGGCATAGGCCTTTCCATAGTGTTAAACTCCCCGGCAGGATTGTATATGGCTTCAGCGCGCGAACTTTTTCCCAAAAATATCGCCAGCACTGCCAATGGACTTTTATACTCCTTTGCCATGTTTGGTTCTGCGGTGTTTCAACCTCTTATTGGTGCTTTACTGGATAATGCCGGTTACACCGATGCCTTAACCGCTGCCATGTTTACACCGGTGTGCTGGTTGTATGTACTTTCCACGGGTGCTGCCTTTGTGGCATTGCTTTTTTTACAAGAAAAGCATGGCAAATTGCTATAGTCTTGAGTAATAATTCAAAAAAAGTCGGAGTTTTTATGTACTAAAAATTTCGGCTTTTTTTGTGTTTATTGTATGTATTGTACTTTTTTTCTCATGATTTTAATTTTCTTAATGATTTGTTATATAAAGAAAAAAAGAAAACTAGGGGGTTTAAAAGATTTTTTAACCGAGCTTTGTTCAAAAAATGTCAAAACTGTCTTTTTAAAGACAGACGAGGGCAGTGCATAAGTATACATCATAGACATGGATGAGGTTTTTTAGCGTAACTTCTCGCAAGTACACTTAGCCCAGAGGAACACCATGTCACAAACCATTGAAACTCATCAAGTCAAAAATATTGATTTTTGGTCAATTTTTCACACAGTTTTTGGACTGTCTTTCATGTTATTTGGTAAATATATTCCTTCTCCCACCTTGGTGGTTGAAAGCAGTCCGCGTTTGTTAGAAATGGGATTTCCTGTGGTGGAAGGTGGGGTGCTGCTTTCCATATCTCCTTTGGGTATGTCCGTACTTATGCTGTTTTTGGGTATAGTGTATCTTTGGAGCGCCGTAGATACGTATTGGCCAGGCCTTTTGGGGGTTTTCCTCCTAGGTGTAACGGGCTATGCCCCCATGAATCAAGTTTTATCGCAATTCATGGGCAATCCCATGACGGTGTATATCTTCTTTCTTATGGTTTTTTGCGGTGCCTTGGTGCACAGTAATATTTCTGAATATTTAGCACGCTGGCTCATGACGCGTCCCTTTGTGAAAGGGCGCCCTTGGACTTTGACGGCTATGAGCCTGCTTACCTGTTATCTTGTGGGGCTCATTGAGCAAGTGGCAGCTGTTTTTCTTATGTGGCCCACTCTATATGTGCTTTTTGAAAATGCCGGCTATAAAAAAGGTGATAAGTATGTCACTTTTATGATGGTGGGTAGTGTCATGATGATTTTGCTCGCTTTTGCCACAGATCCCATCAAGGCAGGTTCCTTTTATCTTATTTCTAACCTTATTAACATGTCTGCCAGTAATCCGGAAATCACTGTAAACATTAACCCCGTCTTATTTCTTGTTTTTGGTGTGACCATTTCTGCCATATCCTTAGCCTGTATCTTGTTTTCCATGCGCTATATCTTCCGCGTGGATGTGAGCAAGCTCGCCAATGTGGACCCTGAAATTATCAATAAAAATCCCTTGCCTCCCATGTCTGTACCGCAAAAAGGTATGGTGGTGCTTTTTGGTTCACTAGCTGCATGGATGCTCTTACCCGGTATTCTTCCTGCCGATTCTGCATTGGCAGTATTTTGTAAACAAAATCTTTTTGCAGGAACGCTCATTCTTTGTATTATCATGTCCTTTGTGAGCTATAATGGAAAGCCCATTGCCGACATTTCTGACCATGGCAAGAAATTCCCTTGGCGCGTATTTACCCTTATTTCCGTGGCTTATATGCTGGGTAATGCCATTATGCATAAAAATACCCATGTGGCTGTATTTATGGAATTTGGCTTGCGTAATCTTTTGGAAGGTTTTGGCTATGTACCCCTCATTATCTTGGCTTGCTGTATAGCCATTCTTGCCACTAATTTTTGTAATTCCGTAGCCTCTGGCCTTGTCTTTACGCCTGTACTTTTAGCTTTGTGTACGGCACTTGGCTTTGACGCCACGCCGCTGCTTGTATGCTTTTTCTTCACTACCATGATTGCGGCAGTAACTCCTGCGGCTTC
>CAYJHH010000011.1:0-33686 GCA_964369995.1 uncultured Desulfovibrionaceae bacterium
CCGTTATGGGCGAACCTGTGTTTCTTGACACTTGTAGCTGTTGCTCATCAGTCAAATCTTGCACAGTGTATAATACAGCGCTAGATGCACCGCCCCCGCCACCACCGGTTGTGACGTTAACCGCTGTTGAGCCGTCGTAGGAAGTACCATCAATAGTTAACGAGTGCGGGTTGGGTAACGATGTAGGTAGCTCGCTTCTATTTACCTTAGAGTCATCTAAAGTATTAACAGCTTGCTGCAAGCTAGGTATATTTGCTGTGGCGTCAATCCCATCATCTATTGACTTACCAGTATGTTTACTTTGATAATTTGCCATAATTATTCTCCTGCAGGAACAAAAAGAAGGTTGTCAATTGTGTTAAATATTTGGCCGTCTTCCGTTGTCAATCCTTGTGATGTTATTTCACCTATGGCGACCCAAGACCCATTTTGCCGTACATATAACTTTCCATCTTTAGGGGCTTCTTCAATGCCCCCGCCTCCGCCGCCAGTAGCACTAATAACATTATTCACTATAGTAATGTTATCACCTGCTTCAAGGGTGTCTTGCTTTCCATTTTCCAATGCAGTTACAGCATTGTTAAAAGTTTCTTGGGATACAAAAATATCTCCGCTACCACCACCAGAGCTAGGCAGTTTTTCAATGTAGGCCAAAACGTAGTAAGGTGGTAAGCTTGTACCATGAGTGTGCGGGTGAGAAAGCCCTGTAGGGCTTGAGTAAGGGAACGCCATAACATCATTGTAGTTACCTTGCGTGCTTTGAGCTTGGCCTGAAGTACCTATGATTATATTCCCATACGCACCAGCACTATAAGGGAGTCCGCTTTGTCTACCAAAACCACTCACATGCTGGTGGTATGGCATTTGAGCTATTGTGAGGGTGGTAGCGCCTGTATCCGCTGCTATTCCCGCTGTGCCACCTTGTTGCCCCTGACTCGTTCCGTCACCACCTAAGATAAATCTACCGCGACTAGGCTCATGTAAACGCCATGTAAGGTCTGGCTCTGTGCTACCTGTGGGTATGGGGTGCTTATTATCAGGACCACCGAAAGAGCCGGTAAAGGCCACCACCATGCCGGGTAGAAAAGCGGAACTTGCAAGTTCTGCTATGGAAGACAAAACTGTGTCACCTTCGGTCTGCACGCGTGCTACTTGCGTATCACCCTCAGCTTCCACACGCGCCACAGCTGCTTCCCCTGCGGCTTCACCTGCCTCAGCGGCAGACTTGGCGGCGTCATCTGCGCTTTTTTGTGCGGCTGCGGCTGAGGCAGCGGCATTATCAGCACTATTTGCAGAGTCCATGGCGCTTTGTGCGGAGTCTTGAGCTGAGCTTACAGCAAGTGCGGTGTTATCCCGCAGATCTTGTATAAGATCTTCTGGGCTTTCAAGGCTTGTGGGTTCAAGCTTTACACTGCGCTCCACAGCTTCGCGCAGCTCTTGGCGTTCGGCTGTGGCTTTGTCTAAAGCCTCTTCAATGACAGTGGGATCAAAACGTGTGCCGGAAATAAGGTTGACGTTTTGCGTAAAGGGCATGGCGCGCAAAATGGCTATGGTGTAGCCTTCTGGCAAGGGGGCGCCATTATGCATATAGGTAATGGTGCCGCCTGTGTCGCTAAGGGCAGGTGTATAATTTGTGATGGTTGTGGTAAGGCCTTGTGTGTCGGTGATTTGTACGAGCAAGGATGCAGCATCCCACACTTTAAAGGTAAAGGGGAAGACTGTGGTTATGCCATTGCCTTGGTACACATTTTTAGAAGTATCTGTGGTGAGCATATTATTCCCCTGGGGAGTTGATGAGGTTAATGGTGGGCAAGCCTTGCGTGGTGTAAGATGTAGTGTCTTTGGGGGTAAACTGTGCATCTTCTGCGTATTTACCAAGGGCGTGCTCTCTGTAAGCTTTGTTTTTGGGGCTGTTCCACTCTTGCACAATCATGCTCATGGTGACATTTTCAAAGCCATTGGCTTCTAATTGGTTTTGTATTTCTAAGGCAGATTGCGGCGGTATTTGGCCAAATTCCAGACCCACCATGTTTTTTTCTGCGCCGCCATAGGCTGTTGTACGGCCTGTGATGCTGGTGGCGGTAAGCTCGCGCAGCATATTGTCTGCATCTGGCGCGGTGATGGTTTTACCGGCATTTTTTTGCGTATCTAGCCAGAGGGAATAGGTGTACTGCAGCTCGGCTTCATCCTCTTTACTTAGGCCAAGGGCGGTGAATTTGGCTTTGGCGCGGGTAAGCGCCGTTTTGACAATGGCATTATTTTGCGCATCGTTGCCGTTTAAGCTTTCCCAAATTTTTTCTAATTTATCCATATCATCATTGGTGAGTTTTCTTTCTTGCATGGCCTCGCGCAAATGGGCGCGGGAGGTAAAGTTTGGTAAGGAGTCTTCTATGATGCGCAGGTCGTATAAGTCGCTTGTGCTTTCGCCTGCGTCCATTTTCTTTTGTACAAAGGCTTTGCCCTCGGCAGAAAGCGCCGTGTTGTTTTGCAAAGCCGCTTGTTGTTCTGAGTAGGTACTATTGCCAAATTCATCCCAAAAAAGTTTGATTTCCCTGTCATCTGTGGCGTCTTGTTTGTCTTTGAGTATTGCAGCGTCTTTTTCATACAAAGTGTGCATTTTTGCCCGCATGACGGGGTCTTTAATGTTTTCTATATACTCCATGGCGGCTAGGGGGCGGTCTGCCGTATCCAGTATGTTGAGGGATTCTTGCAAGGCCGTGTACTGGGCAAGGACTTCGGCATTTTGTTTGGCCACTTGGCTTTTGGCCTGAGCGGTGAGGGCTTTGCGGTTTAGGGCATCTTGCATATTCATAATGCGCATTTGCATGACGGGGGCATTATCGCCCAGTTTGTGCTTAAGCTCGCCAAAAAGATTTGAGGCTGTGCCAATATCCTCATTGGCCAGGGCTTGGTTTATGAGCTGGCCTGCATCTTCTGCCTCCCACCCGGCAAGGGTGGCGGTGTGATCGCGCCCCGGCATAAAGGTGTTTAGAGCGGCGGTGAGGTTATTGCGGCTGTCGGAAATGGCGCCATAGTCCCCCGGTCTTGCGGCAATGAGCTGCTGATGGGTTACGCGCATGCCTTTAAGCACATCTTGCTGATAAAGCTGATTTTGCGCGCGGCTGTACTGGGTGCCGCGGGCAAAGGCGCCGGCAGACTCACGCCCTGAGCGCAGCTGAAACTCCTGCAGGCCAATGCCGGAAAGATCTTTACCAAGCTCCTCGCTGCGTTTTTTGGCAAAGTCTTGGTAGGCTATGGCGGCATCGGCAGCGCTTCGGCCTTGATTGGACTCGCTCCAAGAGGCTTCAAACTCTAGCATATCTTGCTGCAGCTGGGTGTAAGCGGCAAAGCCATCGGCCTGCAGGCGGCGCTTATTTTCTTTGGCAACTACTTGCGCCAGTTGTAAGCCGGCGGTGATGGCCGTTTGCACATTTTGGGCATTTTGCCTTGCCGCAAGGCCAATGCCCGGCAAGTTGCCGCTGATGGTGCGACTGCCGATATTGCCCACTTGCGCCGCGCCGCTTTTGTTTTGGTAAATGCTTATGGCCATGGTTTATCCCTTATAGGTGTTCACTATGGTGGTGGGGTTGGTGGCTGTGAGGGCTTTTTTTGTGGTGGCGCTGCTGCTGCCAAAAGTACCCCCTGCGGCGGAATACATGCTCATGCCTGTGCTTAAGCCTGTGAGGCCTGCGGTGAGCAGTGAGGGGCCTAGGGAGTTTGAAGTGGAGTCCATAAACGAGGCCTCATAGCCCATTTGGTCTGCTTGGTATTCAAAGCTTCGAGCCTGTTCTTCTGCTTCCCATGCGGCAAGGTCTTTTTGGTATTCATTCCAGGCGATGTCATCGGCGTATCTATTGATATTACCTTCGAGAGCGGCGGCGGCAGAACCTGAAGAAATATCTACATTGCCGGCGGCTAAAAGGTTTAAGTTTTGGCCTTGCTCAAAATAGAATTCATCGCGGATTTCATCTTGCTCGCGCTGAATATTTTCTTGCGCCACCACGCCTTTTTGGCGGGCAATATCTGCTTGCTGCTGAGCGGCAATGGCATTGTTGCGGTTAACGGCGGCTTGGTACTCTAGTTGGGCTTTTTGTTGCTCTGCCTGGGCAGAGGATGATGCATACGTACCCACAGCAGAAACCACGGCTGTGACTACTGCGGCGATGGCGGCTCCGTATCCCATTATAAACCTCCTTTTTCGCTTGCTACTTCCATAAGCTGACCAATGGCCAATATGGTAAGGGGCGCAGCTTCGCGGCTTACAAGGTAAATATCTTGCACATTAAAACCTGCGCCAAGGGGTATTTTAAAAATGCTGTCTTCGTAAAAGTCTGGCTGTGTATTGGTTTGCGGGTTTAGGGTTCTGTCGCCAAGGTCGTACAGATTTTCTAGGTCAAAACCGTAAGAAAAGGCTAAGCTTTTGTGGGTATGCACGTTCATATGTACGGTTTTGCTTTGCATTAAAAGGGAATGGCCGTTTTGGGTTTGAGTGTGCGGGGTAACGGGTACAAGGGTACTGTTGTAACTAAGCCCCACGGTGATGGTGGAGGCCGGGTATGGCAAAGGGTATGTGCCATTAACTACTGTTTGCTGCGGTACATTGGCGCCATCGGCAAAGGCTATGGCCTGCATGCCTTCTAAATGCTGCAAACCTTGCACCAGATCCGCGGGCTGCCCTGCATAACTAAGCGAGGCATCGCAAAAAACGGCGCTTGCATAGTTTGTATCAAAAAAAGGGCTTAGGCGCTCGATGTATACTTGGCCATTTCTGCGTACCAAAAACCATACGGCGTCATCGGGCGTTCCCGGCAAGGAGATAACATCTTCAAAAGTGCCCTCGGTGCTGTGGCGATGCCAGGCTACGACCTCTTGCTCACGCATGAGGGTAAGCCCTACCAGAGCGCCATCGGTGAGTACCATCCAAATAATGGAATGCGGCACTTGCTGCAAAGCCCAAGAATTAATGTCTTTGTCTTTAAGTATATGCGGAGCAAGGAGTGAGAGGTCTTGCCCTAGCATTTTGTCTGCCTGAAAATTATAGGCAATTTGGCGCACGGAGGCGCAACCGCGCTGCACAAAAACGATGCCGCTATCCATGGTGAGGGCAGGGAGTTTTTTGGAACCTATGTTGGTTTGCGGCACAAAGGCTAAATCTAGCGGAGAAAGGGCCGTGCCTTCGCTGGGCTCAAGGCTCCATTCATTGCCCTCGGTGCCTATCATAAGGCCTGTGGCATCGGGCTCTACCCACTGAATGCGGTTGGCCTGTTTGGCGGCAAGGGTGGCTTCTATGGCGTCATCGGGTTTAGGCGGTGTGGAGCCTGAAAAATTTTCGAACTCTGCGGTTTTGCTAAGGTATACCGTCATGGGTTTGGCGGCGGGGGCGGCAAAACCAAGGCGCTGCTCATGAAAAAAGGCTATGGCGGGGTAATTCTCAGCAAAGGGGTTTTGCCATTCTGGCGGGGTGTCGTCACTGTCTACTTCGCTATTTATATCGTCAAAGCTGGTATCTACGGTGGTGCCTATAAAAGCGTGGGTACCGCCGTATTTTTTGTAAATGCGGTATTGCAAGGCGCCAGCTACGGCAGGCCAAGCAATGCGTATAAAATAGGTTTGGCTAAGCGAGCTGGCATAAATACTATAAGGGCTTGTGGGGGCGGATTCTTCGCCCGTTTGTGCGCTTATGGCGGTGACCACATAGGAATATGTTTTGCTGCCGCTGCCGGGAGTGTTGCCCACAGCCGTTAAGCTTAGGTATGCCGGGGCGGCTATACTTGGCAGTAGTTGTAAGGCTTCATAGCGCCAATCATCATCGGCGTAGCGCATGATTTTTGCCGGGGGGTAATTTGAGTGTGCCACATAGATGACATCGGCACTTTGGGCAAAGGAAAGTTCTTTTACATGCTCTGCTGTATAGGGTAAGGAAAGCTCAAAGGGGGCGCCGTTTTTATATACCAATGTGGCGTTGGGCAACCACACGCGCATATATTTATCCCCCAGCTCCAGCACGCGGCCTTGTACTTCGCTAAAGATAAAGGGGCGTAAGGTGGTATGCCCTGTTTTGGCTGCAGGGTTTTTGACAAGCCCCACAAATTGCGTACCCGGGCGGCGAGTAACCCCGCCTTGGGGAATGGGGACAAAATTTTCCATGACTTTGCAGCCCGTTTGATAGCGCGGCAAATCTACACGGCTAAGCACCAGTGGGTCTAGCTCGCCGCCGTTGAAGGCATTTTTTATGGCGTAAAAGTGCATTTAGCCCCTCGCGTTTAAAAGGTCTGAGTTTTCGAGTTCATCGGGTTCTGTGGTATTATCTGCGCGTTCGTCTGTCGTTTGGGCGTATTCTAGCTCCATGTAATACATTTGCATGAGCTCTGTTTGTTTTGCGCTGCTTTGGGCTATGAGCGGCGCGCCTTCTGCGGCTAGGCGCAGCACAAGCACTTGGACAAAGTCCGGCGGGAAAATATCTGTTGTTGGCCTTGCGATGTAGCGCAGTAAGGGGTTTTGCTCATTGGTGCAAATAAGGTTGCCCACAAGGCTAAATTCCACAGGGGGGGTGTTTAAACTTTGGCGTACATCTACAATGCGCAAAAGACCTAAAGGCTCGGCAAAGGCATAGGCATAACCCGGGGGAGCCTTTTGCACCAAGGCAAGGCCGGTGACAAAATGCATGGCAAAAGACCAGTTATGAGCACGCAGGCATAAATCAAGCACATGGTCGTACATGGCATCCAGTAAAGAAGCTTGGGGGACAGATTGCCCGTGCATAAGTACAGGTGCTATGCCAAGCTTGGTTAAGGCTAGCTGTATATGTGTGGTGCGGCTCATAAGTATCCTTTGTTTATGGGGGCTTTTTACGCCCCCTTTTTTTTGATGTGGGCTTGGCCTAGCTTATTTTTCTTGCCCTTCTTTGGCGGTGGGCTTGGCCTGCTCCGGTTCCTGCTCCGGTTCCTGCTGCGGCGCCTGCTCAGGATTCTGTTTTGGGTCTTGGTTTAGGGCTTTCCAAGAACCTTGGTGGGCGCATTCCTCTGGCAGCTCATACACTTGCCCTACGGTGGCCAGGCCTCCAGTGGGTAGTGAGGTGCGCTGTGTGCAAAGATATTGTGGCATAAAACCTCCTTTAGCGGGCTAAGTAGTCAAGGTAGAGGTCAAAGGTGCCGGCAGCGCTGGCGGCGCTGGTTAAGCGGATTTTGACAAAGTTTTTGCAGTCCGGCAGGACGATTTGCAAAAGGTCTTCTCCATCGGCATAGGTGGCGCCGCCGCTGGGGGCGGTAAGAGTTACGCCGGGCATGGTTTTGTGGATGGCGTAGGTGCCATCTTTGGTGTCGCTTTCGAAAATATCTACGGTGATTTTGGCGGCGGCGGGCAAGGTAACCTTACCTGCAGCCGAAACAATGAGAGATTGCGAGCCAAGGTGCTTGCCCACGCGCAGGGCGTTTTCTCCCGTGGGAGAGCCGCTGGCGGCAAGGGTGAGGCCTTTTTCGAAGTATTGATCTGCATAGCGGGTGCGTTTGTTATAGCCAAAGGACATAAAAAGCCTCCTAAATTTTGGTTTCGTTGTTGGTGAGTACGTTATAGCTTTTGATAAGCGGGATATCGTTAAAGCTTTTGATTTCTGTGGAGAGGTTCATGGTGGCGGAGTCCACCTCAAGCTTATTGCTTTTCATGGAGCCAAAGACCATGGTGGCGGTAAAGGGGTTGCACACGATGCGGGTATCTGCTGCGGTGGCACGTACCATGGTGAGGGCTTTGGCCATGTCTAAAAGGTCCGGCAAGGCAGAGGCGCTGATGTTGATGATGGCAGCTACGGTGCGCTTGGCATCAAGCAATTGCCAGCCAAACTCCCCATGATAGGTGACGCCGTGGCCTACCACGCCCGGCATGGAGCGCAAGTGGTATTGGCCGCCGCCATTTAGGGGGGTGACTTTTAAAAGGCGCCCGCTGTCAAATTGGGTGGGATTATAAATGCCGACGTTGGAGTCTTCGTCATAGCGGGTAATGATGATGCTGGAGAGGCCTGTGTTTTCTCCGCTGGCGGCGGTGCCGCCCATGTCTACCACATTGCCAGCATTTACTGCTGCGAGCAGCCAGTAGTCGTAGTACAGGCGGCTTTCGGTATCCATGCCGGCTTGCTTTAAAAGTTTGTCTTGGCGGCGGCTAAAGTATTCTGCGGGGCCGCCCATTTTGTTGGATTTGGTGACGGGAACTTCTAGCTCGCCGCCCATGATGGACACATGGGTTTGCACAAGGTCTGTATCTACGGTCATTTGCGGAAAAGGTGCATTGCCTTCCACAAAGCCTGGGCCTTCGATGCCACTGACAACTTCTGCTGTGTTCCAGCCGCCGTGGGTGGCGGCTGTCCATTTGACGTCATCTAAAATGGGCGCTTTTTCGGTTAAGCTGTCCACCATGCCGGGTTGTTTTTTGGCATGTTCTGCGGCGATTTCTTTCAATGTGTTCATGGCCATGGGGTATACTCCTATTTATCAAACATGCCTTCAAAGGCTTGTTTGGCGGTTTCGGTGTTTTGGGGGGCGCTGCCTTCTGTGCCGTTTAGTGTATCTTCTTGCAGCATGGTGCCTACGGTGTAGAGGGCGCGAATGAAGGTGGCGTCGTTATGCATATTACTGGCGCGCAAGGTGGGGGCTAGAGTGCCGCCCATTTTGCGGTCAAGGTTGGTTAAAGCGCGCAGGGCAATGCCTGTATTGGCCTCATAATTTTGCCCCCATTCTGCCCTAAGGGTATTTTCGCTTTGTACCTTGTGGGCGGCCATGGCGGTGCGCTGGCTGTCCAATTGCCATGTGGCAAGGTCTTGAGCTTGAGATGGGGTGATGCCTTTTTCTACGCACAGTTTTTTAAAGCTGTCTTGCTCGGCTTGATTAACCTGCACATCTTGCGCGAAGGTAATGGTGATATCCTCCACCTTGGTGGCGGGGGTATAGCCTTTGCCGCGCTCAAGGGCGGCTTTGGCTTCTTCCGCTGTGCCAAAGTCTTTGGCTAAATCACGCAGGGCTTCGGGCAGCGAGCTTGACCAGTGAGGCTCTGCAGGGGCGGGCGTGCCTTGAGCCCCTTGCGTGCCACCTTCTGCCTGGGGCGCTGCGCCCTCGGCGGCTTTGTCCATATCCTCCGCGGTAAAGCTTGCGGCGGGCGCAGAAGGTGCGGCGGGGCTTGCGGGCGTTGCTTCCGGTGCCGGTGTTGGTGCCGATGCTTGTTCCAGTGGTGCGGCGTTTGGGGTGTCACTCATATTACATCTCCTTATG
Source organism: uncultured Desulfovibrionaceae bacterium (assembly GCA_964369995.1). Lineage (GTDB taxonomy): Bacteria > Desulfobacterota > Desulfovibrionia > Desulfovibrionales > Desulfovibrionaceae > CAYJAD01. Next base: position 9,255 of record CAYJHH010000011.1, read on the forward strand.
GTTTGCGGGCGGCGGCACTTGTATGGTTAAAGGCGTGTGCAAAAGCGCGGTGATTTGCGCCGCCACGGGGTAATTGGCCTCATACATTTTTTGCAGCAGCATTTGCCCCACATTGTACAGGGCTACGCGTTCAGCGGTGGGGTCTAGCTCTTTGCCTATGCCTAAATCGTCCAAAATATCTGCCAGTAGGTTTTGTCCTTCGGGCAGGTTCATGACGCGGGTGAGGTTTAGGGTAAACTCTTCTTGGGTGTTTGAAAGTTGCATTTTGATTTTAAGCTCCGTTTTAGGTTGCTGTGGGTGTTTGGTCGTAAAAGTTAATTTCGTCCACTGTAGGGTGTACACAGGTGTACAGTGGTATATGTGCTTGGTGACATGTCTTAGCCATTTTGCCCGCCTTGCCCCGCTTGCCCCATTTGCCCCGTTTGCATAAGGGCGCCGGCTAGGGTATCTGCTCCCACTTTGGTTTCGGCAAGGCCTTTGGCTTGCTCCATCATGGCCATTTGAGCCTCGGCTTCCTGCGCTTTGGCCTGCGCCTGTGCTCTTTGGGCGCGTAGTGCGGCAACGTCATCATCTGCCCGCACAATGGAGCCCGGTGTGCCGTTTGCTCTGGCCAGCTCGTCTATGATTTGGTCGGTATCGAGCTTATCCACCGTTTGCTGATCTATTTGCAGTATGCCCATAATTTGCCCAAGGAAGGCCATGATGGCCTCGCCATTGCTGGAGCGCAGGGCTTGGCTTAAGGGGGAAAGATACTCTACATCTAGGGTGGCCATGGGGCCTAGGCCTTCTGGAGGCGGGGGCAGCTGCCCTGCGCGGTCAAGGAGTCCATAGGTGCGCTCAAGCACATTGCTGAGCACATTGGGCTCATAGGCGGCTAGGGTTGGCCCCATCATTTGCAAGCGCTCGCGCCTGCGCCCTGCCCACTCGGTGGCGGTAATGCCGGCCGGGCGCAGCTCTATGGGGGAGTCTGCAAAGACGGTGGCAAGTAAGGTGTCGTCCATGCGCTGCATAAGGTTTGAGAGCTCTTGTTGCACATATTGCAGGGCGGGGCCAAAATTGGTTTCGTAAATGGGCGCTAGGCGCTGGCGGTCAAGGTCGCTATTAATGGGCGTTTGGGCGCCCGGCAACGTGCTTACGCGGCCTTTAAAGGAGCTTGGCTTGGTGATGGGCGGGGTGATCATAAGATCAAGCCCCACAATTTTGCGCCGTTCCATGGCGTCTAGTTGTTTGGCATCGCCTAGGGCGTCATCGCCTGGGCCTGTGCCGTAGACATTGCGCGCCCCTTCCCACACGGCGAAGGCGTAAGGCATTTCTGCATAGCCGCTTTCATGGCTAAGGTCTGTGGCGTTTTCTTCTAGCCAGTAGGAGGCAAAGGGCATGGAGGTGTTATCCTCCATCGGCGTGCCTGCGCTGCTGTTTTGTGTGTCTCGCCTTTGGACAATATTAGTAAATTTTATTTGCTCATAGGGTTTGGTGGTGGCAAATTGTACCACTTTATTACTTACATTGCCTTTGCCAAAGCGCTGCAGAGCTTCCCTCGCCGTTAGGTGCATATCTCTTGCTACCACTTGCAGGGCTTGGCCGCTGTCGCAGCTCACAAGCCACGTACCCCATGTGCAGCATTGGTATGTGGCAATGGTGCTGAGGTTTGACTCCGTATAAAGCAAGGCAGAGCCAAAGCCTATAAGCTCTTGGTTAAAGGCATGTATGGCTTGATAAAAGCCGCCCATGCCAAGCACCATGGCTATGCGTTCATCTACCACATCGCTCCATCTTCTGGCGCCGGAAAGCTCCCTTTGCTGTGCATCCACAAATTCGTGCTTAAACCAGGGCAGAGAGGCCGGCGTCATGCCTGCTGTCATGCCGGCGGCGCCGCGCCTGAGCGAACGCAAAGCGGCATTATTGATGCATTTGTCTTGCCGTCTTGTGCCTGTGGTTTTGGTGTCGGAGGTAAAAAAGCCGCGGTGTGGCAAGATGTATTCCCCCAGTTTTTCCACCTGGGCAAGGCGCTCGGTACGTTGGCTTTCAAGGTGCGTCACCAATTGGCGCAGCTCTTTGACTGTGGGCTTAGACACCGGAGACTCCTAAGAGCCCCGCACCTTGGCTTACCACAGTGCCAAGGGTGCCTGTGGGGCTTGTGAGCTGCGTACCGGCCATGCCGCGTCTTTTTTTGAGTTCGTCTACCTCTGCATCGCGCGTGGCTGCGGATTCTACCTCGGTGGTGCGGGTGTCTGGTATGGGCTCTGGCTCAGGTATGGGCGTGGGCTCAGGGGTAGAAGCGCTTTTACCGCCGCCGCCGGCAAAGGCAGATACGGGGTTTACAAAAATAAGCAGCATAAGGCCAAGGGTTACAATAATAAACATGGTAAACCTCTATGTATTGGGGTTGTAGATGACAGAAAAAACACCGTCTGCGTAACGATTTTTATGCACAAGGTGGCACGCACCCGGCACACGCAGGGGGCTAAGGGTAAAGCCGAGCTTTTGTATAAAACGCAAAGCGTGGCGGTAGGTTATGGGGGTTAGGCCGCACAGACTATCAAAACCTTTAGTGCGCCAAACCGTGCCAAGCCAGCGTTTGCCGATTTCTACCCCATGGGCTTGGTACTTTTTAAAGACCACAAAGTGGCAAAAGGCCATGCGCCCGGTGAAGGAGTTAAGCCAGCCGGCGGCGGCGAGATCTCCACTTGGGGTATAGACGGGTATGGTCCAGCCATTTGGCAGTGCGCAGGCCTCTACAAAATATTTGATATTGGGTGCATGTAGGGCGTAAAAGATGGTTTTATCTAGGCCTTCGTCTTGTATTTTCCAGAAAATTTCTGCGCGTTTTTGATGGTCGTCATCTCGCAGGATAATGGGATAAAAATTAGAATCCATACAGGCCTCCTGCGGTTAGGATGTCATGGGCTGAGCCTAGGTTTTGGTTATAAGGGTCATAGCTTTGGCTTTGCTCAAAGCGGCTTTCGGCCATGTGGGCGTGGGCATCGGGGAAGGCAATGCCAAGCTTTGGATCAAGCACGCGGGAGGCGCAGTCCAGCATGTCGTCATGCAGGCTTGCGGGAAAGGTGGTGAGCTCGTCTTCTATAAACATGCGGGTAAAGTCGCAGTGGCGGCCTTCGTAGTCCACAAAGGTGCTGTGGCTTGGCAGGTAAAAGCGGCCTTTTTCAAAGGCGGGTACCAGTCGCAGTATGCGGTCTTTTTTGGGCATGGAGCCGCCGAGTGGCTGAATGCCAAAGCGGTAATTTTGCTGATTTTGCACGTATTCTATGTGCTCAATGTCGGCTTGCATGCCGTATTGCTCATAGGCCACCGTGTGCGGGGTGAAGCGTTTGTAGAGGTCAAAAAGTTTTTTGGTGCGCTCGGTTAAGTTTAGGCGGTCACGTATACCGTAGATGAGGTAGTAGTTGCCGTCTTCGCCAAGGCCGATGACGCACATGACGGTGTAGTCATTATCTTTCTTTTTGCCCCCGGCGGGGTCTACCAAAAGCACGCGGGTCATGGGTAGCCAGTGGTCTTGTTTGGCGTCCCAGTAGCGCACCCATTCTTTTTGGAAGCCTTGGGCTTTATCGGCAAAGGGGTCTAACAGCATTTGGCAAGCAAAGGTATATAGCCCCATGCTTTTGCGCTTTTTGGCTAGCGTCTCTGGGCTTAGTAGCACCGGAGCGCCTGTGTCTGTGCCGTCATGGGTGGCGGGGTGAATGCGAGGCGTGGCGGCGCTGCGCTCAAGGATGGTGGCGTAGGTATCGTTGGCATGGTAGCGAGTGCCAATGTAGCGCAGCCTTGCGCCTTCTGAGGGAAGGTTGAGCGAAAGCTCCCAAGCCTCGGTGGTTTTTTTGATTTGCTCTGAGGTATAGACGGACTCACGGGTGACTACGTCATCGTAAATAACCAGGGTAAAGTGCATGCCGGTGGGCTGGCCATCGGTTAAGCCATAGGCGCACAGCGTGGGCTCTTTTGGGTTGGTTTTGCGCTTTAAGACTATGCCTTCATCTTCGCTCCATTTTATGGCCTCTTTGCGCGGCTCTTTGTACAGTACATCGGGGAAGAGGGTTTGCAACAGTTTATTGCCCTCTAGCTCACGCATGACTTGCACGAGGAATTTTTTGGCAATGGGTTTGGTGTGGCTAAAAAAGCAGCCGCGGGTTTCCGGGTCACTCAGCAGGTCTTGTATGGTGAGCCCAAAGGAGATGATGGAGCTTTTGCGGTGATCGCGCGCCCACAGGTCTAGGTGGTCATCGGGGTTAGCTTCTACCTCACGTATGCGAGCATAGAGCCAGTCGTGCTGCATGTCGCCGCGGCCAAGCACATAGGCGAGCAAGTAAAAAAGGTCGTTTAAGCACAGCTCACGCATGAGGGCTTTGGCCTCTTGCTGCGTTTTGCCGGCTAGCAGCTTTTTATAGTGGGCATTGGCTTTTTGCCTAGTCATGCTATGGGTATTATAGGTTGTCATGGCTGTGCTCCATTTTGTCCAGGTAGTTCAGGGCTTCTTGGATTTCCGGGTCGATATCTTCGCCGGATTGGGTCATGTCATTGACGGTGTTTTTGAGCACGGTGGATAAGTGGCTTACGGCGCGGCATTTGGCGGCAAAGTCTTTGGCGTCAAACTCGGCATCGGGGCCGATGAGGCCTTGTTGCAGCTCGGCGGTGAGCAGGCTTGCCAGTACGCGTAAGGAATCCTCTGCGCTGACTTTGCCTTTTTGCTGCTGCACAAGGATAGTTTTGCTCATGAGCATGAGGGTGTGCATCTCTTGGCTTTTTTGCCTAAGCGCACGAATGTGGCGCGCAAGGGATGAGCGAGAAATATCTGCCCCAAGCTCTTTGGCTTTGGCGTGGGTTTGGTCAATGGTTTGGCCATCGGCTACGGATTCAGAAAGAGCCTCCCTAATGCCGCGGCCAAGCTGCCACCATTTGGATTTGCCGGCCATTTATTTTACCTCTGCCAGTTGTTGTTCTACTCTTTGTTTAAATTCTTCATTTTGCTTGGTGTATACGTCTATTTTGACAAGCACTTGGGTGACTTTGACCAGAAGCTCTGAGACTTCTTTGCCTGTGGGCATGGATTCCATTTTAATGGCGATGCCGTGTACGTCTCTTTTTATTTTTTCGTATTCTTTGGTGTGTTCTTTGAGCTCTTTTTCGAGCTTTTCTTCCACGGTGTCTATTTTGTCTTGGCAATGGGTTTTGACGTCCGTGAGCTCCTTATGCGATGGATGGCTTTTTTTGAAAGACCATACAGCCCACACAAGCAGACCTTGGACAATCCAGATGATAATGGCGGTGATGTTGATTTCTTGCATGTTTGGCGGCTCCGTGGTCTTTTGTTTTGTTGCTCCTTGGGGCGCGCCTTGCGTGTGGGTATTCAGGAAGGAGGACTGACTATGGTTAAGGAGTGCGCAGCCCAAGAAGCAACTAAAAGAGACTGTGCCAGAAAAGGAAAAAGCGTATAATATACGCTTAGTTGGGAATGGGTGATTTTTTTAAAAAAGAGAGGCTTGCTGCGCTTTAATTTTTTCTTCTTGCCTTAGGCGCTCCACATAGGTGGTGGAAACGCCCACGGCCAAAGCGGTATTGCGAATGCTGGTGCCGCGGCGTATATGAGCCAGCACCTGTGGCTTTTTTTGCCTAGCAGGGCCTGAAGCTAAGGTAAACCATGTGCCGCGCAGCCAAGAGGCGGTGATGATGGCTAAATCTGCCTGCGAAATATGGGCTAGGTATTTGTGGGTTTTGGTGGGCTTTAAGGGAATATAGATGGGGACGCCGCCAAAGGCCGCGCCAAGGGCGAGGGCTTTTTCCTCCCCAATGAGCTCTGCCATGGTTTGTAATGTGTCCGGTAAATGGCTCATATGCGCGCCCTCAAAACGTTTTAAGTGTTTTTTTATCCTTTCTGCGAGTAACTGTCATAAAAGTAAAATTAATTATATAAAAAGCAAAGATTTTTGATTTTATAATAAACTCTTCTTTTTGCTTTTCATACGATATATAGCCAAAGTATATGCGTTCTTTATTCTCTGTAGTAGTACACCAAGGAAGTTTTTTACATATACGCAAGCCTAAGTAACGACATTTTTTTTCTGAGACATCTTGAATTAGACCCAGATTATATACGTGTTCAAGATTGAAATCGTCTATTTTTATATTTCTAAAAAACGTAAAAAACGACATAACAGCTATTTCCCCATAATTTTTTGAGACAGGGAAAATCCTGCATAGGCAAGGCAGCCCGTCATAAACATACTTACCATGTAAAAAACAAATCCCATGGCCAGAGATTGCCATTTTGATACATTGAGCTTTACAATGTAGTTTACCGCCAGTTGCAAAAGCTCACTACACATAGTGCTGAATACCCAAAAAAGACTGCTACATGCTAGCATAATAACCACGAAAAGCATGAAATTAAGAAAATTATTCACAAGTTCCCTCCTGTTTGCCAATAGGTTAGCGTTTTTTGAGATCTTGTCTAGTTGCGTTTTGGGTATTTTTGGAACGGCATATGAAAAAAAGCCCCCATATGGGAGCTTTTTTTACTTGTCTGAAAGTTCTTTGACTATGTCTTTTAGGTGTTTGTGGGTGTTTTTTTGCACGTCTTTTTCTTTTACATGGCCTTTTTTGTAAATATATATGGGGTAAATGAAAGCCCCCAAAATAGTAAAGAAAAGGCGCAAGCCCGCACTTTGAGAAATGTTATACGCGGGTAAAGGCAGACGCATTTTTTGCACAGGTGGGGAATAGCCCGGTGCGGTTATGCTGTGGTTTTGCTCTTGGTGTAGGTTATTTATGCGCCCTTTGATGTTTTGTTCTTCCCTTGGGTATGTTTTAAGGGCCTTTTTAAAAGCGTTTTCAAAGGTTTTTGTCCAAATAACCTTGCTCATTTAGGCTGCCTTTTGTTGCAATTGGCAAAGCAGGTCTTGAAATTCCGTATCTTTGGCCGATTGTAAGCAAAAAAGAGCATCGCTTAAGGCATCTTCAAAGGCTATAAGGGCGTCTACAAAAAAAGCGGGTATGTTTTTTTCCTCGGCTGTGCGGACGTGCCCTTCCAGATGGGTGAGCCTTTGTTCTAAAATGTTTTGAATATGGGCAAAGTATTCTGCACGTTCGGTGATTATTTGGGGGCGATGCTCAAAACAGCCCATAAGCAAAATATGTAAATCTCTGGCTGTTTTGGCGTATTTACGCAAACGAAAAGTATATACCCACAAAAAAGCCATACCCACAAGGCCGCGCCCATGAGTAAAGGCTGCGCTTATAAAACCTTGCTCTGCATGTAAGGCCTGCACCAGTCGGTCTTGCTTAGCTAATGTATAGGCTGTCATGGTAAAATCCTCTGTTTATAAGGTAAAACTTGCAAGGTGCTTTGTAAAGCCTTTAGGGCAATAAAATGACACAATCAATGCACTCAGTGAAATAAAATGGCCGACGTCGGCTATTTTGATTTTTTGCTCCTAATAAAATCAATTACTTACAAAACCGAATAGCCGACGTCGGCCATTTTATTTTTTGTCAGCCAATTGGGCGCGTAGGTAGTCGGTATATTCTTTGTTCACGCGCAGGAGTTCTTCTGTGAGTTTGCGCCGCTCTTCTTCGCTTGCACGGAGTTTTTCTTCCAGCTCTAGGCATTGGGGGCATTTGCCGTGAGGGTTTTCAAGCTTTTCCTCCATCTGTGCACCCACAGTAATGCTATTGGCATTACTGTGGTGATTATGCTGCATAATCACGCTTTCTTGAGGTTGAGACTTGTATTTTTGCCCTTGTCCAGTCATCAGCCAGTCTTCATTTATTCCTAAATTTTCTGAAAATTTTTTAAGACTTGCAAAGCTTGGCTTTGCTCTGTTGTTTTCATAGTCATATATTGTTTGCTGATTTATTCCAGTCAGTTGCTCGAATGCCTTTCTTGACATCCTGCCTCTTAATTCTTTGATTCTTTCGGATACCGACATTTTTTTTCCAGATTATTTAATAAAATTTAAGAAAATGGGTTGACCATTTCGTAAAGCTTCGGTAAATGTTTAAACACGGCGGCTGTTCTTTTCGGGAACGGCTTAAAGGCTTGTATGCCGAAATAGGTAAAAACACAAGGAGCAGATATGGCAACGCAAAGACAAAAGGAAGCATTGTACCTTGGTTTACGCAAGAAGTATTGGACAAAGAGCGACACGCAGCTGGTGGGGCGTGATGTGCTTGATGATATGAACGCCTACAAAAAATACGAAATATTGAATCTTGATGAGATGGTGGAAGTGTTTTTGTGGGCGGTGTGTGAGCTGGATGGCTGGGAAGAAGACTTTGCCAGAGAGCTGTGGAGTGAGGATTTGGACAGCGGCGACTTGCGTGAGCTGTTTTTGACCGATGAAGAGCTCGCCTTTGCTGAAAAGTGGGCGGCGTAAAGGGGGAAGTGATGGACAATAGGCGTATTTATTTGGGGGCAAGGCTTTTTGTTTCGCTTGAGGAGGCGTCAATGGGCGTGCAATTGTTGCAAAGGGAAGTGGATGCCAAAGGCTGTGTGGAAGTGAATATATTTTTGGGGGTGGCGCGTCCACGGGCGGCAAGGCTGCCTCTTAAGGGGGCAAGAGTGCATGCGGTGGATAGGGAGGCGGGGCTTTGGCGCATTGCCTTTCACTGCCGGGAGGAGGACGTGACATGGTTGTGAGGCAAGACTTTAGTGTGCACATTGAAGGCAAAGTGAGTTTTTGCCTGACTGTGTGCGCGGGGGATGAAGACAGCGCTGTGGAAAATGCGGTGCAAAGTATTATGCAAGATATGGAGGGGGGGGAACTGGTGGTGACGGATTGTGCGGTATGGGGAGATATGGGCAGTATGGCTGATGCTTTGCCCATGGATTATGTGGGCGGCGGGGAGTGTAACCCAAACGGTAAAGGTACAGGTAAGCAAGGGAGACCGCCAAACTTTGCCTATAAGCCAAGGCCAAAGGCGCAGGCTCTGGGATCTAAGCTTAATAAAATGCGTGAGCATGCAGAGCTTATGGAAGAGGTAACACAGGCCAAGGAACATTTGCCCAAGGTGTACCCCTGCAAGGGGCTTAGGGCAAGCATAAGCCTAAAAGCGTGTGAGCAAAATAGAAAACGCGGGGAATGCAAGCCCTGCATACATTGTGAAGAGTATAAGGAGTGGAAATGATACTTTTTGGTGAAGTGCTTTTGGTGGCGTTTTTGGTGGCTTTTTTGGTGATGCTTGTGGGCGTGGGCGTGTTTTACCACTGCTTTGAAACGGTCATGGATAAGCGTGAGTATAAGCTGAAAAAACAGTTTGAAAGCGACATGGAAGATTTGAAGCTGCATGTGGCGGGTGATTGCCGTGACCTTGAAGACCATTTGGATAAAAACACGGCGGATATGCAGCGTATGCAGGAGAAGCTACCTTTCTTTATTTACGGTGCCACACGCGGGGAAGCTTTGATGATGGCCGCTGCCCTGCACCACTACCTTAGCCTGCTTGAGCAGTATACGGAGCTTGGCACGCAAGGGCAAGATCGGCATAGGCAGGCTAAAAGTATGCTTGCCATATTGGAAGCGAAATTAGGCATAGACGGTAAAAATATAAAAGCTCTTTAAGGATAGGGAGGGAAATACCATGAATTATAATGCACAGATGTTTGCCATATTTTTTGCCAAGACCAAGGGAATTTTTGATGCGGCTATTCACGCCAATCACATACGTGAGCGCGGCCATGCCGAGGCTTTTACCACGGCTTTTTTTGCGGAAAAAAAGGGTAAGTGCTTTAGCTGCCAAAAGGCCGATGCATGCCCCTTTCTCGCGGTGGTGGTGGCGCTGAGTGAAGAAGAAAAGGGCATAAAAAAAGCCTTTGCCAAGGCGCTTAATGCGGTGGCGGCTAAGCTTGCCCTGGCCAGAGAAGCGGCGGCGCCAAAGATGGTCAAGCAGGTGGCAAAAGACGAGGCACAAGCCCTTGTGGACAGCATAGTGGAAGAAAAGAAGGCCGAGCCTATGGGCAAGGCAAGCAAAGTGTGCCTGCGTTGCAATGCTGTGTATAGCCGGCATTATGTGTTTTGCCCTTTGTGCAGCCAGCGCCTTGCGCTAAGGCATATGAAAGAAGTTTCTACCCTTACCATGGTGCAGGAGGCTTAACATGCAGCCCTTGGCAGATGCCCATAATGCGGAGCGGGTAAAGTATATCAAGTCTGCCCTGGCCATGGCGGGCGAGAGCCAGAGCAGCTTAGCGCGCCGGCTTGGTATATCTGCCAAGGCGGTGGGGCAAACGGTGCATGGCAGCCGCCGCTGCCCCAAGGTGCTGGCCTTTTTTGCGGAGATTGGCGTGCCACAGCTGTATTTGGCGCCGCCGCGCCGCGCGGGGCTTAGGCCGCTTATGCAAGCGCATGGGGTGAGCATAGCTGCTTTAGCCCGGGCGGCGGGGCTTAGCCGCCAGTATGTGACGGATGTGGTGGATGGCCATAGGCAGCATGCAGGAGTGACCAAGGCTTTAGAAAGTTTATTACAAGGAGTGTGAGTATGTGTTTTGAGGGGTATCATTACAGTGACTATGCGGAAAATGCCGAAATGCGGGATTTGGAGCGCGCCCAACGAACTGCGCATATGCAAGAAATTGCGCAGGAAGAGGCGCAAGAAGGTTTGGTGGCAGAAGCGCCCATTATGGAAGCCGAAGTGGTGCTGACCTGTGAGCAGCGGCTAGCCATATTTGCGGCCTCGGTGACGGAGGTGCAAAACGAGCTCTTAACCCTTGTGCACAGCCGCCATGCCTTTGGGCGGCTGGACTGCATTAATGAAGGGAGCCTTATGACGGAAGGCGCGGCGCCGGTATTGGCGGGGGATGTGCGGCGCTGGCTTAGCAAATTGCGCATGGCGCTGTTAGCGGTGCAGGCGGGGCAAGCTGGGCAGGCGGAGGCATACAGCAAAAGCCCCATTACCACCACGGAGGCCTAATATGACGGGCAAGACGGAACCGACTGCCAGAGTGCGGGTGCTGCGTTTATGCCTCTTTCTCGCAAGGGATGTGATACGTGGTTACACCTTGGCGGAGGTGGTGGACGGCACGGGGTGGAATAAAAGCAATGTGTACCGTGACCTAGAAATACTGCTGACAGAAGGCTTTGTGACCAGGGATGAAAATAATTTTTATAAGCTTTCCCCCACGTGGCATGGCATAGCGCTGCGCTTTACGGAGCAGATGGGGCAAGCGCAGCAAAGAATAAATGAAATAACGCTCGGTGTGCAAGCCAGAGCTCGCCAGATATAGGAGAATATATGCAAGATTTGGAAATTATGGATGTGCCGGCTGTGCAAGAATCCCCCACCGTAGAAATTATGGAGGCAGAAACGCATGCGGCTCTTAGTACGCAGCAGGCTGTGGCCTCGCAATCGCTTTTTCAAGTGCAGCATATGGGCTTGCATCAAGGGCTGGGTATGTTCCGCGCTTTTGAATTCATTACCAGTATAAGCTCCGTGGCCAAGACACGCTGGCTTAGGGAGCGGCATGAAAGCGGGGATTATAAGGGCGTGCAGGTGCAAGGGGCGGATGGCAGCATAAAGACTTTGCAAAATTTTGCAGATTTGTGCGCGGCGGCGGGGGTGTCGCTTTCCAAGGCCAAGGAAGATATGCAGAATTTGGCGCTGTTTGGGGAGCAATTTATGGCCAGTGCGGAGCAAGCCGGCCTTGGCTATAGGCAGCTGAGGAACTTGCGTAAATTGGACGAGGCCAGCCGTGAGGAGGTGCTGGGGGAAGCTGCCAAGACGGACGACCCCAATGATTTACGCTGGCTTATAGAAGATGCTTATGAGGCTAAGGCCAAGATGCGCAAGGAGCTGGATGAGGCCAAGGCCAATTATGAAGCCAGTAAGGAAGTGAGCGCCAAAACGCGGGATAAGCTGGATAAGGCTGAGCGGGAGCTCAGTAAGCTTAAGGCTTTGCCGGATAATGCCAAGGCCAGTCAGCGCATAGAGCTGCGCCGTGATGTGCTGGAAAAGCTTGGGCGGGAGTGCACGCTGTTTGTGGGGGGCTTGCCGAGGGTTATTGGCCTTGCCACGCAGCTTATAGAGTCTGCCAGGGAGGATGCTGACCATGAAGTGGTGGCCATGGTGACGGAAAAAATGTCTGAGCTGTGCGCTGTGATGGGCAAGCTTATGGAAGATGCGGGCATTGATGTGAGTTTTGAGGCCATTATGGACCATAATTACGAGGAAAGCGAAGGGGACTAGTATGGACGCCGGTATGCTGAAGTATTTGCAAGATCTTGGGGCTAAGCTTGATGCGGCGCCGCGCGGGCAAAAGACGCCCATAGTGCAGGCTTATGCGGATAAAATGGGCATGAGCGTTATGCAGGTATACCGTAAACTTTCGGCCGTGGGCTGGCATAGCGGGCGTAAAGCGCGCAAGGATGCCGGCACCACGGCGGTGCCGGAAGATGTGGCGCAGCAGGTGGCGGGGCTGGTGGTTATGGGTGCGCGTAAGACGGGCAAGCGTGTGACCACGGTGAAGGCCGGTATGGAACGCCTCAGTGCCAATGGCATTACCTCCAAGGAAGGTGTGATGCACAGCGCGCAGGCGCTCTCTCGAGCTATGCGCCTGTATGGGGTGCATCCGGATCAATTGAAGGTGGGCAAAACGGCGGTGCGGGTGCGCAGCAAGCACCCTAACCATGTGTGGGAGCTGGATGCCTCGCTTTGCGTGCTGTTTTACCTTGGTAATGGGCGCATGGGGGTGATGGATGAGAAGCTGTACAATAAGAATAAGCCGCATAATGTGCAAAGGATAAGTAGCCAAAGGGTGTGGCGTTATGTGGTGGTGGATCATTGCTCGGGGGCTTTTTACGTGCACTATTGCATGGGGGCGGAAGGGGCAGAAAATGCTTTGGATGCGCTGATTGCTGCCATGCAAAAGCGGGGGGATGCGGATGCCTTTTATGGAATACCCAAGGTTTTGTACACGGATGCAGGTAGTGGCCACAAAAACAGTATGGTGTTTAGATTTTGCGCACGGCTTAATATCGAACACCTTATACATATGCCGGGTAATGCCAGAGCCACGGGCTCTGTGGAGGTGGCGCAAAATTTGGTGGAGCGTGGTTTTGAGAGCCGCATGGCTTTTGCCTCTTTTGTCAGCCTTGAGGAAATACAAGCTGCAGCTGACCTTTGGCGGGTGCATGTGTGTGCCAGGCAAAAGCATAGCCGCACACGTAAAACGCGCTTTGCGGTGTGGACATCCATAGCTGCGGAGCATTTACGCATACCGGCGAGCCCTGAGGCTTTGCGTGAGCTTGGTTATGGGGAGACTCAGACCCGCGTGGTGACGGACTTTTTGACCATATCTTATAGTTCTAAGGCTACTGGGGGCAGCCATGAGTATGATGTGGCGCTGATACCGGGGATTTTTGCCGGGGCCAAGGTGGAGGTAAGGGTGAATTTGTGGCGGGCGCCGGCGGTGGATGTGACGTTTACGGGATTGGGGGCCGAAGGGGCTGAGCCTGCGTGCCAAACCATAGAGCCCATAGAAAAGAACGAATACGGCTTTACGGCCACGGCGCCGGTTCTTGGTGAGAGTTATGCTTCTAAGCCCAAGACCAAGAGCGAGCGTAAATTGGAAGAAATGGAGCTGAAGGCTTATGGCGCCGCCACGGCAGAAGACGTGGCCACGGCCAAAAAGCGTGGGGTTAAGCCCTACCAAGAGCTTGACCATTTTGCCGATGTGAAGGGGCCGCAGGCGGCGTATTTCCCCCGTATGGGAGAGGTGGTGGTAAGCGATGTGGCGGCGCCGGTGAACTTGTTTAGCCATATGAAGGCGGCAAAAATCCTGCGCGAGCGCTGCGGGCAGATGTGGGACAGTGACCCCAAGGCGCGTATGGCGTGGCTACGTCAGCGCCACCCTGAAGGGGTGCCTCAAGGGGAACTGGACGCACTTGCCAAGGCCATTAACAGCGGCGAGGCCAGAATATTGGAAGCGTATACGGGCAATCAAGTGGCTTTTAAGGGGGCATGATGCAGGAGAAACTTAAAGAGGCGGGGTATTCGGTGCGGCGTGCGGCTGAGGTTATGGGATTGGCCCACTCTACTTTGCATGCGGCGCTTAAGGGAAAGGATGTACGCCCCGATGTGTGGGATAAAATAACGGCATTTTGCCAAGAGCACGGCATATATATGCCACAAACAAGGACAGATGAAGATATGCTTATACGCAAAGAATCGTTATCACAAAGGGTGCTGGAGCATTTTGGCCTTCGCGCTGACCCTTTTGGCGAGGTATTTGACCGCCGCCAAGTGTATTTGAGTAAGGATTTACTTTTTGTGCGTGAGACCATGCTGCATACGGCTACCTTTGGCGGCTTGCTTGCCGTGGTGGGAGAGTCCGGCGCCGGAAAAAGCACTCTTCGCAAGGATTTGCATGAGCGTTTAGCTGAGGAATATCCGCATGTGGTGTGCATTTACCCGCAGGTGCTGAGCTCTGAGGATAATGGCAACAGGGGGCAGGTATTGCGTGCCAGTCATATTATGGAGGCAATCCTTGCCACGGTGGCGCCGGGGCGGCGCATACCGCAAAGCCCGGAGATACGCGGGCGCGCTTGTGTGGAGGCGCTGACGCAATCTGCCAGAAGCGGCGGCAGGCATGTGCTTATTTTGGAGGAGGCGCATACGCTCTCACGCCATACCATTAAGCACCTTAAGCGCTTTTTTGAAATTGAGGACGGCTTTACCCGCTTGCTCTCCATTATAATGATTGGTCAGCAGGAGCTTTTGCACGAGAAATTGCGCGAGAATGACGCGCAAACCCGCGAGGTGGTGCAGCGCTGCCAAGTGGTGGAGCTAAAACCCCTTGTGGATGTGGATGGTTATATTCGTCACCGTTTAGCCTCTGTGGGTGGCGGTGAAGGTATTTGGACAAAGGAAGCCTCGGATGCTCTGGCTTTTATGCTTAGTAATAATGGGCATAAGCAGACCTACCCCTTGGCTCTTGGCAATCTTGCCAATAAGGCGCTGACACTGGCCGCTTCTACGGGAGAAGAGGTGGTGACGCGCGAAGTGGTGCTCAGCATATAAGGAGATATGACATGGAACACGATACCCATTTTGAAAACCAAGGCATTGAAAGCGCAGGCTATGGCGCGGCGGCAATATTGCGAGAGCGTAAAAAGCAAATTGAAGTGTATGGCTTTACGGCGGAGGTGGATCATAAGCAAAATACTGACCTTTTGCAGATTGTGGCGGGCATGATGCTGCCTGATGGTGTGGTTTCTGATGCAGAAATTAAGGAAGAAAGCCCCGTGGCTTTTGACCTTCGTGCCAAGCACAGCCCCATGGAAAGGCTTATTATTGCCGGGGCTTTTTTGGCGGCGGAGATTGATAGAATGCATTATTTTGCCAATGAACACTTTTCTGAGGAGGAATAAGATGACTGCTATACCAGAAGGATACATGCAAAACGGGCAAGGGCATTTGGTGCCAATTGAGCTTGTGAGCGAGATGGATAAGGAGCGCGACGCGCTTGTTATGGAAATGGTCACCTCTGCCAAGGAATTACAAGAGGTGGTGAAGGCTGCCAAGGTGAATTATATGGCTGAAATTGGGGCTTTTTGTGAGCTTAGCGCAGAAAAGTATGATGTGAAATGGGGCGGGGAAAAGGGCAATGTGCAACTGACGAGCTTTGACGGTAAGTTTAAAGTGCAGCTTGCCATGGCGGATAAGGTGGAATTTGATGAGCGCTTACAGGTGGCGCAAAAGCTTATGTATGAGTGCATGCATGAGTGGACAAGCGAGTCCAATGCCAATGTGCGGGCTCTTATCGAAAACGCCTTTGCCATTAGCGGAGACGGTAAGGTGAGCCCCTCGCGCATTCTCTCCCTTGTGCGCATTCAAATTGAGGATGCACGCTGGAAAAAGGCTGTGCAGGCCATTCAAGACTCCATACAGGTGATGAGTACCAAGCCCTATGTGCGCATTTTTGAAAAGGATGGCCAGGGTAAGTATCAGCGCCTAGATCTCGACTTTTCGGCACTGTAAACTTTTAGGAGGCGGCCATGGCAGAGAGAACCGGACTTATTAAGGCTATTCACGCCGGGCGTAAAGCGCTTGGGCTTAGTGAGGATGAATACCGCGCCTATCTGCTTGGCGCCACCAAGAAGGATTCCTTACGCGAAATGACGGACGCGCAGCTGACGCTCGTGATGATGCGCATGCGCGGGGATGGTTTTGGGCAAAAGGCTGAGCAAAAGCAGATACAATATGTGCGCAGTCTGTGGCTTAAGCTGTATGACGCGGGAGCAATTAAGCGCAAGGAGTGGGCAGCCATGGACGCGTATGTGGCGAAGATGCTGCAGATGGATGTGAAGGTGAATGATTTGAATGCACGTGAGCTTTCAAAGGTGATTGAACATTTAAAAGCTTGGTCAGCTAGAGTTGGGCTGGCTTAGGAGGACAGTATGAATAAGCAAGATTTAGTGAATGCCATAGTGGAAAATCGCGGCGGCGAAGTTATCAACAAGAAAAATGTGGACGCTTTGCTTACGGATTTTTTTGATTTTATCGGTGATGCGCTGGAAAATGGCGACAAGGTAAGCATTGGCGGCTTTGGTAGCTTTAGCGTGAAGAAAAGCCAAGAGCGAGAGGGACGTAACCCGCGCACCGGGGCGGCCATTACTATTGCCGCGGCCAATAAAGTGAAATTTTCTACTGCCAAGGGGCTTAGTGATAAGCTTAACCCCTAATTACCGCGACCGTGTAAGCCCTAAAGTCACCATTGCTTTGGGGTGTTAAGGTAACGGCGTAAATAAGGGTGAACCTGACCCTTGACTGAACCCCGGCAGTATATCCGGGGTCTTTTTTTAGGAGACCTTATGGAAAGCAAGCCAAGATTTTATGAGAAGAAAACCAGCGGCGGGCAGTTACTGATTATGGATAGGAAAGATGAGAGCGTATGTTTTTTTGTGCATAGGGGTAAGAAAAAGCGTGAACATGTAGAAGCCATGGTGAGCGTGGTGCTTGAGGCTTTAAACGGGGCTGTGAGCAAGGGGGGGGCATGAAAGGGGTAAAAAAGCATCGCTGCAAATGGGGAGAGTTTGACATCACTGAAAGAGCTATTTTAGTGCTGTGTGCTTGTCAAAAACGTTGGAAGAACTGGACTGAGCACATGACGAAAGCATTGCCCAGGCGTAAAATTACTACGGTTGATATGTGTAAGGAGTGCTTTGAAGGAGGACTATATGACAGAGTCTGATAGACAAGAACTTGTGGAAAAGGTTAAAGGGCTTGGAAACGAAGTATGGTATGATGAATATATGGGATGGATATGCCCTATTTGCGATGAGGCTCATATCTTTAAACGAGCGGCAGAAGATTGTATGTTGTCTGATTTAGAACTGGCAGAAGATGATGTTTTGCTACGTTTGTCTTTAAATCGAAAATGAAACAAGTAAATCATTTTTTATTAGAGCCCTGAAAAGGGCTTTTTTTGCGCTTAGAATTTTTGTTGTTTTGATACAAATGTTGCAAATAATGCACACGCTTTTTTCACGGAATTTGCGGAGAGTTTTCACGCGCGCCTTCACCTGGCCCGTCTGTACTTTGCGCAGCTCTTATTGAGTCTCGCCATGATTGGGAATACTACAAAGAAGGCTTTACTCCTAGCATTGGCGCCTTCATGGAACGCCTTGACCAAGAGCGCATGGAACTTTGTGCAGCTTTTGGTATTAAAATGGATAACATCGTACAGTGGTATAAATCTGCTTACGGTGTAGATGCCAAAACCTTGAGCGAAGCTACCTACAATAACCCTTCTTATGAAGGTATTGCTGGTCAAAAGCGTTTAGATACACGTTATATCATCGAAGATATCCCCATGGGTCTTATTCCCATGATTGAACTTGGTAAGCTTGTGGGCGTGAAAACTCCTCACATGGAAGCCATTGTAAATCTAGGTATGTTGCTCTTACCAAAAGAAAGCTTCCCCCCTGCACGTAACTTCGAGAACTTAGGTCTTGGAGGCATTACTTACGAACAATTTATGACCTATGTTGAAACAGGTGAAAAACCCTAATTTATTTAATTTGTTTTAATACCAAGACCATTGGCGCTGATTTTATAAAAAGGCAGCGTTAATGGTCTGATGGTTAGCCGTGGAGGACTTCAGTGTTTTTTAAATATGCCCTCACCATTTTAATCAGTATCGTGGCGATTATGCAATTTGCACAAGTTGTTATTCGCTATGTATTACAAATTCCTTTTTCAGGCCTAGAAGAAATTCTCGTTTATCCTACTTTGTGGTTGTACATGATTGGCAGTATTAATGCCTCGCGTACCAATACGCAGATAACAGCCAACGTTCTTGAAATATTTTTAAAGACAGACAAACAGCGCCTTATTCTTAATGCTTGCGCCTTTTTCTGTAGCTCCGTTGTGGCTCTTTGGCTCACCTATTGGGCTTGGGATTATGAAAATTATGCCCGCCGCGTATGGAAAGAAAGCCCCACATTGTATGTTCCCATGTACTTAGCAGAAGTTGCTCTCTTTATAGGTATGGCATTAATGAGCTGTTACGCTCTGTTTTATTTTATAAAAACTGTTATGAAAATCGTTAATTATTCTGAGGCTCAAGGAGAGGTGTCATGATTGAAATAGCTGTAATGTCCTTGGCCGTACTGGTAATATTGCTTTCCATTGGCGTGCCTTTGCCTTATTGCTTTGGCGGCGGCCTTATGTTCATGTACTTTGTGGGCGATGTTACCATGAAAGGCAATATGCTATGGGGCTTTGGTCAGCTAACAAACCCTGTATTGCTGTGTATTCCTCTCTTTGTTTTTGCTGGCGCCATCATGAGTGAAAGTGGTATTGCCAAGAGTTTACTAAGCTTTGTAAATATTTTTGTGGGTAGAATTCGTGGCGGTCTTGGCGCTGTAAGTATCTTTACCTGTACACTTATTGGCGCCATTTCTGGCAGCGGTCTTACCGGTGTTGCCGCTGTAGGTCCCTTACTTATTCCTGAAATGGTGCGTAAAGGCTATCCTCGTGGCTATGCTACCGCTTTGGTGGTAAACTCTTCTGTGCTTGGTTTGCTTATTCCGCCAAGCGTAACCATGATTATTTATGGTTGGGTGACAGATACCTCCATTTTGGCTTCCTTTTTAGCCACTGTAGGGCCTGGTATCTTAATTGCGCTGCAATTAACCGTTGCTAACTTTATCATGAGCCGCAAGTTCCCCCTCATATTGGATGAAGTAAAATCCCGTCCAGAATTTTTCCGTGAGTCTTTACGTACTTCCGGCAATGCCATGCCCGCTATTTTAATGCCCATCATTATTCTTGGCGGCATTTATGCCGGTGTTATGACCCCCACAGAAGCTGCCGCCGTGGCAGTATTATATTCCATTCCTGTGGGCGTACTTTTTTATAAGGGTCTTACTCTTAAAAATTTCTTCTCCAGTGCAGAATCTTCCGCCACAGCTGTGGGCTCCATCATGATTATGATCATTTTCAGCCTCATGCTTAGCCAGGTTTTTGTTATGGAAGATATTCCACAAACCATTGTGAAAGCCATCTTCTCTGTGACAGAAAATAGAGTAGTCTTACTTATCTTGATTAACGTATTGTTATTCTTGGTGGGCATGGTGGTAAACGATATTACGGCCATTATTCTTATTGCGCCTTTATTGCTGCCCCTTATGACGGCTCTTGGCATTAGCCCCGTACACTTTGCTGCCATTATTGGTGTAAACACAGCCATGGGCGGTGTAACACCTCCTTATGCCAGTATCTTGTATCTTGGCATGCGCATTGGTAACGCGTCCTTTACAGAAGTTGTGCCTTATGCCATGACATTCTTGTTGTGCTCTTATGTGCCTACATGCTTCCTTGTTTCCTTCTGGCCGGAATTATCTTTGTACATCCCTAGCCTTTTGGGCTATTAGGGCATAGTCAAAGATATAAATATAGCATTACGCATCACCTTTAACCTGTTGGAGAAATCTAAGATGAAAATGTTTTCCAAAACTTGTGTGGCCGCTTGTGCCATCGTGGCATGTCTTTTAGGCCAAGCCAATGCTGAAACTTTGAAACTTTCGCATGTGCGCCCTCAAGGTACCCCCATTGACCTCGATCTTATTAAATTTGCTGGCGATGTGGAAAAAGGCACCAATGGCAAATTAAAAATGAAAATATACCCTGCCAACGCTCTTGGTGACTACACTGTGGTACAAGAACGTGTAAGCATTGGCGCTGTGGATATGTCTTGTCAGCCCACTGCTACCAGCGCTGAAAAGCGTTTCATGCTTATGATCTTCCCCTACCTTGTAAAAGATTGGGCTCAAGCTGAAGCTAACTTCAAAACTGGTTCTAACTTACGCAACTCTTTAAGCGAATTGTTTGCTGGTCAAGGTATTACTTTGCTAGCTACCTATCCTGCTTACTTTGGCGGCGCAGCTTTTGCTAAAGAGCCCACCAACCCCACCGATCCTACCGCTAACAAAAAGTCCAAAATCCGTATTCCTGCTTGGAAGAGCATGGACCTTATGGCCACCAACTTTGGTTACCAAACTGCACCATTACCTTACTCCGAAGCTTTTGCAGCATTGCAAACCGGCGTAGTGGACGGTGCCATGGGTTCTGGTGCTGAAGGTTACTATTCTGCTTTCCGTGATGTGACCAAGTTCTACATTCCTTTGAACACGCACTTTGAAGCATGGCACTTGATCATCAACACCGAAAAGTTCGAAAGCCTTGACGCTGAAGAGCAAAAAGCATTGAAAGATGCTGCTTTAGCTTTCGAACAAGCTCGTTGGAAAGTAGTTGCTGAAGCTCAAACCGAATATGAAAACAAATTGGCTGAAGGCGGCACCAAGATTATCCGCTTAACTCCTGAGCAATTAGACGCTTTTGCTAAAATTTCTCGTGAAAAAGTATGGCCTGAAATCATGAACGATATCGGTAAAGAATGGGCTGAAGGTGTATTAAACAAATTGCAATAATTTGTTAAAATACAAATAATTTATAAAAAGGGCGACACCTTGGTGTCGCCCTTTTCTATTGTAAAAATAACAAAAAAGTATATAGTGCCAGTATATTCATGTGTATGACAAGATAAACATCATAAACTCTTGAAATTATGAGGATAATATGGTTGCTTTTGGTGCGTTTTTAGGTCTTTTGACCGCTATTTCTTGGGCTCTTTCCAGTATTATTCATCCTCATATTTCAAAAACATTGGGGGTGCACTCATGTATGATGTTACGCCAGCCCCTAGCGGTGGTGGTGCTTGCCATTTTGTGTTTAGTCATGGGGCAATTTCATCATGCCAGTGGCTATACACTTTTTATGGCAATTTTTTCTGGCATGCTTGGCGTGGCCTTGGCGGACTGGTGTATTTATGAAAGTGTGTTACGTGTGGGCGTGCGCACGGCTTTAGTTTGTGCTTCTTTATCTTCTTGTTTAACAGCCATATTGAGCTTTTTTCTGCTGGATGAAGTGATTAATTTTCAAGGGGTGGTGGGCATTGTCATAGCCACTGCCGGTGTTATGCTTGTGGTATTTACCGAACACAGTGCGCCTTCGCAAAGCCTTCCTAAGCCTACACTTAAGCAAGAGCTTATGGGCATTGCTTTAGCTCTTGCAGGGGCCTTGGGCTTGGCTTTAGCCTTCATTACCAGCAAAGAAGCGCTTAACGAGGGCATGACCTCTTTGTACTTAACCTTATTGCGTAATGTGGGCGGGTGCGCTGCCATATGGTTCATGGCTGCATATGTGCATAATATAAAAAGCACCTGGAGTAATTTTTCTTCGCATCCTGAATTGATAAAATTTTTCCTTTTGGGCTGTATTTTTGGGCCGGTGGGGGGCGTGTGGTTAGCTTCTGCCGCCTTGCTTTTTGCTCCTGCGGCCATCGTGGCCACGGTCATTGGCTTGCAACCCATAGCCTGCACCGTCATTAGCGCCATCATAGAAAAACGCCTACCATCTTGGGGTTCTATTTTAGGCTGTTGCATTGCCTGCACGGGGGCAGCCATATTGCTTTTACGCAATATGTAATGCACCGAGAGAAAAATAAAAAAGTACATTTGTATTGAAAAGAATTTTAGATAGGCAGCGCGTAAGAGGTGTTCTTCAAAGATAAGGTCAGACGCCTAAGAAAAATAGATGGTGAGGGTGGCGCCCGCCAGGGTGAACGTTTCTTGCGTATTTACTGTAGCCGTGCCTGTATAGGCCGTATTATCAATATAAAGTGCATCTGTATTGGTATCAAAGTCTTCAAGGTTGATATGGTAGTTTCCAGAATCCGGCACATCCAAATATATGGTATACTCACTGTTGGTACAGGAAATTTGAGGCATAACAGTTTGCGTGGGGCTGTTCATGATGTCTGTGGCTGTGCTGACGACGGTGGCAGTAATGGTGGCTGTACCTTGAGAAAGTATAGCTGAATTAGAGTCTAAGTTTTCTACGTTCAAGATGTTTTGCCCCGCTTCCATATCTATGGTAGCACGGCTGCTCTCAGAGTGGCCCAAGGCTGTGTGTATTGTGATGGTGTCATTGCCGCCACCGCCGCCCACACAGCCTGC
The DNA here is from genome assembly GCA_964369995.1 of uncultured Desulfovibrionaceae bacterium. Classification (GTDB taxonomy): domain Bacteria; phylum Desulfobacterota; class Desulfovibrionia; order Desulfovibrionales; family Desulfovibrionaceae; genus CAYJAD01. The sequence continues at coordinate 31,775 of CAYJHH010000011.1, forward strand.
TCCCAGTAAGGATTGCACAGTAATGTAATCATCGCCGCCATTGCCGTAGATTTTTGCATTGTTAATGGTGGTTGACACAAATATAGTATCATTGCCGCCTTGATCACTATTATAGCCGTCAGCATGAATATTGCCGCCATCCATGGTACCCATAATGATGATGTGGTCATTTCCCCATACTTGTGAAGTTACATGCGAGGTGGCCGTATCTCCAAAAATATCCACAGAAAGAGCATTGCCCTTAATGGAAATGCTATCATGCCCAAAAGAGACTTGACCCACTTCTGCCAAAACAATATCTCCGAAAATACTGGCAAAGCCACTGACGGAATCAAGCGTAATGGTATCACTGCCGGCAATAAGTGTATCGTTTTCGGATTGAAGGGAGTAAGCGTCACCTGTAATGCTCCCTTGGCTCATAGCCCTTGCGGTGATGTTATCGCTTCCGGCCACAACGCTTGTGCCATTTGAAATATCAAAAGTATCTCCGGAGATTAAAACTTCACTTGTGACCATATCTTCTGTGATGGTCAGGTTTTGTGATACCAAAATATGGCTTTTACCATCGTCCAATGTCATGCCATCGGCGGCAAAGTTTTCATTGCCCGAGGTGGCTACAGATGGCAATGGGGCAGGGTCATTTGTTTGTGGCGGCGCCAAGGACGTTTCTGTTGTTTGTGGCGTAGATGGCGCCAAGGCCGTTTCTGTCATGCCAATGAGGCTATCCACATTTTCTGCGCTGAGAGTTTGCGAAAGGCTTTGTGTACCTTCGTTTGTGCTTAAAACGCCCAATGTGGCTTGCACTATGCCTTCAGCTGTTATTGCTTCCAGTAACAAAGTCGTATTATGAGAACTCTCTGTGCTGGAATCTAGGGCTCTTAGGGCCGTTACCACCGCTTGTATGATATCTTCCACTTCTTCTTGGCTAAATTGCTTAGGTATAGGGGCATTTTCTCCTGCAGGAATGATTGCTCCCTCATTGCTGAAAGATAAAGACACTTGCCCGCCACTGTGCGCAGTCACCACCAGGGTATGCCCAAGATCTATGGAAATAAGCACAAAGCTTTCACTGCCATCAGAACCAAGCTCAATGGCAAGATCGGTGCCGCGAATGCCTGCTGTGGCCTTTGGGGTAATGATTTTAAAGGCGTCAGGATTTTGCTCCACCACTTGCCCGCTCACAGCTCGTAAGGCGCCTGCAGCTAGGTTAAGCACAAAGGACGATTCAGCTTCATTGTGAGGATTATAAGAGAATTCTTGCAATGACATGACGGAACCGGGGCCAAGGCTTGCTTTGGCTCCATCAATGAAGGAAAGTTCCACGCTATGTTTACCAGTTTTAATGGTGTCACTGGCATAGACAGCATCCCCAAGGCCTAGCTCAATGATGCTACCGTGACGTTCCACAGTAACAGGGCCGCTACTTTGCGAGATGGTAGCAGCCACATGGTTAGGGCTGCCAGTTGCTGCTGCTTGTGACATGAAACGCTCCCAAGGTGCAAAAAGAGATAGGGGGGTATAGCTAAATACCTTACTTTATTTTTCTTGTAAAGTCATACAAAGAACCAGAGGGCAAGGCTGAACGCATGTGAAAACGCAAGACAAGGGTAAGGTAAGATAAAAATGCCATGATGTGTGAGGATTGACTGTTCATCGCTTGACCTTTTCCACAAAATACGGCAATTTTTCAAAGGCTTTTTCATAAAGCCCATCTTGTTTTCATGCCATAAGGAGTTTGCCGTGATATTTAATATCGAAAAAGAAACCATGCCTCGCGAAGAAATTGAAGCTCTTCAACTTCGTCGTCTCCAAGACCTTTGCCGTCGTTTACACGCCAATGTTCCCTTTTATCGCAAGCGTTTTGATGAAATAGGTATCACCCCTGCCGATGTGACCTCCTTAAGTGTGCTGG